>JBDTIS010000189.1:0-5313 GCA_039936235.1 Burkholderiaceae bacterium | reverse complement strand
AGGTGCGCCTTGTCCGCAACGATCACCGGCGTGGCGAACTCGCGCATGACCTGCGCGGCGGCCGCGATCTCCCCGATGGTCTCCTTCTTCACGCGCAGTCCGAGCAGCAGCGCGGACGCCATCGACGGCGACATCTCGCCGCGCATCAGCATCCGCATCAGAGACAGCATCTCGTCGTGGAAGATCTCGCGATGCTCGATGCAGCGGATCAGGGCTTCGTTCGGGGTGATCGACATGTGGCTGGATGGTCTTGGAAATGGATGCGCACGCCTCGCCGAAGAGGTGACACTGAAACCGTGCCCATCAGTGCGTCAGGAAATTCTTGAGAAGCTGGTGGCCGTGCTCGGTGAGGATCGCTTCGGGATGAAATTGCACCCCTTCGATATCGAACTGCCTGTGGCGCACGCCCATGATCTCGCCGTCGCCGGTCCATGCGGTGATCTCGAGACAGTCGGGCAGCGTGTTGCGTTCGATCGCGAGCGAGTGGTAGCGCGTGACGGTGAATGGCGACGGCAGCGCGTTGAAGACGCCGGCATCGGTGTGCGTAACGGCGTCGGTCTTGCCGTGCATCACGCGCGCGGCGCGCACCACGTTGCCGCCGAAGGCCGCACCGATAGCCTGGTGGCCGAGGCAGACCCCGAGGATCGGCAGCCTGCCGGCGAAGCGCTGCAGCAGCGGCACGCAGATGCCGGCCTCGGCCGGCGTCGACGGGCCCGGGGACAGGCAGATGCGGTCGGCACCCATGGCCTCGATCTGCGCGAGCGTGACCGTGTCGTTGCGAACGACCCTGACCTCTTCGCCGATCTCGCCGAAGTACTGGACGAGGTTGTAGGTGAAGCTGTCGTAGTTGTCGATCATCAGCAGCATGGGCACTCGATCTGTTGGTTCGGTCCGGGGCGACGGCTTCGCGGACAACGCAGCATTATCGCTGGCTTCAGCGCCCGAGGTACCGCCCGCACCGTATAGAGCCCGCCCCGGTTCGTCCTATGACGCCTCGTCGGCAGGATGGAGCCGGTCGTTCCTGGTCAGCCGGCGGCGGGCGCGCCGTGTGACGATGAACACCATGACGAACAGCAGCGGGATGCTGGCACCGATGAGCAGGTCCGGTTCGACGTGCACCCCGGCGCTCTTGAGGCCCTTCGTCAGGTAGCCGACCAACCCGGCCGCGTAGTAGACGATCGCTGCCACGGAGAGACCCTCGACGGCTTGCTGGAGACGAAGCTGCGCCTTCGCGCGCCTGTCCATCGACGCCAGCAGTGCCTGGTTCTGGCGTTCGCGCGCGATGTCGACCCTGGTCGACAACAGGGCACTGGCCCGCGCGACGCGCTCGGACAAGTCGCGCAGCCTCTGGGACACCGCAGCGCAGGTGGCCACGGCCGGTGTGAAGCGGCGCGTCATGAACTCGCCGATCGGCTGAATGCCCGGTTGGCGGGCCTCGCGCAACTCGGCGATGCGGGTCGCGACCAGTTCGCCATAGGCGCGGCAGGCACCGAAGCGGAACTGGCTGGCCGCCAGGCCGCTCTCGACTTCGGCGGCGAGACGGGTGACCTTGTGCAGCAGCGCTTCGTCGTCGACGCTGCCTGATGCGATGTCGGTGGTGACCGATGCGAGTGCGGTCCCGATATCGACGAGTCGGGTCGACTGCTGCCGAGCCACCGGCAATGCGAGCAGCGCCATCATGCGATAGGTCTCGATCTCGAACAGGCGTTGCAGCATCCGGCCGGCCTGGCGGACGGTGAAGGCCTTGTCGATCAACAGGAAGCGCGAGAAGCCATCGGCGTGGACGCGGAAATCGGTGTACGCCATGCCAGCGTGCTCGCCGATGTCGCCACCCAGCACGAGATTGTCGGCGAAGTGCCGTGCCAGGAATTCAGCGTCGACGCCCTCGGCCGGCATGGCGACGATCTTCGCGTGCGCGGCGACGAGGACCTGACCGGGAAGCCCGGCAAGCCAGCCCGGCGGCAGCAGCAGCACCGGAGGCTCGCTGAAGGGCTTCGGGCTCAGGCCGGCCGCTATGAAGGTGTATCCGGAGAATTCCCCGTGCCGCTCCCACTTCAGCTTCAGCGGACCCAACGCGGCCACGAAATGATTCGCTTCGGGCATCGGCGGTTCGACGGAGAACAGGCTGCATAAGACGCTTAGATGCCGGAGCTCCCGCGCCCGCTCGCCCGGGTCGATGAGCTTGGCGACAAACGTGGCGCGGCACGGGGTATCCAGCGCATCGGAGGGTCGAGCATGGACCTCGTCCACGAGGTCCTCCCTCAGAGGGTGTTCGCAGCCCAGCAGCGAGTGGTCGCAAGGCGCAGATGTCGACTCGACGCGTTTCAAGGCAGGTGGGTTCATGGCAGGAGGTGTTCTGCAACGGCGGCGTACGGCATGCCGAGCAGGATGTTGAACGGACACGTCAGTGCGAGCGAGATGCCGAGATGAGGCGACGGTCTGACCTCCGACATGGCGGGTCAGGGCACCACCGGAACGGCGATGCAGGACGCACTGGCGGGCAGCGCCATCAGGAGCGGCAGTTGTGCGCTGTCGGTGAGCAACCCGGTGTCACCGCAACCACCAGGACGGCCGGACCCGGGAGGCTGTTCATGACACGCGGATCGATAGCTGCATCGGAGCCGATACTAAGGAGCGCGGTGATTCGAGTAAAGTCGATATTTCCGATGTGTGGCATTACCACCCCTCTATGCACGCAACCTTCCGCCAGTTGCAGCTGTTTCTGGCCCTCGTCGAAACCGGAAGCATTACCGCAGCCGCACGCGCGTGCCACGTCACGCAGCCCACCGTGTCGATGCAACTGAGAGACCTGGCCGAATCGATCGGATTGCCGCTATACGGACAGCTGGGCAAGCGCCTTCAGTTGACGGTCGCGGGCGAGGCGCTGGTCGGTGCCGCTCAAAGAATGAGCGACGAGTGGGCCGCGTTCGAACAGAAGATCAGTGCGCTCAAGGGCTTGACGCAAGGGCGTCTACGCCTCGCGGTCGTCAGCACCGCCAAATATTTCGTGCCTGGCATGTTGGGCACGTTTTGCGCGCGGTACCCCGACATCGACATCTCGCTCCAGGTTCTCAATCGAGACGGTGTGGTTGCGCGTCTTCGAAACCACCGCGACGACCTGTACATCATGTCGATGCCTCCGCCCGACATGGACTTGGCGCACCACGTCTTCCTGCCGAATCCGCTGGTGGTGATCGCTCCCAGTACGCACCCGCTGGCCGGTCGGCGTTCCATTTCGCTTGCGATGCTGGCGAAGCAGCGGTTCATCTTGCGTGAGCACGGCTCCGGCACGCGCATGGCCTGCGATGCGCACTTCGCCGCCCTGGGGTTCACGCCGAACGTGAGGCTCGAACTGGGCAGCAATGAGGCCATCAAGCATTCGGTGGCGGCCGGTCTCGGGTTGGCCGTGTTGTCACGTCACGCGATCGCACGTCGTGTGGACGGAGGAGAGGGCGTGACGGAACTGACGGTGCGCGGCTTTCCGATCCAGTCCAACTGGTTCATCCTCCACCAGAAGGACCGCGGACCTTCACCGATCGCCATCGAGTTCCTGGCTCACCTCCGCGCTTCCACGAATCGTTCGGCGGCTGTAGTGCCGGCGTCCGTGCAATCGCTATCGGGATGATGGCGCTGCTGCCGCGATCGTCGTAGGCGAGCGCGCGGCGCCGATTCGGGCTGGGCGGCGCCAGCGTCGGGGGATCGGGTCGGGTGACCTTATCCGGTCGCACCCACTTCACCGCGTCGGATCGCGGCGGCGCGCTGCGCGACCCCCTGCCGCTGGGGTTCGCTCATCCGCGCAACGTTCTTCACCTGCAAGGCCATGCGCGGGTTTCCGGAGAGCAGCGCTTCGTGTCGCATCAGGAAGTCCCAGTACAGCGTGGTGTAGGGGCAGGCACGCTCGCCTTCGCGTTGGGCCGGGTCGTAGCGGCAGCCGGCACAAGGGCCGCCCATGCGCTGGATGTACTTGCCGGTGGCGACGTAGGGCTTGCTGGCCATTAGACCGCCGTCGCCGTATTGGCTCATGCCCAGCGTGTTGGGCAACTCGACCCACTCCACCGCATCGACATACACCGACAGATACCACGCGTGCACCTGCTGCGGACGCACACCGAAGAGCAAGGCATACAGGCCCGTCACCATCAGACGCTGAATGTGGTGCGCATAACCGTGCTGCAAGGTCTGGGTGATCGCGTCGCGCAGGCATGCCATGTCGGTCTGTCCGGTCCAGTACCAGGCCGGCAGATCCTGCTGCGCGTCCAGGGCATTGCGTTCTGCGTAGCCGGGCATCTGGGTCCAGTAGATGCCGCGAACAAACTCGCGCCAGCCAAGGATCTGGCGGATGAAACCTTCTACGCTCGGCAGCGGCGCATGCCCGGCGTGATAGGCCGCCTCGGCCGCCTGCACTACCTCGCGCGGGTTCAGCAGCTTGAGGTTCAGCGCTGCGGACAGTTGCGAGTGGTAAAGCCAGGGCTCGCCCGGCCACAGCGCGTCTTCATAACGGCCGAACAGAGGCAGCCGCTCTTCAATGAACCGCTGCAGGGCCAACAGCGCCTGTTCGCGCGTGACGGGCCAGGCAAAGCTGTCGAGCGCGCCAGGGTGCTGCGCGAAGCGCGCATTGACCAGCGCGATGACTTCGCGGGTCACGGCATCGGGCTCGAAGGAGGCGCGCTCCGGCAACGCCCCGGGCCCGGCGCGGCCGAAGGCCTCGCGGTTGTCGGCGTCGAAATTCCACTGTCCGCCCACCGGTTGACCGCCCTGCATCAGCACGCCGTGGCGCTGGCGCAGTTCACGGTAGAAGTACTCGAGCCGCAGCGACTTGCGCCCCTTGGCATACGCCGCGAACTCGCGCACGGTGGTGTAGAAATGGCGGTCTTCGCAGATCTCCAGCACCCGTCCTGCGGACTCGACAAGCGCCTTCAGCGACTGCCAAACCCGCCAGTCACCCGGCGCGGTCATCATTACGCGCTTTGGCGCCAATTTCGAGAGGGCGACCTGGAGTTCGGCGGCCAAGCTTGCGCGGTTGCCCGGGTCGTCCAGCATGGTGTAGTGCAAAGTCCAGCGAACGTCGCGCAGAGCCTGCGCGAAGTGGCGCATGGCGGCCAGAAAGATGGCGATGCGCTGCTTGCTCGACCAGACGTGAGTAGCCTCCTCGCTGGCTTCGGCCATCCAGACCGCGTCCTGCTCCGGATCGAAGCCGTCGAAGGCGGCGGCGTACAGGTCGAGTTGGTCGCCAAGCACGACGACAAGGGTTCGCAAGCCCGCCATGTCCAAGTCAGGTGTCAGGGGAAGGGAGCACAGCCAGGCCGGCCTTTC
>JBDTIS010000188.1:0-11831 GCA_039936235.1 Burkholderiaceae bacterium | reverse complement strand
TCGGAACGACATCCAGGCCCACTGTCGTCCCGACGAAGGAGGGACCCTACCCACCGAGCATGACGTGAGAGCCCCTGTGTAGCGGCAGAGGTTCCTCACTGCGTTCGAAACGACATCCAGGCCCACTGTCGTCCCGAGGAAGGCGGGACCCTACCCACCGAGCATGACGTGCGAGCCCATGCGTGGCGGCAGAGGTTTCTCACATGCGTTCGGAACGGCCCACACGCCGGGCCCAAGTCCATCCAATCGCATCGAACAACCCAGCCCACCCCGTTGGATATGATGCGCGATCGTCGATTTCCTCCTCGGGCCATGCCAGCCAGCCGCTTTCCGAAGTCGTCTTCCATCCGGATCGCCACCGCACTGTGGACCTTCGTCGCGATCACGTCGTGGTCAGTCAGCGCGTTCGCGTGGAGCGCGCGCGGCCACGCGATGGTCGCCGACATCGCGACCCAGTTCCTCACGCCGACCACGAAGGCCACGGTCGCCGATCTGCTGCGCGGCGACCTCAACGCCGACGGCAAGCCGTCGGGCCGCGAGACACTGGGCCAGGTCGCGAGCTGGCCCGACGAACTGCGCGCCACGCCCGAGCAGCGCGCCACCGGCGTCTACCACTACGACGACGTGCCGATCTGCGGCGTGCCCGACCGCGCCAAGTATTGCCCCGACGGCAAGTGCGCGACCGCGTGGTTCGCCAGGCAGATCGCGATCCTCGAGGACAGGTCGCAGCCGCATCTCGCGCGCAACGAAGCGCTGAAATGGATCACGCACCTGGTCGGCGACCTGCACCAGCCGCTGCATGCGTCGGATCACGACGACAAGGGTGGCAACGACGTCAGGATCACGTTCCTCGGCAAGGCTTCCGACGATCGGGTCGAAGGCAGGCCCGCGCCGTCCCCCTACAACCTGCACACCGCATGGGACCGGCTCATCCCGTACAGGATGTTCGACGAGCGCGGCGGCTACGAAAAGTTCCTCGCGGACCGGCCCGATGCGGACACCCGGCAGGCGTGGAACGTGGGAGACATCGACCTGTGGGCCAACGAGAGCTTCGTGCTGGCGCGCGACTTCATCTATCCGTCGCTGCCTACGACCTTCCAGTGCGAGAAGCCGATCACGGCCGTCGTTCCCATCGGTGTCGACTACTACCGGCCGGCCTCGGAGATCGCGGCGATGCAGTTGCGCAAGGCCGGCGTGCGACTCGCCAAGATATTGAACGGCGCGCTGGACGCGCCCTGACGCTCTGCCATCGGTGCGTGAACTCGCCGGCGACGGCGCAGTCAGTTCGAGGCCGCCGTTGCGATTACGATGGCACCACCACCTGCACCGATGCCCGACCAGGCAGGCCCGAAACGTTCGAGCCCCTGTCAGCGCGTCTTCGAGATCCCGTCATCCATGTCCCTCCCAATTGAAGACTACGCGCTGATCGGCGACTGCCAGACGGCGGCGCTGGTCGCGCGCAACGGCAGCATCGACTGGTTCTGCGTACCGCGCTTCGACGGCGGTGCCTGCTTCGCCGCACTGCTCGGCGACGCCGACCACGGCCGCTGGCGGATCGCGCCGCGCCGCGACGTCGGGCAGGACGATGTCGTCGCCACCCGCAGCTACTACGATCACACGCTGATCCTCGAGACCGTGTTCGAAACGGCCAGCGGTCGTGTCGCGGTGATCGACTTCATGCCGCCGGGCGCCGACGACGTTTCGAAGATCGTCCGGATCGTCGAAGGCCGTGCCGGCCGCGTCACGATGCGCAGCGAGATCAGCCTGCGCTTCAACTATGGTGTCACGACGCCGTGGGTCACGAAGCTGCCCGACGACACGAACGGCGTTCGCGCGATCGCCGGACCCGACATGGTCACGTTGCGCGCGCCGGTCGCACTCGAAGGCGAAGGGATGCAGACGGTGGCGCATTTCGACGTCGCCGAAGGCCAGCGGCTCGCGTTCGTCCTGGGACACAGTCCGTCGCATCTGCCGTTGCCGGCTGCTCTGGATGCCGAGCAGGCGCTCCGGGAGACCGTCACGTTCTGGGAGAAGTGGGGCGACAAGCCACTCGATGCCGGCGTCTACACCGACATCGTCCGCCGGTCGCTGATGGTGTTGAAGGCGCTGACCTACGGCCCGACCGGCGGCATCGTCGCTGCGCCGACGACCTCCCTGCCCGAGAAGATCGGCGGCGTGCGCAACTGGGACTACCGCTACTGCTGGCTGCGCGATGCCACGCTGACGCTGTTCGCGCTGATGAACGCCGGCTACTACGACGAGGCGCGCGCATGGCGGATGTGGCTCGAGCGCGCGGTGGCCGGCGACGCGTCGCGGCTGCGAATCATGTACGGGCTCGGCGGCGAGCAGCGCCTCGAGGAGTGGGAGATCGACGAGCTGCCCGGCTACGAACAGTCGAAGCCTGTCCGGATCGGCAATGCCGCGTCCAACCAGCTGCAGCTCGACGTTTACGGGCAGGTAATGGGCGCGCTCCACTACGCGCGGCTCGGCGGCCTCGACGACGACGATGCGATCTGGCCGTTCCAGCTGCGGATGCTCGAACACCTCGAGACGATCTGGTTCGAACCGGACCGGGGCATCTGGGAGACGCGCGACGGGGCGAAGCAGTTCACGTTCTCCAAGGTCATGGTGTGGACCGCGTTCGACCGCGCTGTTCGCTCGGCCGAGAAGTTCGGACTCGACGGCCCGGTCGACAAGTGGCGCGCGCTGCGCCAGCTGGTCCACGACGATGTCTGCTCGAAGGGCTACGACAAGGATCGCAACGCATTCGTCCAGAGCTACGGCTCGCAGGATCTCGACGCGAGCCTGCTGCTGATCCCGATGAGCGGCTTCCTGCCGGCGAGCGACCCGCGGATGGCTGGCACGGTCGCGGCGATCGAGGCCGACCTCCTCGTCGATGGCTTCGTGGCTCGTTACAGCACCGACAGGCACAGCGACGGATTGCCGCCCGGCGAAGGCGTGTTCCTCGCATGCAGCTTCTGGCTGGTCGACAACCTCAGGCTGCAGGGCCGCATGGACGACGCGACCGCCCTGTTCGAGCGACTGCTCGCGGTCACGAACGACGTCGGCCTGCTGGCCGAGGAATACGATCCCGCGACCCGGCGCCAACTCGGCAACTTCCCGCAGGCGTTCTCGCACGTGTCGTTGATCAACTCGGCGCTCGGGTTGTCGCGGTCGGCCTGTATGGCGGCCGACGCGAAAAACGATCGGGTGGGTTCGCAGGTGAGTCCCGCGCAGCCGCGCGAACCGGTCTTCTGATGTATTGATGCAACGTTGATCCTCCATCATCGATCCGCGCCGGCGATTCATGGCGTGGCCATCCATCCAGCATTCACCAGGAGTCTTCGATGCAATTGGGCGTAGTGGGACTCGGACGCATGGGCGGCAACATCGCGCGCCGGCTGGCCGAGAAGGGGCACAGCTGCGTCGTGTTCGACCGCGACCCTGCCGCCATCGACAGGCTCGTGGCCGATCACATGACCGGCGCGAAGGATCTCGCGGACTTCGTCGCGAAGCTCGACGTGCCACGCGCGATCTGGATCATGTTGCCGGCCGGCAGGATCACCGAGGACACGATCACCGCGTTGAAGCCGATGCTCGGCAGCGGCGACATCCTGATCGACGGCGGCAACACGTTCTACAAGGACGACATCCGCCGCGCCGCCGAGCTCAAGCCCGCCGGCGTTCACTACGTCGACATCGGTACGTCCGGCGGCGTGTGGGGTCGCGAGCGCGGCTATTGCATGATGATCGGCGGCGACGACGAGGCGGTCGCACGGATCGATCCGATCCTCGCATCGCTCGCACCCGGCAGCGGCGATTACGCCGCGACGCCGAAGCGCGAAGGGCGCGACGACCTCGACCCGCGCGCCGAGCAGGGCTACCTGCACTGCGGCCCGGTCGGCTCCGGACACTTCGTGAAAATGATCCACAACGGCATCGAGTACGGGCTGATGCAGGCCTATGCCGAAGGCTTCGACGTCCTCGCCAACAAGTCGTCGGTCAAGCTGCCGCAGGACGAACGCTACGACCTCAACCTGGCCGACATCGCCGAGGTGTGGCGCCGCGGCAGCGTGATCGCGTCGTGGCTGCTCGACCTGACGGCGATCGCGCTGGCCGAAGACGCGAAGCTGTCCGCGTTCACCGGCGAGGTCGCCGACTCGGGCGAAGGTCGCTGGACACTAGACGCCGCGATGGAGGAGGAGGTGCCGGTCAACGTGTTGTCGGCATCGCTTTATGCGCGTTTCCGGTCGCGTCGCGACCATACCGTCGCCGACAAGCTCCTGTCGGCGATGCGCAACCAGTTCGGCGGCCACATGGAAGGGGTGAAGAAAGGATGACCGGCAAGGCAGCGGCGAAGAAGAATGGACCGGCTGTCGTGATGGACCAGCTGATCGATCCGGTCGCCGCGCCACCCGCACCGGCGTGCACGCTGGTGATCTTCGGCGCGTCGGGCGACCTGACGCATCGGCTGCTGGTGCCGGCGCTGTACAACCTCGCACGGGCGGGCTCGCTCGACGGGGGCTTCCGCGTCGTCGGCGTGTCGCGCAGCCCGATGACCGACGACCAGTTCCGCACGGAACTGACCACATCGATCAAGGCGCGCTTCGCCGAGTCCGGTGGTGAGTTCGATGCGAAGGCCGGCCATGCGGCGCTCGTACCGGCCAGGTGGGAATTCCTGCGCGAGCGCATCCACTATCTCGCGGCCGATCTCGGCGACCCGGCGTCGTATGCCGACCTCGGCAACATGATCGCGTCGCTGAACGGGGCGAACGGCAACGGCAAGGCCGGCGCGAAGGATGCGATCGGCAACGTGATCTTCTATCTCGCGATCGCGTCGTCGTTGTTCGAGTCCACCATCCAGCAGCTCGCAGCGTCGCAGCTGCTCAAGCAGACGAAGAACGGCTGGCGTCGGCTGATCATCGAAAAGCCGTTCGGCCACGATCTCGCCTCGGCGAAGGCGCTCGACAAGACCATCCTCAAGGTCTTGCGTGAGGAGCAGGTGTTCCGCATGGACCACTTCCTCGGCAAGGAGACGGTGCAGAACATCATGGTGCTGCGTTTCGCCAACGGCTTCTTCGAGCCGCTGTGGAACCGCCAGCACATCGACCATGTGCAGATCACCGCGAGCGAGACGGTGGGCGTCGAGGGTCGGGGGTCCTTCTACGACGCGACCGGGGCGCTGCGCGACATGGTGCCGAACCACATGTTCCAGCTGCTCGCGATGTGCGCGATGGAGGCGCCTAATTCGTTCTCTGCGGACGCGGTGCGCAGCGAGAAGGCGAAAGTGATCCAGGCGATTCGCGCGCTGCCGCCGCGCGAGGCCGCGGGCGACACCGTCCGCGCGCGCTATACGGCCGGTGCCGTGCAGGACAAGTTCGTGAAGAGCTATCGCGAGGAACCCGACGTGAAGCGCGACTCGAACACCGAGACCTATGTCGCGATGAAGCTGATGATCGACAACTGGCGCTGGGCCGACGTGCCGTTCTACGTGCGCACCGGCAAGGCGCTCGCGACCCGCCGGACCGAGATCGCGATCCGTTTCAAGCAGGTGCCGTACGCGTTGTTCCGCGACCTGCCGCAGGCGACGTTGCCGTCGAACGAGCTGATCCTGCACGTGCAGCCGGAGGAGGGCATCTCGACCAACTTCCAGGCGAAGGTGCCGGGCCAGCAGCTCGCGATCTCCGGCGTGAAGATGAATTTCAGGTACAGCGATTACTTCCAGGCTCAGGCCAATACCGGCTACGAGACGCTGATCTACGACTGCATGACCGGCGACGCGACGTTGTTCCAGCGCGCCGACAACATCGAAGGCGGCTGGGCCGCGGTGCAGCCGATCCTCGACGCCTGGGGCAAGGGCTACAGTCCGATCGTCGATTACAGGGCCGGCAGCAACGGCCCGGCCGCTGCGGACGAACTGCTGATCCGCGATGGGCGAAGGTGGCGGGACCTGGGGTGATGCGTCAGATCGAGCAACGACAATGGGTTTCTGCGTTCGCGGGAACGACGTTGCGAGGAAGCGCTTTAGAAAGCGTCCATGCTGTCTTCACAGTCGTTCCGGCGCACGCGGGAAGCCAGTGACTTTGGGTGCCAGAAAGACGAAAGACGGAAAACCCGCAACGAACGAGCGAGCATGACCCTCTCACATCCCATCCGCTGCCTCGTCGCCGACGTCGACGGCACCCTCGTCACGCCTGACAAGGAAGTCACTGCCGACGCGCGTGACGCCGTGCGCGCCCTGAAGGCCGCCGGCGTCGGCTTCGCGTTCGTCAGCAGCCGTCCGCCGCGCGGACTGCAAGGCATCGCGACCGCGCTGGAGCTGCAACCCGACGCGGACAGCAACGGCCCTCGTCGACCGGCAGCAGCCGCCTTCAACGGCGGCGCACTGCTCGATTCCCGACTGCAGCCGATCGCGTTCGAGGCGCTCGGCGCCGACGACGCCCGCATCGCGCTAGACCTGTTCGCTGCGATGGGCGTCGATGCGTGGGTATTCACGCTCGACGACTGGATCCTCACCGACCCGGCGGGGCACTACGTCGCGCACGAGCAGCACACGGTCGGCTTCGCGCCGCGCGTCGTCGCGTCGTTCGACGGCGTCACCGGCATCGGCAAGATCGTCGGCAGCAGCGCCGACCCCGACCTGCTCGAACGCGCCGAACTCGCGCTGCAGCCGCGGCTGTCGACGGCGGCCCGCGCGCTGCGTTCGCAGACCTACTATCTCGACGTCACAAACGCGAACGCCGACAAGGGCAGCGCGTTGCGCGCGATCGCCGAACATGCGGGCTTAGCGCTGGACGAAATGGCCGCCATCGGCGACATGGTCAACGACCTCGCGATGCTGGAGATCGCCGGCTTCGCGATCGCGATGGGCAACGCGCCGGCCGAGGTCAAGGCAGCGGCCGATGCGGTGACCGCCAGCAACAGCGATGAGGGCTTCGCGAAGGCCGTGCATGCGCTGGTGCTGCCGCGCGCTACGAAGGAGGTGTCATGAGCGAAGAGAAGAAGATCACGAAGCAGAAGCAACGACACGCGGTCGAGATCGTGCCCGATGCGGCATCGCTCGCGACGCGCGCGTCCGAATGGCTGATCGAGCAGATCGTGCACGCGGTCGAGCGCCGCGGCCGCGCGGTGATCGCGCTGTCCGGCGGCTCGACGCCGAAGGCCATCTTCGAATGCCTCGCGCAACATCCGTGGCGCGACCGCATCCCCTGGGATGCGTTGCATCTGGTCTGGGGCGACGAACGCTTCGTCGGGAAGGACGACGCGGCGAGCAACTTGCTGATGACGCGCAAGGCGCTGCTCGATCACGTCGATATGCCCGCATCGCACGTCTATCCGATCCCGAGCGACGACGGCGCCGGCGCCGGCGCCGGCACGGTCGAAGAGACGTTCGAGCGCGCGCGCGTGGCGGCGGCGCTGTACGCGACGACGCTGCACGCGATCCACGGCAGCAATCACTTCACCGACGACAACCCGCTGTTCGACGTCGTGATGCTAGGGCTCGGCGAGGACGGCCATACCGCGTCGCTGTTCGCCGGTACCGACGCGCTCGAAGAGAAGACGGCGTGGGTCGTCGCGGTGAAGACCGACAACGCGACGGCGCCGGTGCGCATCACGTTGACCTATCCGGCGCTCGAGTCGACGCATGCCGTGCTGTTTCTCGTCTCAGGCGCAGCCAAGCGCGACGTGGTTCGACGCGTGCTGCAAGGGGACGAGTCGCTGCCCGCGGCGCGCGTCCATCCGGTCGGCGGCACCCTGTGGATCATGGACGAGGCCGCCGCACGGTAGGACCGGTGAACAGCCCCTGATTGCGTTCGTGCAGTTCGCACAACGGCGCCGCAATGCGCCGCGAAGCGCCGTGGCTGCTTTCATCGTCGCTCGGTCTGCGCTGCCTGTGTCAGAAAAGAAGCTATGCATGTCGGCTGCTACAGCACGGACACGGCCCGAGGCGAGCGATCGACTGAAAGCTGAATAGATAGCGCAGGGTCGAGAGCCAGTCCGACAGCGACGATTCTTTCGGCGACCAGAAATCAGTAGGCCGAGATACACGGCGTCGCACGGTGGTGGAGACCGCGCCAGCCACGCCACTCATAGTGGCCGAGCCCGAGTTCCTGTTCGAGATTTTGATAGTCGCGCTCGATCCGCCAGCGCATGTGGGCTTGGGCTATCAAGTCGTTGAGCGCAGTGTCTTCGAGCAGCGCCTACGCCGACGCCTTGACCGAGATCGGCTGACGTGTCGGCGTGCGTCGCGGCGTTACCGACGGTCGTCACCGGCCGCGATAGCGCGCCGGCGGTAAGGGTTCGATGCGAGGTGGCCACATCACCACTGCGGAGGAGATGCCGACCACGTAAGGCAGCCCAAGTTCGGTCAGGCGTTGCCGAAACGCCTGATCGACACCGTAGCCTGCATCGGCCACCACGCATTTGCTACACCGTGATGGCCATCCCCCTGTAGATCCGCGACCGATAGCGCGAATCCTCGGCGTCGGGCAACGGTGCGCCGGCCAGCAGCACCGCGCGCCCGAAGCGCTTGACCTCCTCCAGGTGCTCGGCGGAATTGCGCGGCTCTTCGCCGCGCGCCCGGCGTGTGAGGTTGATCTGGTTCACCGGCACGTCGTGAACCAGTCGTTCGTTTTCCACCGCCAGCGTGGCGGTGAAAGCGTGCATGGTGGTCTTGACGAAGTTCGCCAGTGCGAATGCGGCGCCGCTTTTGTCGCTGCCGGCAGGCACGTCTGGCGAGACCAGCACGAGCTGGTTGCCGTCGATCAGGCTGGCCTTGCGGGCGACGCGGAACTGGTGCGTCAGGTTGTCCTGCACCATCTGGCGGAATTGCTCCGGGCTCAGGGCCATACCGTCGGGGGCATCGTTGCTGGGGAAGAGCAGATCGGGCAGCGGCACGAAGGGCGTGCTGACGATCGTGGTCGGATGGCCGTGCCGGGCCAGCGCAGCGTCGATTCCGCCCTCGATGTCGTCGCCCACCTCGACCGTGTGCAGCAGGTCGGGCGGCACGTCGCGCAGCGCGGCACGCAGCGCCGCACCGCCCTCGGCGGTCCGGGTGAGCAGGACGACGCGCCCCACCTGGCACTCGGTCACCAGTTGCCGCGCAGCCTCCGCCAGATACTCCACCAGATGCTCGCCGATCAGCCATACGGTACGCCCGCGCATCATGTCCAGCCGCTCGCGCTTGGCGCTGCCGAACAGCTCGCGCTCGGTGATCGAGCGTTCCAGATTCAGGCCGCCCGAAGGCATGAAGGTCTCGCCGCTGACCGCGCGGTCGGCCAGGAAGTAGACGGTGGCCAGCGCCACCTCGGTTTCGGTCGGCATCTTCCCCAGGTGCAGCAGCGACAGCACCCCTTTGCGCACCTTCTCGGCCTCGTCCTGCACGGCGCTCGGCGGCAGGTAGGGCTGGTCGTCGGGCGGCACGCGTGCCAGCCAACCCACGCCGCTGCGCGACTGCCACCCGGGTACGCCCAGGAAACAGCCGCCCAGGCGCAGGCGGCCGATCAGGCGCTCGGCGATCGCGACGCTCAGCAGGTAGCTGCCCCAACTGCAGTCGGTGCTGCGCTCCTTGTGCGCGGCCACGGCCAGCGCTCGCAGCTCGCTCGGCGCGTCGGAATCCATCGCGATCGCGGCCACGTCGTTGGCCGCCAGATGCGAGAGCAATGCCTCGACGCCAAGGCCGCGGCGCATCGCCTTGACGACGGCGCCGTGCACCGCATTCAGACGCCGGTTTTCCAGGATGAGCCGTCCTCGGCGTTCGAACAGCCCGGGGCGGCTGCCGGTGCCCTTGAGCCGCTCGCCCTCCACCGGCCCGGGAGCGATGGCGTTGATCTGCACTTCGGGACCGAGAAAGCGGGCCATGGTTTCGACCATCGCGCGCTGCCCGGATTTGCTGACGGCATAGTCGCTGCGGTTGGGATAGGCCACGGCGAGGTACTTCTCGCCGCCGAAGTAGCTCGACACATTCAGCACGTAGCCGCTGCCTTGCTTCTTCATCAGTGGCAGTACTGCGTGCATCAGGGCGTAGTTGGAAACGAGGTTCGCGTCCAGCGTGGCGGTCCACGCGGCAGGGTCCATGTCGACGACCATATCCTCGGCACCCGCCACGCCGGCGTTGTTGATCAGGTAGTCGATGCGGCCGAACGCGGCCAGCGTGGCTGCCACGGCAGGCTTCAGCGTGTGCAGCTGCCCCACGTCGACACCCGGCAGGATGCCCACGCGGCGCTCGGGCTGCGAGTAGCCGATGTCCTCGAGCTCGCCGATGATGCGGGCGCGCACCGCCTGCAGTTCGCTCTCGCGGCGTGCCGCCAGCATCACCTTGGCGCCACCCAGCGCCAGCAGCCGCGCCACCGCGCCGCCGATGCCGGCCGAACCGCCCGTGATCAGCGCCACCTTGCCGATGTGCAGGCCGGCCAGGTTCTCGGTGAAACCCACCGTCGCTCGGCGGGCCCCGCTGGCCTCGACGATGCTGGTCGGCAGATACAGGTTGACCTGCCGGATGCGCTGCTCCTTGAACAGCAGCCGCGCCGTGTGACCGGCGGTGAAGGGCAGGTTCTCGGCCTCCGTGTTGTCATAGCGGATGATCTGGTTGCCCCACTCGGGGAAGCGGCGGCGGCCGAGCTTGACGTCGACCTCGCTCTCGTCGCGCCAGACGCGGATCAGTTCCTCCATCGCAGAGCGCAACAGGTTGGCCCACGCGTTGGCGCCGCCGTCGCTGCCGTTGGTCAGGAAAACGAAGCGCGGTTCCTGCTGCAGGTCGGCCCGCTCCTTCCAGTAGCGGCTGAGCATGCGCGCCACCGCGATCGCGCCACCGAGTTCATCGTCGACGAAGCGCTCCATGTCGTCGTCGCGGGCTTCGCACAGCGCGGCGCGAAAGCGCTCGGGGCCATGCGCCGGCATCACGATGGCGCCGGTGATCGGGCCGCCGTGGTCTTCGGACAGCGCTGCGTCCATCGTGGCAGGTTCGGTGCGGTCGAACACGCGGACGTCCACGCGCTGGCCATGGCGCATGTCGGCCAGCAGGCTGCGGGCGCGGGCGCACTCGCTCTCGCTGGGCAGGCCCAGCACGACGTGCGCGCCGACCTCGGCCTGCAACCCGGCGATGGCCACCGCGTCGTCGATCTGGTCACCAGCCGCCACCAGGACGGTGTGGCCGATGGCGTCGACGGTCCGCATCGTCGGCCGGCTGACCCAGGTGCTGCGGCTTTCCTTGCGCACCTGCATGCCGTGGGTGACCTCGAAATCATGCCCGTTGAAGGCCGCCGACTCGTCGCTGCCGAGGAAGACACAGGTGTGGGCGATGTCGGCGGGCACCGGGAAGTCCTTGGCCGGCGGCTGGCCATCGAAGGCGCGGTCGAGTGTCATCATGTCGAAGAACTCGTGCGCCGTGCTGCCGGCCTCGGCACCCTTGAGCTGGTCCATGGTCGCGAACACACTGCGGATGCGCTCGCTGCGGATCGGCCCCGGCAGGATCATGTTCACGCGGATGCCGCGCGCCCCGAGTTCTTCCGACACCTGGCGCGACAGCGCATTCAGCGCCGCTTTCGGCACCACGTAGGCCGTGCGGCCGTAGTACTGGGTGCGCGAGAATATGGTCGAGACATTGATCACCGAAGCGCCTTGCTTCAGGAACGGTGCGGCGGCGCGAAGCATGTTCCAGGACACGCCCAGGATGTTGCGCGTGGCCTGGGCGAGCGTCTCGGTGTCGGCCGACCCCGCGGCGCGAAGATGCTCCAGTTCCTCGGCCGTCAGTGGCACTTTCTCCAGCGGCTGGCGCGGGCCGGCCGACCCCGCGTTGTTGACGAGGATGTCGAGGTGTCCGTGACGCGCCA
>JBDTIS010000187.1:0-9949 GCA_039936235.1 Burkholderiaceae bacterium | reverse complement strand
GGGCGGGTGGGCAACAACGGTCTTCGAATGCGTCCTACTCGGGTGCCATCAGCGCCAGTGGATGCACCTCGACCATCGCATCGGGGCTGCTGAACCAGACCAGACCGTCCTGGATCGTCGCCTGCAGGTCCATCTGCCGGTGCGCCATCGCCGCCAGCGCGCGGGATTCCTCGGCCGGCACGCGCAGCACGATCAGGTTGCGTGCCCGCGCCAGCCCCGCGGCGATGCCCTTCCACCACAGGTCAGCACCGTGACCGTACGCCATCACGACGACGCGGCGCGCGCGACCGCAGGCCTTGAGGATGGCCCGTTCGTCGGGCAGCCCGACCTCGATCCACACATCGATCGTGCCGGTCAGGTCGCGGTCGATCAGGTCCGGCTCGTCGACGTCCGACAGCCCCCGGCCGAACGCGATCGTGTCGCTCGAATGCAACGCGAACATCAGAACGCGGATCATCATCCGCTCGTCGGTCTCGGACGGATGACGGGCGACGATCAGCGCGTGGGTCGCGTGCCGGTCGCGATCCATGTCGCTGACGGACAGCTGAGCCTTGAAGACGGTGGCGCGCAATGCCATGCGGGAACGACGCTGATGAAAGGATTCACGAAGAATACGGGACCGTCACGCACGCGCGGTCCGATTTCGGGCAATCTCCTGCGCGAGCCGCGATCGACACTGTCGTTCGTCGATCGAGGTGTCGCGGCAGTTCCAGATTTCTTTCACGGATTCCAGGTCGCAGCACAGACTCGCGGTCCTGTCGAAGGCCCGTCGTCCCGACCTCGCGTGCTGCAAACCCATTCGCTCCTCTCCGCCACGAGGTCGCCCCTGCGCCTGCTTGCAACCATGGTGATGGCAGCCGGCCTGTCAGGTTGTCTCAACCTGGCGCCGGCCTATCGGCAGCCGCCGCCGCCACTGCCGTCGTCGTTCGCCGACCGCGCCACCGACGACGCATCGAGCCCGACGGCGCGGTCGGCCGACCAGGGCTACGACCTCGGCTGGAACGACTTCATCGGTGACCCGCGGCTGCGCGGACTCGTCGCACAGGCGCTGCGCAACAACCGCGACCTGCGCGTGTCGACGCTGAACATCGAGAAGGCGCGCGCGCTGTATCGCATCCAGGACGCGCAGCGCCTCCCGACTGTCGATGCGGTGGCCAGCGCGACCCGCACGCGCGCGTCGGGCTTCACGACCACCGACTACGGCGTGTCGGCCAGTGTCCCCGGTTATGAAGTCGACCTGTTCGGCCGCGTCCGCAATCTCAGTGACTCGGCGCTGTCGACCTACTTCGCTTCGCGCGAGAACCGGCGCAGCGCGCAGGTGCTGCTGGTCGCCGACGTCGTCACTGCCTGGCTGACGTTGGCCGCGGACCAGCAGCGGCTCACGCTGTCGCTGCAGACCTACGACAGTCAGCGATCGACGCTCGACCTGACGCAGAAGATCCGCGACCTCGGCGGCTCGACCGGTCTCGTGGTCGCGCAGGTCCGCAGCACCGTCGAGGCCGCGCGCGTGCAGATCGCCGCGTATCGCACGCAGATCGATCTCGACCGCAACGCCCTCGAACTGCTGCTCGGCAGTCCGCTGGCCGACATCGACGATCCGAACGCTACGATCCCGGTAGACGCGGGCGTGCTGCTCGACGTGCCGTCGGCATTGCCGTCGTCGGTGCTGGTCCGTCGGCCCGACGTGCAATCGAGCGAGCGCAGGCTGCAGGCGACCTATGCCGACATCGGCGCGGCGCGCGCGGCCTACTTCCCGCGGATCACGCTGACCACCAGCGTCGGCACGGCCAGCAGCGCGCTGAACGGACTCTTTCGCAGCGGCAACGGTTCGTGGAGCTTCGGGCCGTCGATCACACTGCCGATCTTCGACGCAGGCGTCAACGCGGCGAATCTCGCGAACGCCGTCGCGGATCGCGACATCGCGGTCGCCACTTACGAGAAGACGCTGCAGTCGGCGTTCCGCGAAGTTGCCGACGTGCTCGCCGCGCGACGCACGCTCGGGGAGCGCACCGCAGGGCAGCTCGCGTACGTCGACGCACTCGCGACCAGCCTGACGCTGTCCGACGCGGTCTTCCGCCAGGGCAGCAGCAACTACCTGACGGTACTGACCGCGCAGCAAACCCTGTACGGCGCCCAACAGGGACTGATCAGCCTGCGCCTCGAGGAACAGACCTCGCGGGTCGCGCTGTACAAGGCGTTCGGCGGCGGATGGAAAGACAGAGAAGAGTCGAAATGAATCTGCGACGCGGCAAGTGGTTCTGGATCGTGCTGGTCGTGATCGTCGGCCTGGTCGCCTGGGGCGTGAGGCGCTTCGTCTTCAGCGATCCGCCGCCGCCCCAAGTCACGACGAGCGCGGTGATCAAGGGCAACATCGAGGAAGGCGTGCTCGCCACCGGCACGATCGAGGCGGCCAGGCTGGTCAGCGTCGGCGCGCAGGTCACCGGCGTGCTGACGAAACTGCACGTCGCGCTCGGCGACCGCGTGAAGAAGGGGCAGCTGATCGCCGAGATCGATTCGATCACGCAGCAGAACGACCTGCGCAAGGCCGAGGCCGGCGTGCTGAACGTGCGGGCCCTGCGCGCGGCGAAGCTCGCGCTGCTCAAGCAGACGACCCTCGCGGCTGCACGACTGAAGGCACTGGTCGCGATCGACGCGGGGTCACGCGCCGACCTCGAGGCCGCGGACGCCCAGCTGGCGACGACCAAGGCCGACATCGCAGCGCTCGACGCACAGCTGTCGCAGGCGCAGCTCACGCAGGACACCGCGAAGGTCAACGTCGGCTATGCCCGCGTCGTCGCGCCGATCGACGGCACGGTCGTCGCGGTCGTCACCGAGGAAGGCCAGACCGTCAACTCGGCGTTCTCGGCGCCGGTCCTGATCAAGCTCGCTCAGCTCGACACGATGACGATCAAGGCGCAGATTTCCGAAGCCGATGTGCCGCGCGTGCACGCCGGTCTGCCGGTCTACTTCACGCTGCTCGGCGATCCGGACACGCGCTTCGACGCGGTGCTCAAGCGCGTCGAGCCGGGGCCGACGACGCTCGCGACCGATACCAGCGCATCGTCGACCACGGCTACCGCGAGCAGCGCCGCGAAGGCGATCTACTACAACGGCATCTTCGAGGTGCCGAACCCCGACGGCAAGCTGAGGATCGCGATGACGGCGCAGGTGACGATCGTCGTGGCCAGGGTCGACGGCGTGCTGATCGTCCAGAGCTCGGCGCTCGGCGCGAAGGACAAGGACGGCCGCTACAAGGTCCGCGTGAAGGTCGGCGACAGGATCGAAGACCGGCTCGTGAAGATCGGCCTGAACAATCGTGTCCAGGCGCAGGTACTCGACGGACTGCAGGCCGGCGACCTGGTCGTCACCAGCGAGGCGGCGCCGCCGGTGACGCCGGGCATTCGGCCGAGATGACGGGATTCTCACCAAGATGACCGCGCTGCTCGAGTTCCACGACCTCGATCGCCGCTACCAGGCCGGCGAGCAGGTCGTGCACGCGCTGCGCGGCGTCTCGCTGTCGATAGAAGCAGGCGAGATGGTCGCGATCATGGGGGTGTCCGGATCCGGCAAGTCGACGCTGATGAACATCCTCGGCTGCCTAGACAAGCCGTCGTCGGGCAGCTATCGCGTCGCAGGCCAGGAGACCGGCGCGATGTCCGAGGACGAACTGGCGCGGTTGCGACGCGAGCATTTCGGCTTCATCTTCCAGCGCTATCAGCTGCTCGGCGACCTGACCGCACTGCGCAACGTCGAGATCCCGGCGATCTACGCCGGGATGTCGGCGGCCGATCGGCGCGCACGCGCACAGCAGCTGCTCGAGCGCCTCGGCCTCGGCGACCGCATGACGCACCGGCCGAACGCGTGGTCCGGCGGACAGCAGCAGCGCGTCAGCATCGCGCGTGCACTCGTAAACGGCGGCCAGGTGATCCTCGCCGACGAGCCGACCGGCGCGCTCGACAGCAGCAGCAGCGAAGAGGTGCTGCGCATCCTGCAGGAGCTCAATCAGCAGGGTCATACGGTGATCATCGTGACGCACGACGCGAAGGTCGCCGCGCATGCGCACCGCACGATCGAACTGAGCGACGGCGTGGTGATCTCGGACCGGCAGACGCAGCCGCGACCGGCACACGCGGCCACGCTGCCGCCGCGCGTCGTCGCGACCGAGTCGTGGCTGATGAACACCACGAGCCGCATCGCGGAGGCGGCGATGATGGCGATCCGCAGCATGACCAGTCATCGGCTGCGGACGCTGCTGACGACGCTCGGCATCATCATCGGCATCGCGTCGGTGGTGTCCGTGGTCGCGCTCGGTGCCGGGTCGCGCACGCAGATCCTGGCCGACATCGGCTCGCTCGGCACGAACACCATCGACGTCTATGCGGGCACAGGCTTCGGCGACCAGCGCGCGGCGTCGGTGCGCTCGCTGAACACCGGCGACGCGAACGCGCTCGCACGGCTCGACTACGTCGACAGCGTCACACCGACGGTCACCACCAGCGTGTCGCTGCGCAAGGGCAACGTCGATCGCATCACGACGGTCAGCGGGGTCGGCGCGCAGTTCTTTCGCGTCCGTGGCTACACGTTCGCGACCGGCCAGGGCTTCGACGAAAACGCGGTGAAGCTGCAGGCGCAGGACGCGGTGATCGACGACAACACGCGGACCGCGCTGTTCGCCGACGGTACGCCGGCGCTCGGTCAGGTGATCCTGCTCGGCAGCGTGCCGGTGCGCATCGTCGGCGTGACCGAGAAGAAGAAAAGCCCGTTCGGCAACAGCGATTCGCTGAACGTGTGGATCCCGTACACGACCGCGATGGCGCGGCTCACGGGGCTGGACTCGCTGCGCAGCATCACGCTGCGGATCAACGACGCCGCGCCGAACAAGGCGGCCGAGGCCGGCATCAAGCGGCTGCTGACGCAGCGTCACGGCACCGTCGACTTCTTCCTCAGCAACATCGCATCGTTCCGCGACACCGTCGAGAAGACGACCCTCGCGATCTCGCTGCTGATCTCGTCGATCGCGGTGATCTCGCTGGTCGTCGGCGGTATCGGCGTGATGAACATCATGCTCGTCACCGTGATCGAACGGACTCAGGAAATCGGCATCCGGATGGCCGTCGGCGCGCGGCAGAGCGACATCCTCAGACAGTTCCTGATCGAAGCCGTGCTGGTATGCCTGCTCGGCGGAATGGTCGGCGTGGCGCTCGCACTCGGCATCGCGACGCTGTTCAACCATCTCGTCACGACCTTCCAGATGCCGATCTCCGGCACGTCGATCGCCGTGGCTTTCGTCGTGTCGAGCGCCTTCGGTGTCGTGTTCGGTTTCCTGCCGGCGCGCAACGCCGCGCGGCTCAACCCGATCGACGCGCTCGCGCAGGTGTGAGCGCGCCGGTCAGCCGACCATCGCCTCCGGTATCACCCACGCATCGAACTCTGCGGCGGTCAGGTAGCCGCTGGCGATCGCGGCGTCGCGCAGGCTGGTACCTTCCTTGTGCGCCCTCTTCGCGATGCTGGCCGACTTGTCGTAGCCGATGTGCGGGTTCAGCGCCGTGACCAGCATCAGCGAGTTCGATACCAGTTCGGCGATCCGCGCGCGGTTCGGCTCGATGCCGATCGCGCAGTGATCGTTGAAGCTCTTCATCCCGTCGCCGAGCAGGCGGATGGTCTGCATCATGTTGTACGCGATCATCGGCCGATAGACGTTCAACTCGAAGTTACCGGACGCCCCTCCGACGTTGATCGCCGCGTCGTTGCCGAACACCTGTGCACACGCCATCGTCAGCGCCTCGCACTGCGTCGGGTTGACCTTGCCCGGCATGATCGACGAGCCCGGCTCGTTCTCGGGGATCGACAACTCGCCGAGCCCCGAGCGCGGACCGCTCGCGAGCCAGCGGACGTCGTTCGCGATCTTGAACAGGCTCGCGGCGAGCGTCTTCAGCGCGCCGTGCGCATGGACGATCGCGTCGGCCGCTGCCATCGCCTCGAACTTGTTCGGCGCGGTGACCAGCGGCAGCCCGGTGAGGCGCGCGAGTTCGGCGGCGGCGGCCTCCGCATAGCCCTTCGGCGCATTGAGGCCGGTGCCGACCGCGGTACCGCCGAGAGCGAGCTGGCACAGGTGCGGCAGCGCGGCCTCGAGGTGCAGACGGTTGTGATCGAGCTGCGCGACGTAGCCGGAGAACTCCTGTCCCAGCGTCAGCGGCGTCGCGTCCTGCAGGTGCGTACGACCGATCTTGACGATATCGGCGAAGGCCGCGACCTTGGCGGCCAGCGTCGTGCGCAGCACCGCGAGCGACGGCAGCAGACGATGGACGATCGCATCGGCCGCCGCGACGTTCATCGCGGTGGGGAACACGTCGTTCGACGACTGGCTGCGATTGACCTCGTCGTTCGGGTGCACGAGCCTGTCGTCGCCACGCGGACCACCCATCAGTTCGCTCGCGCGATTCGCGACGACCTCGTTGACGTTCATGTTGGTCTGCGTGCCGGACCCGGTCTGCCAGACCAGCAGCGGGAACTCGTCGTCGTGTATGCCGGCGAGCACCTCGTCGGCCGCGGCGACGATCGCATCGCTCTTGTCCGCGGCCAGCGTGCCGAGGTCGCGGTTGACGACGGCCGACGCGCGCTTGATGCGGACGAGCGCCCGGACGATCTCGGTCGGCATCCGTTCACCTGAGATGTCGAAGTTGCCGATCGAGCGCTGCGTCTGCGCGCCCCACAGGTGGTCGGCAGGGACCGCGATCGGTCCGAAGCTGTCGCGTTCGATCCGCGTCGCGTCGCTGGAAACATTCGTATTCATCAGGGCCTCGTGTCAGGTGGTCAGGCGGCTCCACAGTCGCCCGAGCGCTTCGTGCAACGACCACGACGATCGCCGCAGCGCGTTGCTGTTGGGAATGAAAGACAGCATCGTGATCGGTCCGTTCGCGTAGTAGTCGGTCGGCGCCGGGATGACCGGCATGCCCGCCGCCTCGAACAGCGTACGCGCGCGCTGCATGTGTTCGACGTCCGTGACGAGCACCGCGGTGCCGATGCCGGATGCGCGCAGCATCGGCACCGACAGTCGCGCATTGTCCGGCGTGTCGAGCGACTCCTTCTCGATCCAGCGCACCGGCGTGTGGAAGTCCTGTTCGAGTGCGTCGACCATCCGTTCGGCTTCCGACACCTTCACCGCGAGCGGTCGTCCACCGGTGACGAGGATGGGGAGATGCGTGCGGGCAGCGAGACGCGCGGCGCTGCGCAGCCGCGCCAGCGTGACCGGGTTGACGGTCTCGCCGCCGTAATCGGTCGCGCCATGCTGCAGGCCGCCGCCGAGCACGACGATCGCCGCGTTCGCCGGTAGCGGCGCGTCGCGGTCCAGTGGCGGATAGTCGCGTTCGCTGGCGAACGCGAGCGCATTCGCGACGACCGGCAGCGAGAACGCTGTCAGCACGACCAGCCCGAAGACGCTCAGCGCCATGCCGAGCCTGCGACGCCTTCCCATCAGCCACAGGCCGAGCGCGATGACGATGATCGGTCCTGCCGGCAATAGCAGCAGCCCGGATACCGTCTTCTTGGCCCAGAACCCGAAGATCGCCAGCTCGGACATCGCCGGCCCTGACGATCAGGACAGCGCGGCGATCCCGGCGCGCGAGATCTGCGCGTCTTCGTTCGACTTGACGCCCGACACGCCGACCGCGCCGACCGTGTGGCCGTCGATCACGATCGGCTCACCGCCTTCGAGCATGCCCTGCAGCAACGGCGCCGACAGGAACGAGAAGCGACCGTTGTTGATGACGTCCTCGTAGGCCTTGCTCGGACGACGGCCGAGTGCCGCGGTACGCGCCTTCTCCGGCGCGATCGATGCGGACACCGGTGGGCAGCCGTCGAGGCGCTGCAGCCACAGCAGATGACCGCCGTCGTCGCAGATCGCGATCGTGACCGACCACTTGTTGGCGACGGCCTCGGCCTCGGCGGCGGCTGCGATCTTCTTGATATCTGCGAGGGCGAGGTAAGGACGGGTCTGCATGATGGGCCTGGTGTTGTCGATCAGTTGTTAAGTCAGGACGCGGGTCTGACCGCGTCGCGGATCTGGTCCAGCGCGCCGGGGTCTTCGATGGTCGTCAGGTCGCCGGGATCGCGACCTTCGCAGACGGCCTGCATTGCGCGCCGCAGCGTCTTGCCCGATCGCGTCTTCGGCAGCGCGCTGACGAAGTGGACGCGGGCCGGCCGCGCGAGCGCGCCGAGACTGCGATCGACGGTCGCCATGACCTCGCCTTCGAGGCGCAGGCGGTCTTCGAGGGTGGCGATCAGGTCGGCATCACGGACGATCGCGAACGCGATCGCGACCTGCCCTTTCAGTGCGTCGGCGACGCCGACGACCGCGGTCTCGGCGATCGCCGGATGGCCGCTGATGCTCTCCTCGATCTCGCGCGTGCCGAGGCGGTGACCGGCCACGTTGATGACGTCGTCGGTGCGCCCGAGGATGAAGTAATAGCCGTCGTCGTCGCGCATGGCCCAGTCGAAGGTCGAGTAGACGCTGCGGTCGTCGCGCAGCGCCCAGTAGGTATCGACGAAGCGTGCGTCGTCGTCCCACACGGTCGTCATGCATCCCGGCGGCAGCGGCCCTTCGATGACGAGCACGCCCTTCCGGTTGGGGCCGAGCTGTTCCAGCGTCGCCTCGTCGAGCAGCTTGAGCTTGAATCCGACGACCGGTTTGCCGGGACTGCCGAAACGCGGCGTCATCGTCGGATCGATGCCGCGCTGGATGGCCAGCATCGGCCAGCCGGTCTCCGTCTGCCAGTAGTTGTCGAGGATCGGCTTGCCGATGCCTTCTGCGATCCAGCGTGCGGTCGGTTCGTCGAGCGGTTCGCCGGCGAGGAACAGCGCATCGAGCGACGACAGGTCGTGACGGGTCAGGTGCGACGAATCCTGCTTCTTCAGCACGCGGATCGCGGTCGGGGCGGTGAACATCGTGTTGACCCGATGCTTCGCGACGATGCGCCACCAGATACCGGGATCGGCTTCACCGTCCATCCCGCGCGTCGGGATCCCTTCGTACATGACGGTCGCCATCCCGCAAAGCAGCGGCGCGTAGACGATGTAGCAGTGGCCGACGACCCAGCCGATGTCGCTGGCCGCGAAGAAGGTGCGACGGCCCGATACCGGATCGACCGCGCCCGCGGCGCCGGCCGGATCGAAGATGTACTTGATCGACGCGATCAGCGCGACCGCATGGCCGCCGGTGTCGCGCTGCACGCCTTTCGGCGTGCCGGTCGTGCCGCTGGTGTAGAGGATGTACGACGGCTCGTTGGCCTCCAGCCACACGCACGGCACGCGCGCGTCGATGTGCGTGTCGCGCAGCGTGGCCCAGTCGCGATCGCGGCCATCGACTTGATTCATCGGCGCGAGGCCGCGGTCGAGCATCAGCACGCGATCGGGTTTGTGGTGCGCGAGATCGATCGCGGCGTCGAGCAACGCCTTGTACGGGATCACCTTGCCGGCGCGCGAGCCGGCGTCGGCCGAAAGGATCACCTTCGGGAGCGCATCGTCGATCCGCGATGCCAGGCTGGTCGATGCGAAGCCGCCGAACACCACCGAGTGGATCGCGCCGATTCGCGTGCAGGCCAGCATCGCGAACAGGGCCTCCGGCACCATCGGCATGTAGAGCAGCACGCGGTCGCCGCGACCGACGTCTTCGGCAACCAGCATCGCGGCGACGCGATTGACCTCTTCGTGGAGTTCGCGGTACGTGAAGACCTTCTCGCTGCCGGTCTCGGTCGAGATATGGATCAGCGCGACCTGATCCGCGCGGGTCGCCAGATGCCGGTCGATCGCGTTGTGGCAGAGGTTGGTCGTGCCGCCGACGAACCAGCGCAGCAGCGGCGCACGTCGGCGATCGAGCACTTCGGTGAACGGCTGCTGCCAGTCGATGGCCGCGGCTTCCGCACGCCAGAAGGACTCGGGTGTCTCGACGCTC
>JBDTIS010000186.1:0-17813 GCA_039936235.1 Burkholderiaceae bacterium | reverse complement strand
GATCCCGCGACCTCGCGGACGAGATCGTCGATCGCGTCGAGCACGGCACCGACCGGCAGGCGGACGAGGCAATCGCTGACCTTGCCGCCGCCGCAGCCGTCCTGGCCGCACGGCCGGCAGCTATAAGCGTCACTGGTGACGATCCGCTGCGGCACACGCCATGGCCCCCAGTTGAATTCGCCCGAAGGCCCGAACAACGCGACCACCGGCGTGCCCATCGCGGCAGCGATATGCATCGGCGCGGAATCGATACCGACGAACAGCGTGGCGCGCGCGATCAGCGCAGCGAGCCGGTTCAGCGTGCCGCCGTCGTCGGCGATCTTGAGCCGCTCGAGCGGCACGCCGGGCATCGCGTGGATCGCGGCCACGATCGCGGCGATCATCGCGCGCTCGCGGTCGTCCGGCGCGCACGACAGCACGAGCGTCTCGCCGCGTCGAAGCAGGCTGGCGATCAGCGCGGCGTTGCTCGCGACCGACCAGCACTTGAACAGCCAGCGCGACGTCGGCTGCATCGCGATGAACGGACCGTCGACGCCCAGCCGTGCGAGCAAGGCCGTCGCATCGCTCTCGCCCTGATCGCCGGGTGTCATCGCGAGCCGCGGCGGCTCGTCGATCGCGAGCCCGAGGCGCCGCAACGCATCGAGATTCTGGTCGACCGTGTGACGACGCGCGAGCGCGGATCCAGGGGCCACCGACGACGCGTTCGCATAGCGATGCGTGAAGCTGGCTTTCCAGAAGCGCGCCGCGATGCCGGTCTCGTGGCGCAGCCGTGGCGCAACTGAGTAACGGGGCGCCAGCGCGCGGACCAGCCACGCGCCGCGCCTGTGGTCGGTGAGATGGACGACGAGATCGTAGCGACGCTCGCGCAGACTCCCCAGCAGCCGCAGCTCGGCTCGCGCATGCGCGAGCGATCCGGACTTCTTCCACGCACGATCGATCGTGTGAACCTTCGCGAGCTCGGGACTGAACGCCAGGATCGGCAGTGTCTCGCGATAGATCAGCGCGTCGACCTCGACGTGCGGCACCGCGCGTTTGAGCGCCGCGTGGACCGGCGACGTCAGCAGCACGTCGCCGTGATGACGCAGCATCACGACCAGCACGCGTTTCAGCGAAGCGAAGGCTATGGCGTCCGCGGGTCTTTGCAGCGGCGGCGGCGTCATCGGACCGACGCCCCGCTGCGCGCCGCGCGACTCATCCGTAGACGAAGTGCACGTTCTCGGGCGCGAGCCACTCGCCGAGCCCGCCGACCAGTCCGTCGTCGGCGATCACGCGCCAGCCTTCGCCGAGATCGATCTCGCAGCGGGCGCCGGGCGACGCATGCGACGTGCAGTAAGAGATCGTGATGCGGCAGCCGGGATCGGGCGTCGCCTCCCCAGTGGTCTTGCTGCTCGCGCGATAGGCCGACAGCAACTGCCGCAGCCGGACCGCGTCGGACGCGCCGTTCATCGACAGCCGCAGACCGCGCGCGTAGCGGCTGCGCGCCATCGCCAGGTCGAGCACCGAGTCGGCCACCATCCGCATCCCGCCGGAGAAGTCGTCGTTCCTGACGACCCCCGTGAGGATGACGAGCTCGTCCTCGCGCAGCCGGGTGCGATGCGAATCGAACAGTGCGTTGAACACGGTCGCCTCGAGCTGCCCGCTCGCGTCGTCGAGCGTGACGATCAGCATCTTGCCGCGCCGGGTCATCGTCGTGCGACAGGCCGACACGATGCCGGCCACGGTCTGCGGCTCGCGCGACGCGACGATCGAGGCGATGGAGGTCCGCGCGAAGCGACGCACCTCGGCCTCGTAGCCCTTGAACAGGTGTCCGGAAAAGTAAAAGCCGAGTGCGACCTTCTCTTCGGCGAGCGCCTGCTTCTCGGTCCACGCCGGCACGCGGACCGGCTCGGGGCGATGGGCCGCCTCGTCGAGCCCGCCGAACAGGCTGACCTGGTTGACATGGGTCTCGGCATGTTCGGCCGCGTCCATCGCACGCCCGATCGATGCGAACACCGACGCCCTGCCTGTCCGGCCTTCGGGGGTGATGGCATCGAGCGCGCCGGCACGGACCAGCGCCTCGATCACGCGGCGGTTGACGAGCCGCTTGTCGACGCGCGCGCAGAGGTCGAAGACGTCGCTGAACGGGCCCGCGACGCGAGCCGCGACGATCGCGTCGATGGCCGCGCCGCCGGTGCCCTTGATCGCGCACAGTCCATAGCGAATAGCGTCGGCGCGCGCACCGCCTTTGGAACTGCGTACCGGCACGAAGCGCGCCTCGGATGCGTTCAGGTCCGGCGCGAGCATGGTCAGCCCGTGATGCCGCGCGTCGTCGATCAGCGACTTCACCTTGTCGGTGTCGTCCTGTGCCGCGGACAGGTTGGCCGCCATGAACTCGGCGGTGAAGTGCACCTTCAGCCACGCGGTCTGTACGGCCAATAGCGAATACGCGGCGGCATGCGCCTTGTTGAAGCCGTAACCGGCGAACTTTTCCATCAGGTCGAAGATCTCGTCGGCCTTGGCGCGCGTGACGCCGTTGTTCTGCGCGCCTTCGCCGAAGATGACGCGGTGCGTCGCCATCTCGTCGGCCTTTTTCTTGCCCATCGCGCGGCGCAGCAGGTCGGCGCCACCGAGCGAGTAGCCGCCGATGATCTGCGCCATCTGCATCACTTGCTCCTGGTAGACCATGATCCCGTAGGTCTCTTCCAGGATGACCTTCACGCGCGGATCGGGATACTCGAAGCGCTCGCCTTTCTTGCGTGCGATGAAGTCGGGGATCAGGTCCATCGGTCCCGGCCGATACAACGCGTTCAGCGCCACGATGTCGCCGAAGCGGTCCGGTTTCGCCTCGAGCAGCATCCGACGCATGCCCGGACTCTCGAACTGGAACACCGCGACCGTCTCGGCTTTGCGGAACAGGTCGTAGGCCTTCGGGTCGTCGAGCGGGATGCCTTCGAGCGTGAAGTCCTGCTGGTCCTCGTAGAGCCGGCGGATATGACCGGTGGTCCAGTCGAGGATCGTCAGCGTGGTCAGGCCCAGGAAGTCGAACTTGACCAGCCCAGCGCTCTCGACGTCGTCCTTGTCGTACTGGCTCACGACGCTGTTGGCCGTGTCGTGCGAGCCCGGCTGCGCATACAGCGGCGTGAAATCGGTCAGCTTGCCGGGAGCGATCAGCACGCCGCCCGCGTGCATGCCGACGTTGCGCGTGATGCCTTCGACCTGCTCGGCCAGCTTCAGCACTTCGCGGACCTCGTCTTCGTTCGCCTCGCGCTCGGCCAGCAGCGGCTCTTCCTTGCGTGCATCGGCGATCGTGACGAGCCGCCCCGGCTTGAACGGGATCAGCTTCGCGATGCCGTCTACGAAGTTGTACGGCAGGTCGAGCACGCGGCCGATGTCGCGGATCGCGGCCTTGGCGGCCATCGTGCCGAAGGTCGCGATCTGCGCGACCGAGTCGGCGCCGTACTTCTTCTTCACATAGTCGATGACGGTGTCGCGACCTTCCTGACAGAAGTCGATGTCGAAGTCGGGCATCGATACGCGCTCCGGATTCAGGAAGCGCTCGAACAGCAGGTTGTACGCGAGCGGGTCGAGGTCGGTGATGCCGAGCGAATAAGCCACCAGCGACCCCGCGCCGGAGCCGCGGCCCGGACCGACCGGCACGCCGTTGTTCTTGGCCCAGTTGATGAAGTCCGCGACGATCAGGAAGTAGCCGGGAAAACCCATCGACGAGATCGTCGTGGCTTCGAACGCGAGGCGCGACGCGTAGCGCGGCCGCTGCGCTTCGCGCGCCGCCTCGTCGGGATAAAGGTGCGCGAGCCGGCGTTCGAGGCCGATCTCGGCTTCGCGCAGCAGATGCTCGTCGAGCGTGCGGCCGGCCGGCGTCGGGAAGCGCGGCAGCCGCGGCTTGCCGAGTTGCAGCGCGAGGCTGCAGCGCTTCGCGATCTCGACCGCGTTGATGGTGGCCGACGGGATATCCGCGAACAGCGCGGCCATCTCGTCCTGCGTCTTCAGATACTGCTCGGCGGTGAAGCGACGCACCCGCCGCGGGTTCGCGAGCATCTCGCCTTCGGAGATGCAGGTACGCGCTTCGTGCGCGACGAACTCCTCGCGGGCGAGGAACTGCACCGGGTGCGTCGCGACCACCGGCAGTTTCAACTGCCCGGCCAGCGAGATCGCCGCGTCGATGTAGGTCTCCGCGTCGGCCTGACCGTAGCGCTGCAGCTCGATATAGAACGCGCCGGGGAACTGCCTGGCCCAGCGATGGGCCTGCTCGACGGCCTGCGCGTGACGGCCGCCAGCGAGCGCCATGCCGATGTCGCCGGCCTGCGCGCCGGACAGCGCGATCAAACCCGCCGTGCCGACCTCCGCGAACCAGTCGAAGCGAAGTTCGGCGCGGCCGCTGCCGGCATTCTCGAGATAACCGCGCGACAGCAGTTCGCACAGTGCCAGGTAACCCTGCTGATTCTTCGCGAGCAGCAGCGCGCGGCTCGCGACCCGATGGGCGCCGTCGCCTTCGCCGGTGATCCACACGTCGCAGCCGGCGATCGGCTTGACGCCGGCGGCGCGCGCCGCCTGATAGAAGCGGACGAGGCCGAACAGGTTCGACAGGTCGGTCAGTGCCAGCGCCGGCTGTTCGTCCTTCGCCGCGGCCTCGACGACGCCGTCGATGCGGACGATGCCGTCGACGATCGAATACTCGGAATGCATCCGCAGATGAACGAAGCGGGGGTCGTGCGGAGGATCCTGCGCGGGATGCTGTGATGCGATGTCGGCCATGACGCATTTTAGCGTGCGGTCCGTCGACCCGACGCTCCTATAATCGCGCGCTGTGCCCACGTCCCCCGCTTCCATCCCCGCTGCTATCCCCGCTGCCGTCCCCGCTGCTATCCCCCGTCTCGTCCTCAACATCGCCGCCTATCGCTTCGTGCCGATAGCCGATCCCGCAGCCTGGATCGCGCCGCTGAAGGCGCGTTGCGAGGCGGCCGCTTTGAAGGGCACGATCATCGTCGCTAGCGAGGGGATCAACCTGTTCGTCGCGGGCGACGAGGTCGCGGTCGACGGATTCGTCACGTGGCTCGCGGCCGATCCGCGCTTGCTCGATGTCGACGGCGGGCAGGCGCTCGCATCGCTCGAGGTCAGGCGCAGCTGGTCCGCGCAACAGCCGTTCAGGCGCTTGCGCATCAAGCAGAAGCCCGAGATCGTCACGATGCGCAGGCCGGCCGTGATGCCGGTCGCGCGGCGGGCACCGGCTGTCACACCGGAACAGCTAGCCCGCTGGCTCGCGCAGGGGCACGACGACAAAGGCCGGCCGATCGTGCTGCTCGACACGCGCAACGGCTTCGAGGTCGACCTCGGCACGTTCGACGGCGCGCGGCATCTCGGCATCGAGCGCTTCGACGCGTTTCCCGGCGCGGTGGACAGTTTGCGCGACGAACTGCGCGACGAGACGATCGTGACGTTCTGCACCGGCGGGATCCGCTGCGAGAAGGCCGCCCTGTACATGCAGGATGCCGGTTTCACGCGCGTGCTGCAGCTAGACGGTGGCATCCTCAATTACTTCGACCGGGTCGGCGACGCCCACTGGAACGGCACGTGCTTCGTGTTCGACGAACGCCGCACGCTCGGCGTCGATCTCGGTACCGGGTGATCTACCTTCCCAGAGCGTCGAGTTCGGCCGCACTGAACCCGGCGGCGCGTCGAGCATCGAGGTTGAACGGGCCGCGCAGCCGCGGCGCCCGGTGCGTGGCGGCGAGGGACGCATAGGTCGCGACGGGATCGAGTCCGTCGCGTGCGCACAACCACGCGAACCAGCGGTTACCGATCGCGACATGACCGATCTCGTCGCGCAGGATGATGTCGATGATCGCCGCGCCGGCACGGTCGCCGGCCGACATCAGCTTGTGGCGGACTGCGGGTGACGCGTCGAGCCCGCGCGCCTCGAGCGTGCGCGGTACGAGCGCGACGCGCGCGAGCACGTCGTGACCGGTTCGCTCGGCCATCTCCCAAAGCCCGTGATGGGCCGGGAAGTCCCCGTAGGCGTGGCCGAGCGTCGCGAGATGTGCGGTCAGCAACTGGAAGTGCAGCGCTTCTTCGCGCATCACCTGAGACCAGTCGCGATAGAAGGCGTCCGGCATACCTGCGAAGCGCCAGCACGCGTCCGCCGCTAGGTCGATCGCGTTGAGCTCGATGTGGGCCAGCGCGTGGATCAGCGCCGCGCGACCTTCGGTCGTGGCGACCGAGCGATACGGGACCTCCATCGGCGGCACGAGGTGCGGCAACGGTGGGCGGCCGGGCACGCCGGCCGGCTCCGCCAGCGACGCGCCGGCCTCGCAGGGCAGGCTCGCATCGCTCGCGCGTGCCGCCGCGGCCTTGCGGTCGGGGTTGCATTCGAGGACTACGGACAGAGCTTGTCGGCGGAGCGTGGGCATGCAAGCGCGAAATTCCGGTCGGTACAATCGAGGCGAGCGCAGCCGGCGTCGCATCTGCGACCGAGTCTATTGGATCGGAAACGGCTCAGCCTGCGATCAGCACGGCGACTCTTCAACTCAAGAGACAGAGCATGGCGATCTACAAGCTCGGCGAACGCGTTCCACAAGTGGCGGCGAACGCCTACGTCCACGAGACGGCCACCGTCGTCGGCAGCGTCGTACTCGGCGACTCGGTCAGCGTCTGGCCGCAGGCCGTGATCCGCGGCGATGGCGCGCCGATCACGATCGGCGCCCGCAGCAACGTCCAGGACGGATCGATCCTGCATGTCGACGAAGGCGTGCCGCTGGTCATCGGCGAGGACGTGACGATCGGCCATCAGGTAATGCTCCACGGCTGCACGATCGGCGACGGCAGCCTGATCGGCATTCAGGCCGTCGTGCTCAACGGTGCGGTAATCGGCAAGGGCTGCCTGGTCGGCGCCGGCGCGCTGATTACCGAAGGCAAGGTCTTCCCGGACAACGTGATGATCCTGGGCAGCCCCGCGCGCGTCATCCGCACGCTCGAACCGAAGGACGTCGAGCGCGTGAAGCGCGGCGCGGGCCACTATGTCGCCGAAGCCGCCCACTACCGCGATCACGCGGTGCGCATCGATGCCCCGACCGCACAGGAGACCTCGCGATGAGCGACACGCTGCACAAGTTCCTGTTCGACGCCGGCTCGAGCACGCGCTCGCCGGTCCGCGGCGAGATTGTCTCGCTCGCGGCGACCTGGCGCCAGATCAAGGAGCGCCACAGCTATCCGGAGCCGGTGCTGCGAATGCTCGGCGAACTGGTCGCGGCCAGTGCGCTGCTGTCGGCGAACCTCAAGTTCAACGGGGCGCTGATCATGCAGATCCACGGGGACGGGCCGGTGAAGCTGCTGGTGGTCGAATGCAACGCGGACCTGACGGTGCGCGCGACGGTCAAGCTGTCGTCGAACCAGGCCATTTGCGACGACGCGACGTTCACCGACCTCGTCAACGTGTCCGGCGAAGGCCGCTTCGCGATCACCCTCGATCCGCGCGACCGTTCGCAGGGGCAGCAACCGTACCAGGGCATCGTGCCACTCGAAGGCGCCACCGTGGCGGCCGCGCTCGAAGGCTACATGCGCCGCTCCGAGCAACTCGACACGCAGCTATGGCTTGCCGCGGACGGCGAGCATGCGAACGGGCTGCTGCTGCAGAAGTTACCGCTCGACGGCGGCAGTGGCGGGACGTCGTTCGACCCAGACGCCGAGACGCGTGCCGAAGAAGTCTGGGAGCGCGCGGTGACATTCGCGAACACGCTGGAGCGCAACGAACTGCTGCGCGTCGATCCGCCGACGTTGATGCGGCGGCTGTTCTGGGAAGAGACGCTCGCGGTCTACGACCCCGTGCCATGCGCGTTCCGCTGCAGTTGCACGCGCGAGCGCGTGGCCGCGATGCTGATATCGCTCGGCGAGCGGGAGGTCGACGAGACGCTGACGGAGATGGGCGGCATCCACGTCGATTGCGAGTTCTGCAACAAGTCTTACGACTTCGACACGGTGGATTGCGCACAGCTGTTCGCCACGTCCAATACGATGGACGGCGTCCGCGCCCCGGTAGGACATCGACACTGATGATGTCGGTGGTCACTCCGCCCGATTGAACCTCGGGCCGTCCACGCGTTCTGAACAGCCCGGAATACATCGAAGTAAAGGAAACATCATGCGTAGCTATTCGTTGATCGCCGCTGTAGCCGCAACAGCAGGGCTGGCCGGTTGCGTCAGCTACCCCGTCTACCAACCGGTGCCGGTCGCGCGTCTCACGCCTGCGCAGAGCGCAGCGCTGGCGTCGCGTCCCATCACGCAGGCCGACCGCGACAACGCCGCCGCCGCGAACGCACAGGCGCAACGCGAAGACCAGGCCGATCAGTACGCTCAGCGTCAGGCAGCGGTAGTCCCGTACATCTATGCCTACCCGGCCACGCCCTATTACGACTACGGATACGGCGGTGGCTACTACGGATATCCGGGCGCCTACTACGGCGGTTTCTCTCCGTGGTATCCGGGTCTGTCGCTGTCGTTCGGCTATCGCGGCGGCTTCGGTGGGTATCGCGGCGGTTATCGCGGCGGTTATCACGGTGGCCATGGTGGCGGAGGACACGGCCACCGTTGAGGGCAGCAGATGAAAAAAAGGCCGCCGCGGAGTCGGCCTTTTTTCATGGAGCATGCCGATCAGACCGGCGGCTCGTCGGCCTTCTCGCCATCCCAATAGTCCCTGACCGGCTCGGTCCCGACGATCAGTCGTCCGGCGGCCCGAATCATCACCTTGCAGGAATCCGGATAGAAGCAGACGTCGTCCGGTGAGCGCTGGCCGATCACGAGGTAGCGGCACGGTTCCTCGCTGTCGTTGACGATACAGTGGCCCAGCGCGCGCCCGGCGGGAAAACAGACGTAGTCACCGGCCTTCACCACATATCGCTCGTCACCGAGTCGTAGCGTCGCGGTCCCGGCGAGGAACCACATGTGCTCTTCTTCGTGCGTATGCCAGTGCAGCGGCACCGACTGACGATGCGGCGGCAGTTCCTCGATCAGGACGCCGACCTTCGAGCCGCCGGCCCGCGCGCCGATCGCCTTCACGCGGCCACCGAAGCGGACGCCTTCCGACCACGCCTCCCAGGGCACGTCGTCGACGTCGAACGGCAATACCGGTGCGGCCGTATCGATCTGACTATCAGGTTGAGTCACGTAGACATCTCCAGGTGCGGATCGGGGAGCTCCAAAGAAAAAGCGCACCCGAAGGTGCGCTTTTCCCGGATCAGACTGCGATCTTTCGATCGCGTCGCCGCGAGCGTGATGCTTACAGCGGGGTGATCTTCGAAGCCTGCAGACCCTTCGGGCCCTTGGTCACTTCGAACGAGACCTTCTGGTTCTCTTGCAGCGACTTGAAGCCGCTGCCCTGGATTTCCGAGAAGTGAGCGAACAGATCGCCACTGCCTTCGTCCGGGGTGATGAAGCCAAAGCCCTTAGCGTCGTTGAACCACTTTACGGTACCGGTTGCCATATTACTTTCCTTGCAAAGATATAAATTGCGCGTCGTGACGCGCGAGTGGGCGCAGAACTGTCAAGGGAAGAAATGGACAACCGACGAACCACGGGAAACAGCGACCGCGTTGACGAACGACCAGCAGACTCGACTTGAAAATTTTGCCGCGCATTTATACTTCATCCGCCGCAACAAAGCAAGAAGATTGCCCGGCACCGTAAAAATCGATGAGTCGACGCCGACCCGAATATCAACCCGACAGCTTCCATGCGAGGCAGGCGGGCCGCCTCCCCGACCTGCTCGGCATCGTCGTCGATTCGATCGCCGACGGCTCGATCGACCTGTCGCTGCAGGTGGAGAAGAGGCACCTCGCCCCGAACGGCTACCTCCATGCAGCCAGTGTCGTCGCGCTCGCCGACACGGCAGCCGGCTATGGTTGCTTGGCGCATCTGCCCGATGGCGCCAGCGGATTCACGACCATCGAATTGAAGAGCAACTTCCTGGGCACCACGCTCGACGGACGCATCACCGCGCATGCTGTGCTGGTCCACGGCGGTCGCACGACGCAGATCTGGGACGCGACCGTGCAGGGCCCGACCGGCAGGACCATCGCGCTGTTCCGCTGCACGCAGATGATCCTCTGGCCGAAGGCTTGACGGCGCTTCATCGCGGCCCACTGTTGCGCTCGCGTCATCGCCGTCGATCGGGTCGTGCTTCGCCTTGACGCTGGACGAACAACGCTCCTAGCATCGCGACATGCCCCCCAGCCTCATCCTCGAACTCGACCGCATCGCCGAACGCGTCGCGACGCTGGCACGAGCCGTCCAGACGCTGCGCGAAGAGAATCGCGCGATGCAGATCGCGATCGATCAGCGCGACGGCGAGAACAAGCTGCTGCGCGACCGTCTGGACTCCGCCCGTGATCGCGTCGAGAACCTGATCGCGCGCATGCCCGCCGACTCCTGAAGCCATGGAACACCTCACCGTGCAGATCCTGGGCCGCGACTATCGGCTGTCGTGCGAACCCGCCGAGCGCGAGACCCTGCTGGCCGCGGTCGCACACGTCGACACCAGCATGCAGACCATCCGCGACCAGGGCAAGGTCGTCGGCACCGAACGCATTGCGGTCTTCGCGGCGCTCAACATCGCAGGCGAATTGCTGTCGCAGGCGAGCCCGGCCGCAACCTTGGTCATGTCCGATGAATCCGCTTCGAAAGCATCGGTTGCCGACCTCGAGATTCTGCGTAGAATGCATGACATCAACGCACTGCTCGATACCGCGCTGGCCAATCAGGATCGTCTTTTCTGAGGCTCACACAGCGAACGATGCCGAGGCGCTTCACCTTCTTGCGTGATACGTGTTTGAAAACCCTGCTGTGTTCGCTTTAGGCCAGATTTTCCTGTACCAACTTGCGTTACTTCGGTTGTGGAATATCGCGGTGCCGTTGCGATCATCCCTTGTCGGATGAACCTGAAGCATCGTTGACTGCGACCCCCTGGACCTACCGGTTCAGGAAGACGGTCTGGCGGCATCGGCGGGGCCCTATGTTGACGGCCGACGACTCATCTCGTCGGCCGTTGTTTTTTGCGGAGTCGCACCTCCGATGAAGTACTGGTTGATGAAGTCCGAGCCGAGCGAAGTTTCGGTCGACGACGTCCTCGCGATGCCGGACGCCACGGTGCCGTGGTTCGGCGTGCGCAACTATCTCGCGCGCAACTACATGCGCGACCTGATGAAGGTCGGCGACCCGGTGCTGTTCTATCACTCGAGCTGCCCCGAGCCGGGCATCGCCGGCATCGGCGAGGTCGCGAGCAGCGCGTATCCCGACGACACGCAGTTCGATGCCGACGGCAAGTACTACGATCCGAAGGCGACGCAGGAAACGCCGCGGTGGATGCTCGTCGACGTGAAGGTCAAGCGCAAGACGCGTCTGATCTCGCTGGTCGAGATGCGCGAGACGAAGTCGCTCGATACGATGATCGTCCTGCAGCGCGGCAACCGGCTGTCGATCACGCCGGTGACCGTGCGCGAGTACCAAGCGATCTTGAAGCTTGCCGGCTGAGCGAACGATGGGCGAGACCGAAGCGGTCACTCCGATCACGACGACGGCGCTCGCGGACTGGCACGGACGCGTGGCCGACTCCGCGTTGCAAGCGACCATCGAACAAGGCGGCGTGGTGGTCTTTCCATCTCTGGCGTTCGTCGTGTCGGACGAGGAACGGGCCCTGTTCGACGCGTCATTGGCCGACGACAAGCGCAAGAGCATCTACGTCAGATCCGGTCGCGATGGCGTCGCCGGCACGACCGCGACAGGTGCGGCGCGCGACACGGTCGCCGCGATGATCGCCCGTTACGCGTTTTCGGCGCATGCGCTGATCGACGGCCTGTTCCCGGCTTATCGCGCGAAGTCGCACGCGACCGGCACCAGCTTTCGTCCGCGCGCGATCGGCGACTCCGCGTCGGGCAAGGCGATGTCGTGGCGCAAGGACGACACGCGGCTGCACGTCGACGCGTTCCCGTCGAGCCCGACGCACGGCGACCGTATCCTGCGCGTCTTCACCAACGTGCATCCGCACGCGATGCCACGCAGTTGGCGCGTCGGCGAGCCGTTCGCGGCGATGGCGTCGCGCTTCCTGCCGAAGACTCGGGGGTTGCCGCCCGGTGGCGCATGGCTGATGCACAAGTTGCACGTCACCAAGCGTCCACGGTCCGGCTACGACCAGTTGATGCTGCAGCTTCACGACCTCGCGAAAGCCGACCTCGCTTACCAACGCGACTGTCCACAGCGCGCCGTCGACTTCATGCCGGGCACCACCTGGATCTGTTTCTCGGACCAGGTGATGCATGCCGCGATGTCCGGTCAGTTCATGTTCGAGCAGACCTATCGATTGCCACTGTCGTGCATCGCCGAAGTCGATGCGTCGCCGCTGCGCACGCTGGAGCGCCTGACTCGACGCCGGCTTGCCTGAGGGGTGACGACAGACCCGGTCACGGCGGACATCGGCCTTGCATAATGCGGCCCTTGTTCACAAGGCTCCGCCAACGATCCCACGCAATGACCGTCCTCACCGATCACCCGCAGCAGAGCGCCACCGCAGACCCCGGTCATCATCCGAAGGCGCTGCCGCTGCTGTTCCTCACCGAGATGTGGGAACGGTTCAGCTTCTACGGGATGCGTGCGCTGCTGGTGTTGTATCTGGTCAACGCGCTGCACTACGAACGCAAGGATGCCCTCGCGCTGTACGGCCTCTACACCGGCCTCGTCTATCTGACGCCGATCGTCGGCGGCTACCTCGCCGATCGTTATCTCGGACGTCGCAAGTCGATCCTGATCGGCGGCCTCACGATGGCGCTCGGTCACTTCGCGATGGCCTCCGAGCCGCTGATGCATCTCGCGCTCGGGCTGCTGATCATCGGCAACGGCTTCTTCAAGCCGAACATCTCCACGCTGCTCGGGTCGCTGTACGCACCGAACGATCCGCGTCGAGACGGCGGCTTCACGATCTTCTACATGGGCGTGAACCTCGGCGCGTTCCTCGCGCCGCTGGTGGCGGGCACGCTCGGCGAGAAGTACGGCTGGCACTACGGCTTCGCGGCCGCCGGCGTCGGCATGCTCGGTGGCCTCACTCAGTTCACGCTGGGCCAGAACAAACTCGGCGATGCGGGACTGCCTCCCGGCAAGTCGCGGCTCGACACGAGCGACTGGATTCACATCTTCGTGATCGCGGCCGGCATGATCCCGCTGGTCTATCTGGTGATCGGTGCGGCCGCCACCTTCGGCCCTTCGTGGCGCGCGCTCGGCGGGATCGCCCAACTATTGCTCGTCGTTGTGGTCGGTGGCGCGCTGTGGTTCGCCGGTCGCCTGCGCGGTCCGAAGGAAGGTGTCGAGCCGCTGACCCGCGAGGAATGGAACCGCATCATCGCGATCTTCATCATGGGTCTGTTCGTCGTGTTCTTCTGGATGGGCTTCGAGCAGGCCGGTGGCACGATGAGCCTGTTCGCCGACAAGCAGACCGACCGCGTGGTGTTCGGCTGGGAGGTCCCGGCCTCGTACTTCCAGGCGATCAATCCGCTCGCGATCGTCGCGCTCGGACCGCTGTTGTCGATGATGTGGACGCGCCTCGACGCGTCGCGCTTCGCGATTCCCACACCGGCGAAGATGGGCCTCGGCATGATCATCCTGGGCCTCGGCTTCATCGTGCTGGCGATCGCGGACTCGCGCGCGCAGACGCTCGGCAAGATCGGACCCCAGTGGCTCGTGACGGTGTTCGTGATCCACACCGTCGGCGAACTCTTCCTGTCGCCGATCGGGCTGTCGATGGTCACGAAGCTCGCGCCGATGCGACTGGCTGCGATGCTGATGGGTCTCTGGTACACGGCCAATGCGCTGGCGAACTATCTCGCGGGCTCGCTGGAGGCGATGCTGACCACCACGCAGATCCCGCTCTATTGGTTCCTCGTCGGCAGCTCGATCGGCGCCGGCTGCGTGCTGCTGGCGATCACGCCGCTGCTCAAGAAGCTGATGGGCGGGCGCGGCTGATCGGCTAGACCGGCAGCACCTTGAAGTCGAACACCCGCTCGGCGAACCAGATCCCCGCGATGACGATGGCGACCAGCGACACCGGCACCAGCACGCGGCTGCGGTACCACGGCTTGTGACGCAGCAGGTAGAGCGGCAACAGCGCGACGGCGACGATCAGCAACTGTCCCGCCTCGACCCCGAGGTTGAAGCGCAGCAGCGCCCAGACGAACTGACCCATCGGCAGGTCGAGTTCGTGAAGCACGTCGGCGAAGCCGAAGCCGTGCACGAGTCCGAACGCGAACGGCATCGCCGCACTGTCGCGAAAGCGGTTGGGCCGAATGTTGCCGAGCGCCGTGAAGATGATCGTCGCCGCGATCGCCGGTTCGATCACGCGTGGCGACAACTCCACGATCCGCAGTCCGGCGAGCGCGAGCGTCAGCGTGTGCGCGATCGTGAAAGCCGTGACCGTGATCAGCACCTTGCGTACCGCGTCTCTCCAGCGCGCGACCGGGACCCAGTGGTCGCCGCGACGGGCAAGCACGGCCGGCAGCAGCAGGCAGATCAGGAACAGGACGTGGTCGTAACCGATCAGGATGTGATGCACACCGGCCGGAAAAAAGCCCTGCGCGAACGGGTTGTCTCCGCCGTTACCGGACGACACGCCGCCTTCGAGCGTCACCGGACCGCTGGCCGGATCGAGCACCACCAGGATCGGCGCCGCCTTGCCGAACCCGACTCGCGCGATGCCACGATGCGTAGGGTCCATCTCCGTGAAAAGCGTGTAGCCGAGCTTGAGGCGATCGCCCGACTTGCAGGCCGCGGTCATCCGCAACACCAGGTAGGCACCGTCGCTGTGATGGTCGAGCGCATGGTCGAGGATCTTCGGCACGCAGCGTCCGTCGTCGATCGTCAGGCGGGCAAGCGCATAGCGATCGATCTCGTCGAAGTGCGCCTTGACCTCGCCCCAGGTGAGCTCGCGGTTTCCATCGGCGTCGAGATCGAAGCCAGCGTCGAGATCGCGCAGCGCGATGTCCCAGCGCAGTTCGACCGCCGCTTCGTTGACCGTGACGAACAGATAGGCATCGCTAGGCTTGTGTGCCGACGCGGCCGACGACAAGGCGGCAAGGACCAGGCCCAGCACCACGGCGACGACGCGCCTCACGCGTTCAGCGAGCGACATCGTCGTCGGTGATCGCAGTCAGCCTGCGATCGACCAGTCCGATGGATTTCGCCTGTGCCGCCACCTCGCGGATCGCATCGCGGTCGCCGGCGGCGCGCGCCGCTTCGGCCATGACGAGGAAGTCGGCAGGTTCCTTCTGGATGCGCAGGTTGTCGCGCGCGACGACGACGGCGGCCTTCGCGTCGCCTTCGACCGCGAACAGCGCGCGCGCCAGCTCGCGGCCGTGAATCGAGATCGCGTCGCCGCGCTCCTTCGCCGCCTCGAAGCGCTCGTGCAGATCGACGGCCAGCGCCTTCGCATTCCCCTCGCTCGCGTCCTTCTGCACGATCGCGAGCCGCAGCAGCACGCCGTCGCCGTAAGGCTGCGGCTCCGCGACGAGCAGCCGCTCGGCCTCCGGGTCACGGCGATGCGCGATCAGGAAGTCGACGTAATCGAGGATCAGATAGCTGTCTCGGCCGAGCGCCATCGCCTGTCGATACGCGGCATCCGCGGCCGCTTCGTTGCCCGCGCGCTCCTCGAGCTCGGCCTGAGTCGTCAGGAGCCACTGTCGCAACGATGCGCCTGCCGATCCCAGCACGCGCGGCGTCGCCAGCAGCGTGTGCACGAGCCGACGCGCTTCGTCGACCTGTCCGCGCAATGCCATGTTCTCCGCGAGGCACGCTGACTGATAGAGCGCGACCGAGACTTCCCGGCAACGCGTGTCCGAGTCGGCATATCGGCCCTGGACGCGCGCGATGGTCGCGAGCGTCAGCGTCGCCTGCGGATTGCCGGGGTCGCGCACGAGGACCGCTTCGAGCATCTTCCGCGAGCTGTCGAAGTCATGCTGGTACTGCGCGAGCGTCGCCGCCAGGATCGCGATCGGCGGCGGCGCGGCTGCGTCGTCGCGCCAAGGCGCGATCGCGGCCAGCGCATAGCCCGCGTAGCGTGGGTCGCCGCGATCGCGCGCTTCGTCCAGCAGCGCACGGGCACGGTTGGCGGCAACGGCGGGATTCGCGCGGGCGGCCGCCATCGCATCGACGGTCGACTGGCCTGCGACATCGCGCAGCAGCCTCGGCATCGCGAGCAGTCGTGCCGGCAGATGCTCGACGACTTCGGCATCGTTCGCGGGCACGACCGGTGCAGCGCCCGCGTTCGCGAACAGCACCGCGAGCACGAGGCCGACGAAGCGCAACGAGTAAATTGTCCTGAAACGCATCAATTCCGGATAAAGAAACGGCGCCCGACCACAGGGTCGGGCGCCGAGTTTGCATCACCTCACGTAGCGACCTCCGAGTCTCACGACCCGGGGCCGGCCCCGATCGCCGCTCAGATCGTCGTATCGAACGGACCGGTGTCGTCGGTCGGCGCCACAAAGTTCGTGAGGTCGAGCGGCTGAGTCGTTTCCGGCATCGTCACGACCACCGTCTTCAGGAACGCGATGAACCCGAGCGTGCTGGCAGAGGCCGAGGCGGGCGGCGTATCCGAGGCTACCGGCGTGACCGGCGCCGGCGTCCCGTTGTCGCTGCCCCCGCACGACGCGAGTGTCGTCACGAGGGCCAATGCTGCAATCGTGAGACCGACACGACGTAGTTTGCTGCTTGCTTGCATGGTCAAGCTCCTTGAAACGGTCGATCAGGGCGAACCGGAGATCGGCGTGTTGAGGTACGGGAACGCGTTCAGGAACATGCTCGCGTTCTGCGCGGTGCCATCGGTCAGCGGTGCAGCGCCGGCCGGGGCGTCGGACGGACGGCAGCCCACTGCCAGTGCGTCGGCCGTTCCGGTGGCCACGCACAGTGCACCCATCGCGACGCGTAGCGAGGCGTCCACCACGTCGTCACCCGGACGGCGACCGTTCGGGAAGCCCGCATTGTCGCCGGCCAGCACACCCAGCGTGTTCTGCGAGGCCATCGCGGTCGGTGCAATGCTCGTATTCAGGCGCAGCATCTCCGACGCCACGACATTGGCCGGTTTGTTGACGCCCTGCACGCCGGTCAGGAACGCCGCCACCAGGTCGGTGCGCGGGAAGTTCGTCGGCGCAGGTGCGGACGGGAACAGCAGCTGGATCAGCGCCGGCAGGGTCGGGTTCGTCACGTAGTCCGCGAAGTTGGTCCCGTCGTTGACCGGCTTCGAGCTGTTGAACTTGTCCTTGTCCTTGAGGCCGATGACGACTTCGTTGACCAGCGGCATACCGAGACGCGAGACCTGAACCCAGGCGCCGCCGTTCTTCGGCACGTTCGCGTAGCCAGAAGCCGGATTACCCGACAGCAGACGACCCTGCCGCATGCTGGCCGTGGTCCAGCCACCGATGATCGGGCTGGTGCCGACGAGGCAAGAGGTCGGCAGTTCCATGATCAGCGACGTCACGTTCTTCTGTGCGAGGTAATCGCGATTGCCCGAGGTCGGTCCGAGCGGATTCAGGTTGATCAGGTCGAATACCTGGCCGAGCGCGAGTGCGAACGGATCCTTGCGCTGACCGACGAACACCTTGCCGGCCGTCGCGCAGCCGGGCACGTTGATCGCGTACATGTGCGCCGCGGCGTAGGTCGCATAACCGGTGGTGCCGCCGAATGTCTTGTCGCCGATGTTGTCGGCCGGCTTCTCGAACGTCGTCGTGCCGTCGGCCGCGTTGGTCACGGCGCTGCGCGTGCCGGTGCGACGATCGCCGCGGACCAGCGTGATG
>JBDTIS010000185.1:0-9739 GCA_039936235.1 Burkholderiaceae bacterium | reverse complement strand
TTGCGGTTCGACTCCTGCTCGTCTACGCCGCCTTCTGTATTGAAGCCGAGAGCGGATAACAGCGTTTGAAGTTGCATACGTCTCGGCCGTTGACTACCGCGCAGCGCACCTGCAAAAAACTGTTGCTTGCGGCCCGACCGTTATACCGAATACGCGGCGCCCGACCACAACTCGCAGCGCATCGGCGAGTACATCCTGGACTTCCTGGGCCATGAGGTGAAGAAAGGTCGCCTGCCGCCAGAGCTCCTGCCGCTGCAGTCGGGCGTCGGCAACACCGCCAACGCCGTCTTATCAGGCCTCAACGAGGGCCCGTTCGACAGCCTCAATGTCTACAGCCAGGTACTGCAGGACGGCATGCTGAAGATGGTCGAGTCCGGAAAGCTGAGCGTTGCCTCGGCCACTGCACTGTCGCTCAGCTCGTAATCCGTCGGCTGGAGACGTGCAGATCATCGTCACCGAACGCGGCTTGGCTGACCTGCGAGGGCTGTCGCCGCGCCAGCGCGCGCAGGTGGTGATCGAACGTTGTGCGCATCCAGACTTTCAGGCGGCGCTGCATGACGATGTGGACCGTGCAGAAAGTGCGGCGCGCAACGGCCGAGGCGGCCTGCACTCGCCTCATATTCTGGATGAGACGCTGTCGTGGCACAGCCGTTACGAGCGCTAAGAACACAGGCTTCCGTGAAGGCTCGCATCACTGCGACATCGTTGAGCAAGCGCAGTTGTTGGGCCTTCTGCGCTCCCGTGACGCGTAGACCTGCAAACCGGATTTGGCGACTTCGCGGAAGCAGCGCACGGTGGCATCGTCGAGCATTCCGGTGACGAACTGGCCATCGATTTTGAGGAAGTCGACTCCGCTGCCGGCAGGAACGCACCTGGTAGGGCGACCGTTCCGTCCGCGTGCTTCAATCGCAGCAGTACCTCTTAATGAAGCGGTGCCAGCGTGACAGTGCCTCTTGCCATCGGCGCAATCCGCGACCAGCACGACGCCGTGACACTGCCAGTCCTCGCCACGGATCGGGGACGCCGAATCTTCGATCCCGTATTGTCACCGTTGCGCGACAGCAGCATGGTCCTGTCCGCCATGCCTACGATTTTGCCCTGCTTGATGCACGCCGCTACCGGATCGATGGCGGCCATGCGAGCCTCTTCGTTGATGATCACAAAGACCTTGGCGAGTGGCCGGCCGACCGCTTCGGCCTTGGTCCATCCGGTCATCCGCTCGGCGACCGGGTTCAGCCGGTGGATGATGCCGGCGACATCGGTCGCAATGATCGCGTCGCCGATCGGATCAACCAAGAATGAAGCACGGTGTCGATAGTGTCTGCACCTCGCCGAATCACTGCGCCTCGGATTCATAGCGGCCAACAGTATCAAGCGACGCGATCTGCTTGCGCACCGCGACTTCCGCTTCAAGCATTGAACGCGCCGGCAGCCAAGGCCTTGTCGAACGCCGCCGAGTCCTTGCGGCATTGCGCTGTGCATTCCTCCGACAGCTCGAGCAGCCGACGGCGCCACTTGTCGCGTCGCCCGAAATCGATCAATTCGTCAGCCGTTGCGGAACCCTGCCGGCCTGAGCTGCGCAGCTGCGCCCAGGCGACGAGCCGTCCCATGGTGGCCAACGTGTGCGCCAGGCCGCCGTCGGCCAGCGCCGCTCGGCCAAACGTGACCCGGTCCTCGGCAGGCTGCAGCCCGCGCAGCACGTAGCTGCGGCCACCCATGTCCACCGGATGCAAGAAGGCCATCGACACTGCCTGCATCCGCCGCTGAAGCGTGACGATGCGCTCGGCTTCGGACTTCCAGCGTGGCTGGTCTTGGCGTAGACGCGGCAGCAGCGACGAGGGCTTGGCTTCCTTCAGGTCGAGGAGGTAGTTGCCGTGCAGCGAGCCCTTTCCCTCTACGAGGATTGCGTAGCGGTCGACCCCAAGGCTGCCGGTTCCGGCAATGCGGCGTGTCACGTCCAGCACTTGGTAGAACCCGGGCTCGGGCTGCGATCGAGCGAACTTCCCGAGCACATCTTTCACTGCCGTGCGCTGCGCGTCGGTGGCGGCCAGTGCCCTGCGGCCGTCGACCTTCAAATGGCGGCGGCGGCTCTTGATGATCGTGCGCCCGTCCAGGAATGCCGTGCGCGTGCGCTCCCGCAGCCCGTCTAGCAGACTGCGCACGAGGCCGTCGGCGGTCTCGCGTTCGATCCAGTAAGCCTTGCCGCCGACAAGCGCGGTGGCGTAGGAGTCAAGGAAGGCACCCGGCAGCGCCCGCGCCTGTTCGCGCGACGCGGAGAGTGCGTCGCCGGCGATCCGGATGCTGGTCAGCATGCGCACCAGTTCCCAGCTCGCTGGCGCTAGCACCGCCTCGTCGAAGTCGTTGAGGTCAAAGTGGACGAGCCGGTTATCGGCCTTGTAACTGCCGAAGTTCTCGAGGTGCAGGTCGCCACAGATCCAGACCGGCGGTGCCGACTTGAACACTCCGGCCCGCGGAAGCCGCTCGTAGAACAGGCGGCACGTGCCGCGCAGGAACGCGAACGGGTTACCTTTCATCAACGCCCACTTCAATGTCAGGCGCTCGGGGTCGCGCCCTGCGTTGTCGGCTTTGAGCAGTTCGATCAAGTCGGTCACATCGATCCTTTCGGCAAGTGGAAAGGGATGACGCCACCTGGCGGCAGCTTGTCCGGGCACCTGCACCTGTGCGGCAAAGTCGAGATCACGCTCCTGACCCGCGAGGCCGTTTCGGCCTGATCCGACGCGCTCGACTTGGTGACATTGATTTTCTGTTTCCGAGCAAGATTCTCGAGTCGGAGCATCTGGGCACGGCAGTATGCGCAAATCGTTCGAGCGTGGTTTGCGGAGATTGACGTCGACCCTTCGACGTATGGGACGCACACTGTGCGCCGCACGAAAGCAACGCTTATTCACCAAGGTATTAAGAACGTGACATCCAGCTGCTGTTCGGCCGGACCAAGCTCGAGAGTACCGTCCGCCACCTCGGCAGCGAGGTTGGGGACGCCCTCGAGATCGCTGAGCAAAGTGGGGTTGAGCGACTGCAGTCGGACGCTCCCCGCGGCTGTCAGCGGATGGCGCATTCCGGCCGCAAGAGGACAGCCGTAATCAGCCGCTTTGCGGCGTTTCCGGCAGCGGCTACGATTGTGACGTGGCGGAACCAGGACGAGACGAGACTCATTGTGCAAATGTTTCCCGGTCCCGTCGTCCCATCAACGAATACCATCGTCGAGGCCCGCAAGTATGCGATCTCGCGGGCTCGCAGCCACCGTGCGCCACTTTATCCACTCGGCGCTCGACGAGGCCGATCCGTCGGGATATGCAATCGCGAAACGTTGCACGAATCGCCACTCACGTTTTAGCGGCGTGGATTTCCCTCGCCACGACTTGGGCGCCTTTGCAGTGACGGCGCCTCACGGCGACCGCTGAGCTATTTAGGATTCGAACGCGATCAAGTGAAGACGTTCACACGCAGTTGTTGGCGGCGTTCGACCACTCGAGTTGGACGGTGTACGCGCCGACCTTCTTGGACTTCCATGCGCAGATGTCGCCGATCTCCCCGTTGTGATCGTCATACCAGCCGCGACCGGGGATCGCATCGGTGATCGCCTCGCAGAGTTCGTGGGAGCTGGTCGACGTCAGGGCATCGATCGTACTGAGTCCCCCGGTGCATCCGGAACAGCTGGGGTAGGGCATGGCCGCGTAGAAGATCTGCCCTGCGATGTCGTTGTGGTATCCGCAGAAAGCCGTGCACGACGAGGACCCTCCCTGGATGACTTTCACTCCTGGCGGCAGGTAGACGAAGTAGAGCGTGTTGGCAGATGGGCGGGGAACCGCGGGGTTCGTCGTGATCAAATGCTGGAGGAAGTGCTGGATTGCCGTGTCGCTGACCGAAGTCCCGAGGGTCGGTGCGGATACGGTCAGCGTCCCCGTATGTCGACCGTGACCGATCGCCTGGCCCGGCACGCTGTACTCGGACATCTGGTCGAGCAACGCACTCGTCAGGATGAAGTCGAAGAAGTTGTTCAGTGTGCCGAGTAACGACGACAACGCGGGTTGCTTCCATGCCGGTCCCCAAAAGATCGTGAAGACTTCGACCGCAGTCAGCAGAGGGCCGCCGCGATAGGTGAGCTTGGGCGCCACCGGTGGTGCAAGTTGTGCGGCTTCCACGGTGGGCGTCGAACCGGCGCTGGCATCGTAAAGCGGCACGATGCGGATCGCGTCGCCATGATTCGCGACGAGCGTGGTCGTCGCGGAAGTTTCGTTTGACATGAGCGTGCTCCGGTTGGACATTTCGTGGGGGCCAGGCGGGATGCGATCACTGCATGGATCTTAGCGAGTTGCTTCCAATCTGGCGATTATTTCGACGCCTTGCCTCGGAGCGATCTGAGCACCCGTGAGGGCGGCGGTCCGTTTGAAGAAATCCAAGTCGCGTCGGTCCCGCTACATACACGGAATGGCGCTATCCCTTTTCGCAACTCAGTCTCGGTGCCGGCCGTGGGGACATGTTGATCGTCGATGCGATCCGGCAGGCTGATCGACGCGGATGCGCTGCGGGTGGCCGGAGGACTCTCGGTGCGGGCGGAGTCTTTTCGAAGTCTCCGCTGCATCCGCGACCCCATCGCCCTTACGCGCGTCGAGATCGCGTGATCGATGGCGTACGCGGGCCTCACGATTACGCTCTTCGTCGCCGATGACGGCGATGGCATCCGCCTCGGCGAGGCCGGAAAGAATACGAGCTTCGCAGGTCTGCAGGAGTGGAAGCTCGGCGACCGCATGTGGTCGCTGTTCGAGGCTTTCCAGGGAAACCTGATCGAGCAGACCTACACGCCGAACGGCTTGAACCGGCAGGTGGAAGAGGACGGTCTGCGCAACATCTCCGGCGAAGTCGACACGGACGGTTCGTTCACGCCCTTCGGAACGAACTCGACGGTCAGCGACGAGTTGACGCACGACCTCGGCGCCGATGCGAACGAACTCGTGTCGATTCGGATCGCTGCGAACTCGACCGCTTACAACACGGTCTTCAGGGTGTTTGCGACGTCGCGGCATGGCCAGCGTTTCGGTGGTGTCGCCATCGCGCCGATTCCCGAGCCGTAGTTCGGCTTCGTTTCCGGTCGCGGCTAGCTGGGTCGCACGGTGGCTTGACCAAGTTCTGATGGCGATCGTCCCGGGCGCTTGCGTCGGGCACCTTCGAACACGAAGACTATGAGCTGCTTTCGTGAAAGCCGTCTCGAGCAGTCTTTCTGCAGCGACCTCGCGTTCCGAGTAACTGGCCCAAAGTATGTACCGCGAGCACGGAACATCGCGTCCGTGCATCCAACCTGGACGACCATTGGCGCTTCTTTGCGTCATGATTTCAATCGGAGGCTGCGTGCATCCCATTCAACACGTCGTCATCGTCACGAAGAAAAACCATATATTCGACCATTACGTTGGCCGATATCCGGATTGAAAGCCTATTGCAGATCAATCCCGGTTCCGTTTGGCGCGCGTATGAGACGAAGCGGACGACGTTGGTCCTCATCGGTCAAGCGCTGGACCTGGACTGGATACTTTCGTCGCTGCGCCAGTGCGAAGTGGTTCATGTCTGAAGGTCTTCGAGATATCACCCCGGCAGGCGCAGTCGACAATCGTTGACCTGGTTCGGAAGAGCTGGCCCCCTTGATCCGAACAGAGGCGAGCGGCAGGTTGCCGATACCCTGAAGGCATTTTCGCACTCCCATATCACTCCTGTAACGACGTTACGACTTCGTTAAATGGTCACGCGAATGCTCGCAACCCCGATCGACTGTGCGCTTGGCGCGTGCCATCGCCATGCTTGCTGTCTCGGAATGCGGGCCATCGATGTGGACGTCCACAATTCTCCCGTCGATGGTGACCACAGCGGACACATTGCCGGAAGCTAAGATCGACGTATGAACGTCGATGGCGCGCCCGCGATAGGTCTCAGAAGTATTCAAAGTGGCGTGCCCAAAAACATCCCGAAGAGAGCAAGCGTAGGCCGAATCTTGCTGCACAAATATGGGACAAGCGCCTACTCGCAGACGTCTGCGAGAAACATTAGGCTCGTACCTTAGCGGCTTAGCGGGTAGGCAAGCGCTGACCGGGACCACTTGGAACGCGGGTTCGTGGTGAGCGGCTTTGGGACGAACTGCGCTACCCGTCTCGCAGGTGAATCTGCCTTCGGCCGATGATTGTTCGTCGCTCTGGGCTCGGAGATCGAAGACGAGCTGAGAGGGCTTACAAATCCTGCTCGGGAAAGGCTATGAGAACTTCGTTGAGCGGTCCGACTTCAAGCCGTGCTGTGCTGCTTTGGGATTGCGCGTATCGAATCTTGTCGAAACGCACTGCACGAAAACACGTTTTTTACAACGGTCGGATATACCCGAATGACGGTCCAGAATCAGCCCGTCTCTTTTCGCGTCTTTAGGTTCGGCCGGCTCGTCTGGTCGAACTCATCCAGAAAGACGGAAGCCACGTGTGCGCTTCTTCATAATCGTGATAGGACACGGCAGCGCGCAGATGCTTGAGTTTGTCTAGATTTCAAGTCCCGGATGATCATAAGGTCTCTTATTGAACAGCTCCGGGGCCTTCTAATACGACGATTTAAGCGGATCGCTGATCTGTAAGAGATATTGGAGAACCTGGTATCGAGCTCAGATGGGCGCAGGAATCCTCCATCGAGGCTGTGCCGCTCATGCAAAAAGAGGGTCGACTCAAGTGATGTCATTGAGCGACGAATCAGTTCCGTTTCGACGAAGTCGCTTTTGTGCGGTGCGCTGCTTGATCCTCGACTCCTCGACGCCGGACCGGCAGTGCGGCCCAGGCCGGCCTTTCGGACCTGTTCGAATCGACCACGACGAGGTAGCGTCCCGGAACTGAAGTGGCCACGCGATCGGGCCGCAGGATCCATAGACGGGTTCCCTCCTCGGAGCCTTTCAGATAGTCCGCGTCGAGCAGAGCGTGTCGATCGATGAAGGTGTTGAGTGCGCCCGGAATACGCACGCAACCTTCCGAGCGCGGCGCACCCAGGAAGGGCTCGGCCAGTACCGGATCGGTTGCGTGCATCTGAAAACGTAGCCGACCCCCGGCCCCGTCGCCCCAACCGCGTGGACTGTCGACCCAGCCGAAGTCGTACACCCGCATTCCCTTGCGCCCGTAGCCGCGGAACCCCAGTTTGTTCTTCGTGCCCTCTGCGCGAAAGTCTGGGTTGGTCAGCGTGTGATCGAAGACGCCGAGCGGTGTGACGAAATGCTCGTAGCGGCCGGGTAGGCCTGTCGAGACCAACGTCGCACCGACGAAACGCCAACCCGCCGCGATCGATCCGCGATAGAGCAGCGCGGCCTGGACCTGCGCACTGCGGTCGACCAGCAGGATGAATTGCTCAGCACCCGCCAGCGTCCCGGCGGCATCGAGTGCGTCGGCCAGTCGCCTCGCATAGGCAGACTGCTCGTCGAGCGGCACCGTCAGGTGAGACGGGACTTCCCGTTCGAAGTCGGTCGTCGAAGGCGAGCCGCCGTCGGGATTCTCGGACTCGCCGCTAGCCGTGCCACTGCAAAGACCAGCCAATACGAACAGCAGGCACAAGGTCGAATAAAGGAGTTTCAATCTCCGTCCGGCGACCGGCGTCAGCACAGGTCAGACGTCGGAATCCCGATCGCCGCCGTCGTGCGGTCGTTGCACGAAAGCATCCCCCCGGCGGCATCGATGAAGACGACGTCGTCCGACACCCTCTCGAAGAGCGCGAGTACGTCGCAATGTCCGGCGGCATGCGATGAGCGCGTGGTGCGCTCCGCGTGTTCAGCCGGGCCGCCTCCGCCATGAATCGCAGGGATCGCGTCGCAGGCGACGAGAGTGTCGCAAGTTCGTACGGTTGACTCGATCACCTGCATTCGTGCTCCGCGGCTTGGCGCAATCAACCGATCGATATCCCGTAGTAAAGACTGTCCGATCGACAAGATAGGCAGATTTCCTTCGGACGTCCGTTCGGCAGCGTACGGATGACGGTGCAATTCGGGGCACGCGTGGTCACACGCATTTCTTTCGACGCGCACGCTTCGTTCGTGCGCAAGCGCACCGCCCTGGCTGCGAATCTTTCATGCCGACCCGTTCACCCTGGCGACCCCCGTTTTCGCGGTCTTCGTGCCTTCGACAAGTCGGCGTCTTGTGTACGGTGGAGCACCGACGGCGCGCGGCGGTTCGGTCAGCATCCCCGACTAGGTCGCATACCGCGGACGTACTCATTCGAATGCGTGGATCGCCCCTGTCGCTTTCGAGGAGTGCTGCCGTGTCGGTCGACAAGAATCATCTGATCCAAATGATGCCGGCTCAGGCACGTGCGCGCATCCTCTCGAAGTGCGAATCGGTGGAACTCACGCTGTCGCAGGTCCTGTACGAGGCGGGAACGCCGACCAGGTACATCTATTTCCCCGTTCGCGGTTTCATCTCGCTGGTCGTGATCGTCGACGACCGCTCTGCGCTGGAAGTCGGCATGGTGGGAAGCGAAGGGATGCTGGGGGTGCATGTGGCGCTCGGATTGAACGCATCACCGTTGCGGTCGCTCGTGCAAGGTCCCGGCGTCGCGTGGCGCATGTCCGCATCCAAGTTCCGGACGGAACTGTCGAACCACCCGCAGCTTCAACGCGGCATCCATCGCTACGCCGCTGTGCTCATGTCGCAAATGGCCACGTCAGCGGCGTGCGCGCGCTATCACCTCATCAAGCCGAGACTGGCCCGCTGGCTCCTGATGAGCCAGGATCGTGCGCACACCGACGGTTTCCATGTGACGCAGCAATTCCTGTCGTACATGCTGGGCGTACGGCGCGTCGGCGTCACGGTTGCCGCGGTCGCGCTGCAGAACGATGGATTGATCCACTATCGCCGCGGTGATGTCGAGGTGATCGACCGCAAGGGTCTGGAAGCCGCCGCCTGCAGTTGCTACGCCTCGGACGGCGCGGCCTACGCGATGCTGGCGCGTTGATACGGGGATGCCGATCGAACAACGCAAGCCATGAAGCTACGGGGCTGAAGAGGAAGCGTGCAAAGGCCTTCGAGAAGTGCTCGCAGCCCAGGCTGACAGTGCCGATCGATGTCGTCGTGCCGTTCACCCGTCTCACGTTCGGCGATACCGACCGGGACATCGAGACACAGCGCAGCTGCCCCACGTGTCCCTCATCGAATCCCGAACGAACGGCCCCGGGCCGAAATGTTTCGTCTCACTTCCACAAGGTGCCACCTATGGCTTACCAGAGCGTGAATCCCTATAACGGCAAGGTCTTCAAGATCTATCCATACCTGGACGATCCGCAGCTGGACCTTGCAATCGCAACCGCCCAGACGAGTTATCAGAACTGGAAGCTGTTGAGCTACTCGGATCGCGGCGTGATCGTGGCGAAGGCCGCGAAGATCCTGCACGAGCGTGCCGACGAATTCGCGCAGCTCGAAACGACCGAGATGGGGAAGCTGATCGGCGAAGCACGCGGGGAAGTCAATTACAGCGCCGATATCCTTGCCTATTACGCCGAGCACGCAGAGAAGTTCCTGCGTCCCGAAAAGCTGCATCCGGATCATGGAGAGGCGCACATGGAAAGCAGCCCGATCGGCGTGATCTTCGGCGTCGAGCCGTGGAATTGTCCGTATTACCAGTTTGCGCGCGTCGCCGGCCCGCAACTGATGGCCGGCAACGTAGTCATGGTCAAGCATGCGGGCTGCGTGCCGCAATGTGCGATCGCGTTCGAGAAGCT
>JBDTIS010000184.1:0-12895 GCA_039936235.1 Burkholderiaceae bacterium | reverse complement strand
CGCGGCCGACAGGGTCGATGTGAACAGGAAGGCCAGCGCCGCGATCGCGGCGATGCGCTCGAACTGCGTGTCGTGCCAGTGGCGCGGCATCGCCAGCGTCACCAGGCCGAGCAGATGCAGCAGGATCCCGGCGAGCATGTAGTTGACGACGACGCGCGTGCGGCCGCGGACCTTGCGCGGCTTCGCGCCGGGGCCGCGCCTGAAAGCGCCGAAGCTGCCGAAGCTGCCGAAGCTGCGCAGGGTCAGCCGCCATTCGTGGCGGAGCAGGATCCACCACAGCGGCGGACGGCGCGTTTCCACGCCGTCGTTCGTCACGCCTGCGTCGCGGGCAATGCCGCTTCGGGAGCGCCGACGAGTTCCAGGAACACGTCTTCGAGCGTCGCCTCGCTGCCGCCGCGCGCGTTCGCCCGCAATTCCGTTAGCGTCCCTTCTGCGATCAGGCGGCCGGCGCGGATCACGCCGATGCGTTCGGCCATCCGTTCGGCGACGTCGAGGATGTGGGTCGTGAGGATCACCGACCCGCCCTGCCCGACATGGACGTTGAGCAGATTCTTCGCGAGCCGCGCGGCCTCCGCGTCGAGACCGGTCAGGGGTTCGTCGAGGATCAGCAGCTTCGGCGCGCGGATCAGCGCGCCGACGAGCACGAGCTTCTGCCGCATCCCGCGCGAGAACGTCTCGCAGCGCTGCAGCGCATGCGGCATCAGCCCGAGCAGGTCGAGCAGCCGCGTTGACTCGACGCGCGCGCGTGGCGGGTCGATGTCCCACAACGCGGCGATCAGCTCGAGGTATTCGATCGGCGTCAGCTTGTCGTACAGCATCGGCTCGTCGGGCACGTAGGCAACGACGCGCTTCGCTTCGCGCGGCTGGCGCGCGAGGTCGATTCCGCAGACCTCGATGCTGCCCGCGTCGGGCGCGAGCAGCGCGCCGATCATCCGCAGCGTCGTCGTCTTGCCCGCGCCGTTCGGCCCGAGCAGCGCATAGAACTCGCCGGTCGCGACCTCGAAGCTCAACCGATCGACGGCCGGACGGTCGGCGCCTGCGAACTGCTTGACGAGACTGGAGACACGCAGCGAAGGAGGCATCGAGAGCGGCAGGGGTCGGCGAGGGGCGCATGACGCGGAGGCCGCATCGCCGCAGGATTCTAACTGGCGAGCGTCGGCATTCCGCGCTTCGTCGGCCGTCGTCGCGCCCGATCGCACGCCGGGTGGCGCACGGCGGCCCGCTCGCCTAAGCTGCACGCATGTCGTCGCGTCACGCCCCCACCGATCGCCGTCCACTTTCCGCTCCGTCGCCATCGAAAGAGGCTGAACCCGGGTCACCATCGCGTTCGCTGCTGAGCGGCCTCACGATCCAGCGTGTCGGCTGGGTGACGATGATCGCGCTCGTCGTCGCGGGGTCGATGGTCTGGTTCTTCGACAACGAGTTCGTCGACCTGCTGATCTCGACGCTGTGCGTCGGCTACACGACGATGCTGCTGTTCACGATGTCGGCCAACCTCGCCATCGTGCAGTCGGGCCGCGTGCCACGCGAGGCCGCGCAGATCATCGCCGTGATCGCGGGGTCCGGACTCGGCACCGTCGTCACGGGCATCGTCAAGGGCCGCAGCCTGAGCTCGCTGCTGACCGAGCGCCTCTCCGGCTTCGTCGCCACCAGCGGCCTCGGCATCGGCTTCGGATGTGTCGTCGTCGCCGTGTATTTCTATCGCGAACGCAACGCGCGCCTGCGCGCTGAGGTGGCGCGGATGGAGGCCGAGTTCGATGCGTCGCGCGCGCGCGAGGAGAAGCAGATGCTGACCGCGCGACTGCAATTGCTGCAGGCGCAGGTCGAGCCGCACTTCCTGTTCAACACGCTCGCCAACGTGCAGCATCTGACGACGACGGATCCGGCACGCGCGTCCGAGATGCTCGGCAGCCTGATCCGCTACCTGCGCGCCGCGTTGCCGCAGATGCGCGAGCAGGCCAGTACGCTCGCGCGCGAGGTCGGGATGGTGAAGGCCTACCTCGAGATCCAGCAGGTGCGGATGGGTGACCGGCTCGCGTTCACGATCGACATCCCTACGACGTTGCTGTCGCAGACCATGCCGCCGATGATGCTCATCTCGCTGGTCGAGAACGCGGTCAAGCACGGCATCGATCCGCTGGCCGCCGGCGGGGCGATCGCCGTCACGGCGACGGTCGATGCAACGACGCTGCGCGTGACGGTCGCCGACAGCGGCGCAGGGCTGGCGGAACACGGCGGCATCGGCATCGGACTCGGCAACATCCGCGAGCGGCTCGAGACGCTGTACGGTCCCGACGCGCGACTCGACCTGCTCGAGAACGTGCCGCGCGGCGTGATCGCGACGATCGCGCTACCGATCCCCTGAACACGAAACGAGGAACATGACGACCGTCCTGATCGCCGACGACGAGCCTCTGCTACGCGATCAGTTGCGCGCGCGACTGGCCACTGCGTGGCCGGAGATCGACCACGTCGACGAAGCGGCCAACGGGATCGAAGCGCTGGCCGCGTTCGACGACGACAACGCGGCGCCGGACGTCTGCTTTCTCGACATCCACATGCCGGGACTGTCCGGCATCGAGGTGGCCCGCGGGCTGCGCGAGCGCGCGCAGCAGCGCGGCGAACGCGCGCCGCATCTCGTGTTCGTCACGGCCTTCGATGCCTATGCGATCGAGGCCTTCGAACACGGTGCGATCGACTATCTGCTGAAGCCGTTCGAAACCGATCGCCTGGTCGAGACGATTCAGCGCGTGAAGGACAGACTCGCGCATCCGGCCAGCGACGTCCACACGTCCGGATCCGACGTGCTGACGCTGCTCGCCGACCGCCTCGCGCAACTCGGCGCGGCCAGCCGGCCGTCGCTGCAATGGATCAAGGCCAGCATCGGCAGCACGGTGAAGCTGATCCCGGTCGACGAGGTGCTGTACTTCCAGGCCGACGACAAGTACACGCGCGTCATCACGGCCGATGGCGAGGCGCTGATTCGCAAGCCGATCAAGGAACTCGCCTGCGAACTCGACGGCTCTCGCTTCTGGCAGATCCATCGCGCCACCATCGTCAACACGCGCACGATCGCGGGCGTCGTCCGCGGCCTGAAGGACAGCGCGGACCTGAAGCTGAAGAACCGGCCGGAGACGCTGACGGTCAGCCGCGCCTACCTGCACCTGTTCAGGCAGATGTAACGGCGACGACTGCGCTACTATCCAGCGCCGACCGATGCCCGGACAGGCAAGGAGACCCCGATGCCGACGATTCTCTGCCGTCGCTGCCTGATCGCCTGTTGCACGATCGTCGCGACCTCACTGTCATTGCCCGTGTCGGCGGACGCCCTGCCCGATGGCGCTGCGACCTATCGTCCGAATGCGAAGCATGCGAATGATGCCGACAGCGACACCCAGCACGGCAATGCGTCTTTCTACTCGAAGCATCTCAGCGGGCGCAGGACCGCGAGCGGTGCGTCCTACGATCCGAACGCGCTGACCGCCGCACACCGCACACTGCCACTCGGGACGCAGGTCCGCGTGGTCAATCCGAAGAACGACAGGAGCGTGGTCGTGACGGTCAACGATCGCGGTCCGATCCCGAAGAACCGCATGATCGACGTGTCGTCGGCCGCCGCCGACGAACTCGGCATGAAGCAGGCCGGCGTGACGAAGGTAGAGACGCAGGTCGTCGGCAGGAACGATGCGACGAAGGACGGCGCGCTGCGCTGACCTTCGCTGGTGTCGTGAGGATCAGGCGTCCCGACGCAGGACCTCATCCACGCGCGTCCTCTCGTCCGTTGCAAGTGGACAGGCGTCATTCGACGAATTCACAACGCACGACACCGGTCAGGCGGTCTTCGCCACTTCGGTCCGCAGCTCCCGTCGCAGGATCTTGCCGACGTTGGTCTTCGGCAGCTCGGTGCGGAACTCGACGAACTTCGGCCGCTTGTAGCCGGCGAGCAGATCCTTCGACCAGTCGATCAGCTGCTGCTCGGTCAGCGCCGGATCCTTCTTCACGACGAAGACCTTCACGACTTCACCGGAACGTTCGTCCGGCACACCGATCGCCGCCACCTCGACGATGCCCGGATGCGCCGCGAACACGTCCTCGACCTCGTTCGGATACACGTTGAAGCCCGACACCAGGATCATGTCCTTCTTGCGGTCGACGATCTTCGTTTGGCCACGCTCGTCCATCACGCCGATGTCGCCGGACTTGAAAAAGCCGTCCGGGTACATGACCTTGGCCGTCTCGTCGGGACGGTTCCAGTAACCGGCCATGACTTGCGGCCCGCGGATGCAGATCTCGCCGCGTTCGCCGAGTGCGACGTCGTTGCCGTCGTCGTCGCGGATCACGATCTCGGTCGACGGCAGCGGCAGTCCGATCGTGCCGCTGTACGAAGTCGCATCGGTCGGGTTGCAGGTGGCCGACGGCGACGTCTCCGACAGCCCGTAGCCTTCGACGATCGGACAGCCGGTCATCGCGAACCACTTCTCGGCGACGGCGCGCTGCACCGCCATGCCGCCGCCGTTCGCGACGCGCAGGTGGCTCCAGTCGACACTCGCGAAGTCGGGGTGGTGCAGCAGCGCGTTGTACAGTGTGTTGACGGCCGGCAGCATCGTGACCTTGTACTTCTTCAGCTCGCCGATGAAGCCCGGAATGTCGCGCGGGTTCGTGATCAGCACCACCAGCGAACCGGTCTTCACGCCGAGCATGTAGCAGACCGTCAGCGCGAAGATGTGATACAGCGGCAGCGCGCAGACCACGACCACCTGTTCGTTCGCATCGCGATCGTGCAGTCCGGGCTGCATCCAGGCTTCCGACTGCAGCACGTTGGCGATCACGTTGCGATGGATCAGCGTCGCGCCCTTCGAAACGCCGGTCGTGCCGCCGGTGTATTGCAGGAAGGCGACGTCGTCGGGCGTCAGCGCGACCGGCTCGAACGTCTGCTTTGCACCGGCGGCAAGCATCTCGTTGAAGCGGATCGCATGGGGCACCTCGTAGGCCGGGACCATCTTCTTGACGTTGCGGACCACGAAGTTGGTGATCGCGCCCTTCGGAAAACCGAACAGGTCGCCGATCGCCGTGACGACGACATGCTTCAGCGGCGTGCGCTCGACGACCTGCTCGAGCGTCGAAGCGAAGTTCTCGAGCACGATGATGGCTTCGGCGCCGGAGTCCTTGAGCTGATGCTCGAGCTCGCGTGGCGTGTACAGCGGGTTCACGTTCACGACGACGCAGCCGGCACGCAGGATGCCGAGGATCGCGACCGGGTACTGCAGCACGTTCGGCATCATGATCGCTACGCGCGCGCCGCGTGCGAGGCCGACCGACTGAAGCCAGGCCGCGACCTGGGTCGCCAAAGTGTCGAACTCGCCGTACGTGATGCGCTTGTCCATGCAGACGAACGCATCGCGCGTGCGGTACTTAGCGATCGCCTGGTCGAGCAGGTCGACACAGGAACTGTAGCGGGTCCAGTCGACATCGGCCGGGACGCCGGCCGGATAGTTCTGCAGCCATGGCCTCTTCGCTGCGCCCCTGAAGCGCTCTCCTGCCTGAACGATCGTATCCATCGGTCTCCTCACTCTCTTGTCATGAGACCGCGAGCGGCCTGGTCTGTCCATCGATGCGGCCATGCAGAGGCTTCCCGGTCCTGCGTGCCGCCGAGCGCATCGAGACGTGCGTTGCGTTCGGCGGCCGGCAGATCGGCGAGGATGCGCACCGCTGCGTAGAAACGTGGCAGATCCCCGTGCCCTTCTTCGAGGAGCTTAGCAAAGGCACCCACCCGTTTGGTATAGGTAGCAACCGCAGCAAGGTTCGCGTTGTTGAGTGCCTGCGCGAAGTAGCGGTCGTAGCCGGCGAAGCCGGACAGCGGACTCGCAGGATCGCGTTTCAATGCCTCGTAATCCGCACGCAGCGTCGCGAACTCGTCGCGCTTCGCCGTGCGCTTCGCGTCGACGTCGACGTTGCGCGCGTAGGCGGCTTCGAGCGCTTCGCGATGCCGCGTGAGCAGCGCGATGAAGGCCTGCTTGCGATCGACCGACAGTCGCCAGGCCGCGATCGATGCGGCCGAGTCGGGCTGCGACGCGAACCAGCGCTTCACGCCCTCCTCCTCGACCGCGACCGCGAACGACTCGTTGAACGTCGTGTCGCCGGACACGTACAGGACCTGGTGCGCGAGTTCGTGGAAGATCAGCCGTGCGACCTCGCCTTCGGGGAAGCCGATGAACGTCGACAGCACCGGATCTCTCGTGTAGCCGAGCGTCGAATAGGCCGGGATACCGCCGACATAGACGTCGTCGCCGGTGGCGCGCAGCGTCTGCGCGTAGCGATCCGCCTCGTCCTTCGCGTAGTAGCCGCGATAGCTGACGCAGCCCACCACCGGGAAGCACCAGTTGCGCAGGCGCAGCGACAGCTCGGGCGTGGCGAATACGCTGTAGACGACGTAGGGCCGCTTCAGGTCTGCGTACGTCGTGTAGCTGCGGTTGTCGGGCAGCCCGAGTTCGTCCGCGGCGAAGCGCCGCATCGCGCGGACCTTCTCGAGCCGCTTGCGCAGGACCTCGGGCGTCGCCGGATCGTCGAGCCAGTCGTCGATCGGCCGCGCCGCGCGCAGCACGTCGATGTGGCCTTCGATCGACTGCGAGTAATAGCCGATCGTGCTGCAGGCGCCGAGCGCGCAGGCCAGACCGATCGCGACCGCGGCGGCGCCGAGCGCACCCCGCCAGCTCTTCAGCATCGTGCGGATTGTCCTTCCGACGACGCGCGTTCGATCTCGACGAGGCAGTCGTAGAACGTCGGCGCCTGGCCCATGTCGGTCAAAGCCTGGCCGGTCAGTTCGTTCGCGTTGCGTCCGTCCGGCGCGAGCTTCTTCCACCAGATGGACAGCGCGACGACGAGGCCGCGACGCGCACGATCGGTGACCCGCGCCCGCAGTTGCATCGAGCCGCGCTCGTTGAATACGCGGACCTGGCCGCCGTCGGCGATGTCGCGCGCGGCCGCGTCGTCGGGATGGACATCGAGCCACGGCTCGCCTTCGGCCGCGCGCAGGCTCGCGACGTTGACGAACGTGCTGTTGAGGAAGTTGCGGGCCGGCGGCGAGATCATCGCGAGCGGAAAGCGCCGTGACAACGCGCTCCGGGTGTCCTCGTGCGGCACGATCCACGCCGGCAGCGGATCGAGCCCGTCGGCCTGCGCGCGCGCCGAGCGGAACTCGACCTTGCCGGATTCGGTCGGAAAGCCACCGTCGGCGAAGCGCGCGACGGATGGGGGGACCGGAGTCAGTCGCGCCCATCCGCGCGCGCGCGCCGCCTCGAAGTCGACGCCGCTGCGGGCGAGGCCTGCAGCGGCGATGGTTTCGTCGTCGTCGTCGAAGCACGCTTCGTCGTAGCCCATCCGCTTCGCGAGCAGGCCGAAGATCCGCGTGTTCGGTTTCGACTCGCCGAGCGGCGCGATGGCCGGCTGGTTGACCATCATGTCGTAGTGACCATAAGGCCTGACGACGTCGAAGTGTTCGAGCTGCGTCGTGGCGGGCAGGAGGATATCGGCGTAGTCGGCGGTATCGGTCTGGAAGTGTTCGAGCACGACGGTGAACAGGTCCTCGCGCGCGAAGCCGGCTGCAACGCGTCGCGACTGCGGCGCGATCGCCACCGGGTTCGCGTTGTACACGATCAGCGCATCGATCTTCTTGAAGGCCCGGCTGTCGGGCCTCAGCAGGTCGTCGCCGATCGTCGTCATGTTGATCGTCCGCGGATCGCGGCCGGCGAGCAGGTCCGGCCGCGTCAGCGCCGCGCGATCGACCTGGGCAGCACCCGACGTCGACAACAGGATGCCGCCGGCGGCGTGTCGGAATGCGCCGACCAGCGCCGGCAGACACGCGATGTTGCGCACCGCCATGCCGCCGCCGTGCGTGCGCTGCACGCCGTAGTTGACGCGGATCAGCGCGCCTTCGCCACCGCGCGCCGCAAGCCCGTATTCCCGGGCGAAGCTTTCGATCGCCTCGGCAGCCACGCCGCTCAGTCCGGCGACGTACTGCGGCGTATACGTCGCGGCGCGTGCCGCCAGGTCGTCGTAGCCGATCGTGTGGCGTGCTACGTAGTCGTCGTCGACGAGTCCGTCGCGGATCAGCACATGCATCACGCCGAGCGCGAACGCGCTGTCGGTGCCCGGCAGCGGCGCGATGTGGACATGGCACTTCTCGGCGGTCAGCGAGCGATAGGGATCGATCGCGATCAGCCGCGCGCCGTGGCGCTTGGCCTCCTGCGCGCGACTCCAGAAATGCAGACTGGATGCGATCGCGTTCGCGCCCCAGAACACGATCAGCTTCGCGTCCTGCACGCGCTCGATGTCGGTGCCCATCCGCCGTCCGAGCGTGTACGCATAGCCGACCGAGCCGGCTTCGGCGCAGATGCTTCGATGCAGGCGGCTCGCACCGAGCTTGTGGAAGAAGCGCTGCGCCATCGCCTCGCCTTGTACGAGTCCCATCGTGCCGGCATAGCTGTACGGCAGGATCCGCTCGGGGTCGACGGCCGCGATCGCCGAAAGACGCGATGCGCTCGTGCCCAGCGCCTCGTCCCAGCCGATCCGCACAAAGCGCCCTTCGCCTTTCGCGCCGACCCGCTTTTGCGGATGCAGCAGCCGGTCGTGGTGATAGGTCCGTTCGACGTAGCGCGCGACCTTCGCGCACAGCGTGCCGGCGGTCGGTAGGTGGTCCGGATTGCCGGTCACGCGGATCGCGACGCCGCCTTGCACGTGAACCAGCATCGCACAGCTGTCCGGGCAGTCGTGCGGGCACGCGCCACGCACCACGCGGAGCGCGGGGTCGTTCGTGCCGTGCACGGTTGCCGCGCGAGAGTCGGGCATGATGGCATCGCCGTTCGATGGGCGCCGCCGCGTCGATGACGACGCGCGGCGATCAGCCTGAAAGGATACCTTGCATGCCGGGCCCGCTCCACGGATTGAAGATCGTCGAGATGGTCGGCATCGGACCCACGCCGTTCTGCGCGATGGTCCTCGCGGACCTCGGCGCCGACGTGCTGCGAATCGATCGCCCACGTCTTCCCGGCGGTGGCGCCACGGCCCATGTCATCCCGGCGGACCCACGCTTCGACGTCATGGCCCGCGGACGATCGACGCTCGCCATCGACCTGAAGAAGCCCGGCGCGGTCGACGACCTGCTCGCGGTGATCGCGCAGGCCGACGCGGTGATCGAAGGCTTCCGGCCCGGGACGATGGAAAGGCTGGGCCTCGGACCGGACGCGTGCCTCGCGCGGAACCCGCGGCTGGTCTACGGCCGCATGACCGGCTGGGGCCAGCACGGTCCGCTCGCGCAGGCGGCCGGTCACGATATCAACTACATTGCGATTTCGGGTGCGTTGCATGCGATCGGCCCGTGCGACGCCAAGCCGGTCGTGCCGCTGAACTACGTCGGCGACTTCGGCGGCGGCGCGATGCTGCTCGCCGTCGGCGTGCTGGCCGCGCTGCTCGAAGCGAAAGGGTCCGGGCAGGGCCAGGTGGTCGACGCCGCGATGACCGACGGTGCCGCGCTGCTGTCGTCGATGATGTACGGCTGGGCCGCGAGCGGCTGGTGGAACAACACGCGCGGCACCAACATGCTCGACGGCGGATCGCACTTCTACGACACCTATGTTTGCGCCGACGGCAAGCAGGTCGCCATCGGCGCCATCGAGCCGCAGTTCTACGCGACGCTGCGCGAGCGCTGCGGACTCACGGACCCCACCTTCGACGCGCAGATGGACCCGGCCACGTGGCCTGCGCTGAAGACGAAGCTGGCCGCTCTGTTCGCCACGCGTACGCGCGACAGATGGTGCGAGCTGCTCGAAGGCAGCGACGCGTGCTTCGCACCGGTGCTCGACTGGAGCGAGGCGCCACGGCATCCGCACAACGTCGCGCGCGGCACCTTCGTCACGGTCGACGGCGTGATCCAGCCGGCGCCGGCGCCGCGCTTCAGCCGCAGCGCCAATGCCACGCCTGCACCCGTCGTGGAGCGCCCGCCTGCAGCGCAGATCCTTGGCGCATGGGATGTCGATCGCGACACCGTGCAGCGGCTGTGCGGATGAAAAAAGCCCGGCATCACCGGGCTTTTTTCTTGCGCGCGCCGTTGCTTACTTGAGGTGACCCTGCACGAGGCGCGTCATCTCGAACATGTCGACACGCGGCTTGCCGAAGACGACCTTCAGCTTATCGTCGGCGTTGATGAAACGCTTCGCTGCCGGGTCCTGCAGGTTGTTCTTCTTGATGTAGGCCCACAGCTTGCTCGTCACTTCGGTACGCGGCACGGCCATCGCGCCAATCACCGCAGCGAGTGCAGGGCTTGGCGTCATGGCCTTCATGAAGGCGGCATTGGGCTTGCGCGGTGCGACTTTCTTCGCGGCGACCTTCTTGGCGACGGCCTTCTTGACCGCTACACCCTGGGAGACGACGGTCTTGACCGGACCCGCCTTCTTCGCAGCCGCCTTCTTGGCCGGGGCCTTCTTCGCCACAGCCTTTTTTGCAGTAACCATATGGAATCTCCTTGAAAACGTGGAATTGCGGGTAGAGCTTGTTATCTCGGGATCGTCCCGTCCTGCCTGCCGAAGTTGTCGTCGAGAACCGATTTGTCGACGATCACCGCAGTGCCCTAGCGTGGAATGTTGCTGCCGGTCGTACACGGCTGCCCTGAGAAGCGGTCTCGCCGTTCGGGTCCTGTTGATACGGGGCACCATTCAAACGGCCTTTTCCTCTATGAAAAACAGGCCGTCGAGCGCGGCAAAGTGTAAACCATGTTTTTTTGGAAAGCACCATATTTCCCTATGAGAACCCCTCGTGTCGCGATCGCGCAGGACGCGCTTCGACAGAGGCGCATCGCGGTCGACATCGATTGACGCTGGTCGACCGCTTCGGCATGATCGTCGGTGGTCTATCCGACCGCAGTGCCCGGACCAGCGGCTGTGGAGCACAGCTGCACCTGTCCGGACCCACCCCGAATGCATGACACGGCTCCCGACCCGGATGTCCGCGCCTCCCTCCTGCTCCCGATCCGATGCTCGCTTTCGTTCTGCGCCGTGCCTTTCAGGCCGTCCTCGTGATGCTGGCGGTGGCATTCGTGTCGTTCCTGCTGTTCCAGTACACCGGCGACCCGGTCGCGTTCATGGTCGGCCAGGACGCGTCGCCCGCCGAGCGCGCCGAATTGCGCCGCGACCTCGGACTCGACCAGCCGTTCATCGTGCAGTTCGCTAAGTTCGTCGGCCACGCGTCCACCGGTGACTTCGGGCTATCGCTGCGCGAAGGGCGCAAGGTATCGTCGCTGATCCGAGAGCGGCTGCCGGCGACGCTCGAGCTGAGCTTCGTCGCGGCACTGCTCGCCATCGTCGTCGGCGTACCGGCCGGCGTGTACACGGCGCTGCGACGCGAGAGCTGGCTCGCGCAGACGCTGCTGACGCTGTCGTTGCTCGGCGTCTCGCTGCCGACCTTCCTGATCGGCATCCTGCTGATCCTCGTCTTCGCCGTGATGCTCGGATGGTTGCCGTCGTATGGCCGTGGCGAGACCGTCTCGCTAGGCTGGTGGTCGACCGGCTTCACGTCGATCGACGGCTGGCGCCACCTGATCCTGCCGTCGATCACGCTGTGCCTGTTCCAGCTCACGCTGATCATGCGGCTGGTGCGCTCCGAGATGCTCGAAGTGCTGCGCACCGACTACATCAAGTTCGCGCGGGCTCGCGGCCTGTCGCGTCGCGCGATCAACTTCGGTCATGCGCTGAAGAACACGCTCGTCCCGGTCATCACCATCACCGGGCTGCAGCTCGGCGGCATCATCGCGTTCGCGATCGTCACCGAGACCGTGTTCCAGTGGCCGGGAATGGGCCTGCTGTTCATCCAGTCGGTCAGCGTCGCCGACATCCCCGTGATGGCCGCCTATCTGTGCCTGATCGCGCTGATCTTCGTGATCATCAATCTGGTCGTCGACCTGCTCTATTTCGTGGTCGATCCGAGGCTGCGCATCGAGCGCACCGCGACTCACTGAAAGACGTCGGATGAACAAGCTGATCGACGGACCGCTGTCGCCCACCACCACCATCGATGCGATCCGCGACTTCCAGGACGACCTGGTCGCGATCCGCCACGACCTGCACGCGCATCCGGAGCTCGGTTTCGAGGAATCCCGTACCGCCGCCGTCGTCGTCGAACAGCTCGATTCGCTCGGCATCGAGACGCACACCGGCATCGGCCGCACCGGCGTAGTCGGCGTGCTGAAGGGCCGACCGGCCGACGGCCAGCGGCTGTCGACCCGCACGATCGGCCTGCGCGCGGACATGGACGCGCTGCCGATCGTGGAGAACAACGCGTTCGCCTGGCGCAGCGAGTATCCGCAGCGCATGCACGCGTGCGGCCACGACGGCCACACGACCATGCTGCTCGGCGCGGCACGGCATCTCGCCACGACGCGCAACTTCGACGGGACGGCGTACCTGATCTTCCAGCCGGGCGAGGAAGGTCACGCCGGCGCGCGCGCGATGATCGAGGACGGCCTGTTCACGCGCTTCCCGTGCGACGCGATCTACGCGATGCACAACTGGCCGAGCCTGCCGGCCGGCACGATCGGCATCAACGACGGACCGATGATGGCCGCCGCCGACCGCTTCGAGATCACGATCACCGGTCGCGGCGGTCACGGCGCGCACCCGTATCTCGCAATCGACCCGGTGGTCGTCGCCGGCCACATCATCACGGCCGTGCAGAGCATCGTGTCGCGCAACGTCAGTCCGGTCGAATCGGCGGTGGTGACGATCGCGGCGATGCAGGCGGGCGCCATGGATGCGTTCTCGGTGATTCCCGGCGAGGTCCGGCTGATCGGCACCGCACGCAGCTTCAAGGAGTCGGTGCAGCAGGACATCGAGCAGCGGCTGACGCTGCT
>JBDTIS010000183.1:0-18630 GCA_039936235.1 Burkholderiaceae bacterium | reverse complement strand
CACGAGCACGCCGGCCACCAGCGTGAAGACGAACAGGAACTCCACGGCGCGTACGACCTGATCGACGATCGCCTGGACCTGATTGAAAATCGCGCCGGTATCGATCACCGTGACGTTCGGAAAGCGCTGCACCAGCCGATTCGCGATACCCGAGTCGGTGTCGGACAGATGGAACGCGGCGATCCAGGTCTGCGCCAGCGTGCCGAGCGTCGCCGGCGGGAAGATGACGAAGAAGTTCACGTGCATCGAGTCCCAGTCGAGCTTTCGGATGCTCGTTACCCTGCCCTGCGCGAATACGCCGGCGACGTCGAAGCGCAACGTGTCTCCGAGTCGTACCCCGAGCGTCTTCGCGATGCCCTCCTCGATCGATACTTCATCGCGCGCGCCCGCCTTGAACCAGTCACCCGCGACGACCTTGTTATGGTCGGGCAACGCGTCGGTGTACGACAGGTTGAATTCGCGATCGACCAGGCGCTGCGCTCGCTCTTCCTTGAAGTCCTTCGAACCGATCGGCTTGTCGTTGACCGCCACCAGGCGGCCGCGGACCATCGGCGCAAAGTCGAAGTTGGTCAGCTGCGCGCCTTTCAGCGCCGCGAGGAAGTCCGCACGCTGGTCGGGCTGCACGTTGATCACGAAGCGGTTTGGCGCGTCCGTCGGCACCGCGCGGCGCCAAGCCGAGACCAGGTCTGTGCGCGTCACCGACAGCAGCAGCAAGGCCATCAGCCCAATCGCGATCGCAACCGTCTGCACGATCGTGTTGACCGGCCTGCGCTGCATCGAGGCGAGCGCGAAACGCCACGAGGCGTCGAGCCGCGCGCCGTGCCGTGCGGCTGACAACGCGCGCAGCGCGAAGAACGAGATCAGCGTGAATAGCGCGAACGCGCCGACGAAGCCGCCCAGCGTGATCGCACCTACCTTGACGTCGCCTGCGCTCCAGAGCGTCAGGGCAGCGAAGGCGATCAGGCCGAGGCCGTAGCCGACCACCGTGCCGCTACGCGGCAGGCCGACGTCCCGCCGCAGCACGCGGATCGGCGCGATGTGCCGCAACTGCACCACCGGCGGTAGTGCGAATCCGGCCAGCAGCACGATGCCGATCGCCAGCCCCTGCAGCGCGGGCCACGCCGACGGTTGCGGCAACCTGGTCTCCAGCAGCGAACCCAGCAGCGCGATGAACACGAAGTGAGTGACGTAACCGAGCACGACTCCCAGCAGCGCGCCGCAGACGCCGATGATCAGGAACTCCGACAGATGCGTCACGAGCAGCGCGTTCTGCGTCACGCCGATGCAGCGCATGACCGCCGTCGCGTCGAGATGACGCTCGGTGAAGCGCCGCGCTGCCAGCGCCACGGCGAGCGCCGCGAGCATCGCGGTCAACAGGGCGACGAGCGCGAGGAAGCGTTCGGCCCGATCCAGCGTGTTTCGCACTTCGGGGCGACCGCTTTCGAGAGACTCGAGGCGCTGCCCCCGCGCCAGCTTGCCGGTGACGTACTCGCGATAGGCAGTGACACGGTCCGGCGGCCCCGCGATCAGCAGTCGACGCGTCTCGCGACTGCCAGCCTGGATCAGGTTGGTAGCGGCGAGGTCGTCGAAGCGCATCAGCACGCGCGGCGACAGGTTGACGAACGAGACGCCGCGATCGGGCTCGAGCGTGACGACGCGGGCGATGCGGAATTGCTTGTCGCCGAGCGTGATCGGGTCGCCGACATGGACCCCGAGCGCGGGCAGCAGCGCCGCATCGACCCAGACCGTGCCGGCATCCGGGAGGCCGGACGCTGCACTCTCGGGCGCGCCCGGTGCGGGCGCCGTCCGCAACGCGCCCCGCAGCGGATAACCTTCGGACGCCGCCTTCACCGACGTCAGCTGCGTCGCCGGATCGGCCGAAGTACCCGCCGCCGGCACCGACAGCGCCATGCTCGGAAACGCGACCGTCTCCGCACTGATGAGACCCATTCGTTTCGCCTCGTCGATCAGCGCCGGCGCGATCGGCAGGTCGGAGATGACCACGAGATCGGCGCCGAGCAGCTGTGCCGCATCGCGTTCGAGACCTGCACGGAGTCGGTCCACGAAGAAGCCGACGCTGGTCATCGCTGCAACGGCGACCACCAGCGACAACACCAGCAGGCGCAACTCGCCTGCCCGCCAGTCGCGCGTGAAGGAGCGGAAGCCCTGACGCACGGAACGGAACAAGGACGCCATGGTCAGCGGCCTCTGAGATTCGTGGCGGAGTCGTGCGTCGCTTCATCGTTCATTCGATCAGTTCCTTCTCGAGCTTGTCGTAGAGCCGCTGCGTCGCGCCGCGCGTCTGCAGCGCGAACAGCAGCACCGAACGACCGGTGACCTGGTAGACGTCGTTGGCCGACAGCTCGCCGAGTTCGTCGCGGACCGGAACGTTGGTGTCGATCAGGCAGGTCCAGCGATCGCTACCTTCGATGTCCGGCAGTTTGAACCCTACCAGTTCCGGCGACGCGTTGAGGACGATCAGCAGCGTCGCGTCGGACGCGAGCTTCGGGATGCCCGATACCTGGGCCCGCCCGTCGACCAGCATCCCGAAGCAACGCGCCTCGGGGTCGTTCCAGGCTTCGGGGTTCATGTCGCCACCGGCCGGGTTGATCCACCCGACGTCGCGCACCTGCAGTTGCTCGTTGAACTTGCCGTCGAGCCAGCGCTGGCGATGCAGCACCGGCAACGATCTACGCAGCGCAATCAGTCGCTTGACGAACTCGGTCAGCGCCTTGTCGGCGTGGCTGCGACGTTCCCAGTCGACCCAACTGATCTCGCTGTCCTGACAGTAGGCGTTGTTGTTGCCGTGCTGCGTGCGGCCGAATTCGTCACCGGCGACGATCATCGGCGTGCCCTGCGAGAACAGCAGCGTCGCGAGGATGTTGCGCTTCTGACGTTCTCGCACATCGTTGATGGCCGGGTCGTCGGTCGGTCCTTCGACGCCGTAATTGGCCGAACGGTTGTCGGACGTGCCGTCGTTGTTGTCCTCGCCGTTCGCCTCGTTGTGCTTCTCGTCGTACGACACGAGATCGTTCAGCGTGAACCCGTCGTGCGCGGTGACGAAGTTGACGCTGGCCCACGGCCGCCTGCCGCGGTGGTTGAACTTGTCGTCCGAGCCGGCGAGCCGCGTCGCGAGGTCGGGCAGCACCGCTTCGCCGCGCCAATAGCTGCGCACCGTGTCGCGGAAGCGATCGTTCCATTCCGCCCAGCCCGGCGGGAAGCCGCCGACTTGATAACCGCCGGGACCGATGTCCCACGGCTCGGCGATCAGCTTGACCGACGACAGGATCGGATCCTGACGGCACGCGTCGAGGAAGCCGCCGCCTTCGTCGAAGCCGTGCGGCTCGCGACCGAGAATGGTCGCGAGATCGAAGCGAAAGCCGTCGACCTTCATCTCGGTCACCCAGTAGCGCAGGCTGTCGGTGACCATTTGCAAAACCCGCGGGTGCGACAGGTTCAACGTGTTGCCGGTACCGGTATCGTTGACGTAGAAACGCGGCTCGTCGTCGTGCAGCCGGTAATACGACACGTTGTCGATACCGCGGAACGACAGCGTCGCGCCGCGCTGGTTGCCTTCGGCGGTGTGGTTGTAGACGACGTCCAGGATCACCTCGAGACCCGCGTGGTGCAGGCGGTCGACCATCCGCTTGAATTCGACGATGGTGTTCTTCGCGAAGTAGCGCGGGTCGGCGGAGAAGAAGCCGATCGTGTTGTAGCCCCAATAGTTCGTGAGCCCCTTCTCGAGCAGGTTGCTGTCGTTGACGAAGGTGTGGATCGGCAGCAACTCGACCGATGTCACGCCGAGGCTGGTCAGGTGCTCGATGACGGCATCTTCGGCGAGACCGGCGAACGTGCCGCGCAATGCTTCGGGCACGGCGGGATGACGCATCGTGAATCCGCGCACGTGGGTCTCGTAGACGATGACCTTTTCCCACGGCACGCGCGGCCGCGACGGCTCGCTCCACGCGTATTCGGAGTCGATCACGACGCACTTCGGCATGAAAGCCGCGCTGTCGCGCTCGTCGAACGCGAGGTCGGCATCTGCGTCGGCGCCGTTCTCCATCGGGTAGCCGAACAGTTCGGCCGACCACTTCAGTTCTCCGACGTGCGCCTTCGCGTACGGATCCAGCAGTAGCTTGTTCGGGTTGAAGCGATGACCGAGCGCGGGCTCGTACGGCCCGTGGACGCGATAGCCGTAGATCGCACCGGGCTTGAGATGCTTCACATAGACGTGCCAGACCTCGTCGGTGTACTCGGGCAGGACGATGCGCTCGAGTTCCTGGGAGCCGTCCTGACTGAACAGGCACAGCTCTACTTTCGTCGCGTAGGCCGAGAACAGCGCGAAGTTGACGCCATGGCCGTCGGGTGTCGACCCGAGCGGGTACGGCAGACCTTCGGTGATCGAATCCGCAAAACGGTTCGGGGAAGAAGTGACCGCGACCGCGTGTTCGCCATCGTGCATGAACTGTCCATTGGTTGATTGGGCTCGTATCGCCCCGCAAGGCGAATCAAGTTCTAGGAGCCGGAAGAGCGCGCAGTTTGTCGACCCCCCTTACAGCGATCTATAGGCAACCGACTCAAACGAGCGTTCGTTACGAACCCGTTACCTAGACGCTACGTCGCGGCCCGCGGTTGCGCTTTCGTGCAAGCCTCGGCGGGAATTCCGCGACCGATCGCATCGAGAGGTATCCACTCGCGACGGATCTTCCCCGCGACGCTGCGCCGATTGGTTCGCTCGTTGCTATGAATCCTGGCAGAGGCATCGCAGCGTCCTGCATTCCCAGGACGCTTCCCATCAGCTATCGGAGATTCCATGGCATTCGCATCCAGGTCCACGTTCCAATTGTCGGCACTCGCGCTGGCGCTCGCATCCATCGGCGCACCCGAGCACCCGTCGACTGGGCGTTCGACATCAGCGGCAACTGGTCGCTGCCGACGAACTGGTCGCCGGTGGTACTGCCCGACAGCAACAGCGACGTTTCGATCGTCAGCGTCACCGGCCTGAAGACCGTCACTCACGATACCGGCAACGACACGATCCATAGCCTGACTACGAACGGCAGTGCGATCGTGACCGTGACCGGCGGCTCGTCGCTGCAGGTCGACAACGGCGGCATGAACGGCAACACGTTCCGGGCGGACAACGGGCCCTTCGCGTTCAACAGCGGTGTGCTGAACAACAGCGGCACGCTGAACGCGATCAACAACGGCACGGTCCAGTTCATGAACGGCGCGGTGCTCCGGGGCGGTGCCACGTCGACCGCGAGCGGCGGACAGGTTCTGCTCGCCAGCGGCGCCGTGCTCGACGGCACGACCAGCGGCGCAGTCACGAATACGGGCGTGATCAATTTTGCCGGCGGAAACACGATCTACGTGGCTGGGGCCATCGCCAACAGCGGCACCATCACGGTCGGCGCGAACGCCGACCTGCGGATGCAGGGCTCGAGTGCGGTCACGGTCAGCGGCAACGGCACGGTTACCCCGACGGACGGCAACTCGCGCACCTGACGATGACGAACAGCGGCACGCTGACGCTCACCGATACCAACACGCGCATCTTCGGCGACCTGAACGCGGCCGGGCTGAATAACACGTTCGTAACACGATTTAGGGATCGGATTAGATCGGCGTCAACACGGCCCTCGTCGTCAACGCCGGTCTGATCACCGCAAACGTCAACGGCCAGACGCTGCAGCTCGACCCGACCGATGGCGACACGACCAACGGCGGCCTGGGCAACAGCGGCACGATGGGGGCGGAGAACGGCGGCATCCTGACGATGCAGGCCGGCTACTACAACAATGGCGGTGGCACGATCGCCGCGTTGAACGGATCGTCGGTGAACGTCGTCAACGGCGCGTCGGTCGAAGGCGGCCATCAACAGTGCTGCCGGTCCTGCCGACGTGCTCGACGGCGCCTTCCAGTTCATGGATGCCACCGACTTCGGCGAGAGCGGCTTCGCGAGCTTCATGAACCTGGTCGCCGGCCAGAGCAGCGGCCCGTTGACTCTGCCCTTCGACACGATGACGCTGGGCAACTTCATGGACACCGTCGTGCTGCACGGTGTCGGCAGCAACGCCAGCGGCTACTCGGCCTCGATCGGCGACATCCAGCTCGTCGTCCGCGGCAATGTCACCGGCCAGGTCGTGCCGCCGACATCGGGTGTCCCGGAGCCGGACTCGCCGCTGTTGCTCGGCCTGGGCGTGCCGCCGCTGTTCCTGCGGCGGCGTCGCAAGGCAGCCCGTACCGACGTGCGCCCGGCTTGATGGACGGCGAGCCGCATTCTTTCGACAGGCAGGCGGCAGGGACAGGTTCCCGGTCGCCCGGTCGTTGCGCGGATCATGAGGGTCGAGGCAGCGACGGACGCGTAAGCCCGACGCCCCAATCAACTTCGGTAACATCGCTGCCTCAGAATTCATCAGGAGGACACCGTGCTCGCACGTTGGCAGTTTTGGATAGCGACCGTCGTCGCCCTGCTCGTCGCACTGGTTGCCGGCTACTGCATGATGCTGTTCAGCCAGAACCGAACCACGCAGGCCGAACTCGCTCGCCGCGGTCAATACCTGCAGCAGACGGCCCAGCTAGAGGGGGTCTACCGCGAAATGATCAAGGGCCTTGCGGACCTGTCCGTCCGCAACCAGGACAAGGCGCTCACCGACCTGCTCGGGTCGCAGGGCATCACCGTCAGCGCCAGCAATCCGGGCCCGACCGCAGCACCCGCGGCGGCGACTGGCAAAGGGACGAAGCCGTGAGTAACCCATTCGATCGAAGCCCGGCTGCCGGCGACCCGCACGAATCTCCGGTCGGGTTCAGCGACACCGAGCCGTCCGGGACGATGAGCGCGTTCCTGCCGATCCTCATCATCGGACTGGTGCTGATCGCCTGGTTCGCGTTCCAGGCTACGCAGTTGCGGATGGAACGCGACGCGATGCGCGAAGCGATCACGAATCAGGACAAAGCGGTTGCGGACTCGAAGAAGCTGCGCGACTCGCTCGACGCCATCGCGCGCGGGACGGCACGCCTCGCCGACGGCGGCAACGCGAACGCACGACTGATCGTCGACGAACTGAAGAAGCGCGGCATCACGATTTCGCCGGACCAGCCGACCTCCGGCTCGGCGATGGACGCACCGGCGACTCCGACGAAGTAGCGCAGCGGCGGGCGTCGACGGTCAGTACGTCGCTCGTGACATCTCTGCGAGCCGACGTCCGTCGATCGTGCTGCAAACCTGGGCTTCGACGATGGTGCAACCCAATCCGGCAGGCCCATCCGCAACGAGTGGTTCGTCGCAGCGATCGGAGACGCACGATGCGATCAGCGCAGATGCCCTGGGCGACTATCCGCCGGGATGGGCGCGGCCCGCATGAACATGGCCGCAATGACGGTGGTACCGACCTATCCGACCTTCGACCTCGTCAAGCCGTCGGCACTGCGCGCACTTGAACTCGATCCGCTCGACGGCGAGGCATGCGCGCTACTGGCCGTGATTGCCTATCGCGTCGAATACGACTGGCGCTCGGCCGAACCGATGTTCCACGAAGCGCTAAGGCTCGCGCCCAACTCATCGCTGACCCACGCCTCCTATGCGTGGGCACTGGTGTTCAACGGGCGCTTCGACGAGGCGATGCAGCACGCGCGCCTCGCGCGCGAACTCGATCCGCTGAACCTCGACGTGCGCGCGAACAATGCGGCGATCGCGACTTACGCACGGCAATACGACGTCGCGATCCGCGAGTTCCAGGCCGTGCTCGATCTCGAACCCGCGCACTTGTTCTCGAATGTGATGCTCGGCCTCACCTACCTGTCGATCGGCGAGAACGAACTCGCCATGCCGCTGTTCGATCGGGTCTGCCAACTGATGCCGTCACATCCCAGTGCGTATTTCTGCCGCATCGGCGTCCTCGGTCTGCGCAATGAGATCGAGCGCGGCCGTGAAGAACTCGCGGCGCTACTGACCCGCCTCGGTGACTCGCACTGTTCGCGAGTCAACCTGGCGATGGCACAAAGCTGCCTCGGCGAAGCGGCAGGCGCCTACCAGAGCCTCGAGTACGCCGCAACAACGCACGACGTCCTGTTCGTCAGCCTGCCTGCACACGCGCTGTTCGACCGCAACCGTCACGACCCGCGCTATCTCTCCTTGCTCCATCGGCACGGGCCCGCTCTGCTGCCGCCGTTCCCGGTCAGGGGCGCGGCGAAAGGAGACTCGCCGATCAAGCTCGGTTAGCGCCGTTCGTTGCGAATTCGTCGAAGTGGTGTCGTCGCAACAGAGGCCGCGCGACCTGTCGGGACCGGGCGGTACGAGAGAGGCACGGGAGCCACCTGTTCAGGAGCGCAGACGGCCGCTTCCCGAGAACGAATCCCGTATGTGATCTGAAGACTGCATCCGCGCGACGACAGGATTTCCCCGTCAAACCAGCGCTTGGCTCGCTGCGGCCGCGCGGCCGCGCAGCCAGTTGATGCTCGCGAAAAGCAGTATCGCGAATACGATCAACATGGTCGCCACGGCGAGGATCGAAGGATCGATCGAGTCGCGAATTCCGCTCCACATCTGTCGTGGTACGGTCCGCTGATCCGGTCCGCCGATGAACAGGATCACGATCACTTCGTCGAACGAAGTCGCGAAGGCAAAGACGCTGCCGGTCGCGACCGCAGGCATGATGAGCGGCAGCGTCACCCGTCTGAAAGTGACCCAGGGAGGCGCGCCGAGGCCGGAGGCGGCACGCAACAGACTCTGGTCGAATGAAAGCAGCGAGGCGGTTACGATGATGACGACGAACGGCGTGCCAAGTGCCGCATGTGCCAGCACGACGCCGAGGTACGAGTTCACGAGGCCGAGTGGCGCGAAGACCAGATAGAAGCCCGAAGCGACGACGACGATCGGAACGATCATCGGCGAGATGATGATCGGCATGATCAGCGAGCGCAGCGGAAATTGCGCGCGGCTCAAGCCTAGCGCAGCGAGCGTGCCGAGACACGTGGCGATCAACGTCGACGCCGAGCCGATCCCGATGCTGTTCAACAGCGAGCGCTGCCAGTCCGGGCTCGTGAGCGCCTGTTCATACCAGCGCATCGAGAAGCCCTGCATGGGGTACGAGAAATACGAGCCTGAATTGAAGGATAGCGGGATGATCGCGAGAATCGGCGCGATTAGAAAGAACAGCACGAGCGCGGCATGCAAGCGCACCCAGCCCCCGGCGAATCGCTCCGTCAGCACTCTGTTGCGTTGATTTTGCATTACTGTCTTTCTCGTCGTACGGATGTCAACCGAAGCGCAAGCGGTCGATGCCGACGATCCTGTTGAACAGGAAATAGAAGATCGCCGTGAAGATCACGAGATACGCCGAGAGTGCGCCTGCGAGCCCCCAGTTGAGCTGCGTGTTCGTCTGTATCGCGATGAGCTGGCTGATCATTTCGTCGCCTGCGCCGCCGAGCAGCGCGGGAGTGATGTAGTAACCGAGCGCGAGCACGAAGACGAGGAAGCAGCCCGCCCCCACGCCCGGCAGCGTCTGCGGCACGTAGATGCGCACGAACGCGGTGAACGGGTGCGCTCCGAGGGACTGCGCTGCGCGCACGTAAACGGGCGACACACTTTTCATCACCGAATAAATGGCGAGAATCATGTAAGGCAGGAGCACATGCGTCATGCCGATGAGCACGCCTGTGCGGTTGAAGATGAGCGACACGGGATGCGTGGCGAGGCCAAGGCCCATCAGCAGACTGTTGATGACGCCGCCAGGTTGCAACAGCACGTACCAGGCGGTCGTCCGCACGAGCAACGAGGTCCAGAACGGGACGATCACGAGGAGCATCAGGCGGTTGCCACTTTTCGCGGGCAGGTTCGCCAGCAGCCATGCGACCGGATAGCCGAGAACGAGGCACATCAGCGTGACGGACGCGGCGATCGATATCGTGCGCAGAAACGCTTGCCGATAGACCGACGCGTTATCCGGAACGAACGCCACCGAACCTTGCGGGGTTACTTGCGCATCGACGGCGGCGAGCAGATAGTCCGGCGTCGGCGACGTGGCGGCGCGCTTCAGCAAGCGCCATAGCTCGGGCGTTTCCCAGCGCTCGTCAATTTCGATAAGCGCTGGCTTCCATGCGGGTGGGGCATCGGGAGGCAGTTCGCGCGCGGTGCGCAGCAGCAGGCTGCGGTAACCGGCCTGAGCGAAGTTCAGGCGCCGCGCGACCACGCCGAGCTCTCCGCTCTGCTGCGCTTTCCGAAGCCCCGAAGCGAGCAGTGCGAAAATACGCTCGTCCGGGACGCCCCGCCCGTCCCATGCATCGAGCGCACGCGTGAGTGCGGGCATGCTGTCGGACACTTCGCGATTCTCCACGCTGCGCGCGAGCAGTAGCGTGATCGGCACGATGAACGTCGACAGCAGAAACACGATCAGCGGCAGCGCAAGCAAAAGTGCCTGAATCGACGCGCGGCGGCGCTCCCTCTGAAACGATGCGCGGCCATCGGCTCTCATCGGAGAGCCGATGGCCGTGGCATGGACCGATGCGGGCACGTTGGCGGTCGGTCAGGTCGTACTCTCGCCGAACGGTGCCGTTATTGGGTCAACCACACCTGGAAGCGCTTGTTGATCTGGTCCGCATTGTCGGCCCAGAAGCTCGCGTTGATCTGCACGGCGCGCTTGAAGTTCTCGGGCGCGGTCGGCAGCTCGGCAAGTCGTTGCTTGTCGATGAGCGCGATCGAATCCTTGCGCGGCGGCGCATACGCGATGTACTTCGAGAAATCCGCATACGCCTTCGGCTGTGAAGCAAAGACGATGAACTTCGCGGCCGCGTCGGCGTGCTTCGCGCCTGTCGGAATGCCCCACCATTCGAAGTCGTAGACCTGCGCGTCCCAGACGGCCTTGAACGGCTTGTTGTCCTTTTTGGCAGCATCGTCGATGCGGCCGTTGTAGGCCTGCGTCATCACGACCGCACCATCCGCGAGTAGCTGCGGCGCCTGTGCGCCCGACTCCCACCACACGATGCTCTTCTTGATCGTGTCGAGCTTCTTGAACGCGCGATCGACGCCGGCGGGTGTGCCAAGAGCCTTGTAGACATCCTTCGTATCGACGCCGTCCGCGATCAGCGCCCACTCCATTGCGACTTTCGGCGATTTCCGCAGGCCGCGTTTGCCCGGGAATTTCTGCAGATCGAAGAAGTCGTTGATGGTCGTCGGCACCGTCTTCATCTTGCTCGCGTCGTAGGCGTAGATGGTGGACCAGACCATGCTCGCTACCGCGCAATCGCTGATCGAGCCGGGAAGGAAATCGCTCGTCTTGCCAAGCGTCTTCTTGTCGAACTTCATCAGCAGGCCTTCATCGCAGGCGGTGATCGCATCGTTCGTTTCGAGGTCGATCAGATCCCACGTAGTGTTCTTCGCCTGTTCCATGGCAGACAGCTTCGCGAGGCCGCCGTCATACGATTCGGTGGAGAAGCCGATGCCGGTGGCTCGAGTGAACGGCTCGAAATACGCCTTCTTGGCAGCTGCCTCGTAGGCGCCGCCGAAGGTCACGACAGAGAGCGTCTCGGCCGCCTGAGCGGTGACGGTGGCGAAGGCGAGTACGGCAAGTGCCGCGTATCGTGCTTTGATGTAGGTATGCATATCAGTTGGCTCCTGCTGTCGCTGGCTTGATGATGGAAGATGACGGCGGTGTAATGGAATGGATTGCGGGGGTGCCGCGCGGGGCGCTCATCGCGAGAATCTTGCAGTCCTCGTGGCGCCATACGATCTCGACCTCGCTACCGGACGAGGGCAGCGCGTGTCGCTGTGTATTGGGGACCTTCACGACAAAGCCGTCCCGCGAACCGAGTTTCAGGTGCACGCGATGATGATCGCCGCAATACACCAGTTCCTCGACGCGGGCGCGGACCACGTTGCTGTGCTCGTCGGTGTGCCTATCCTCCGCGCTCGGGATATGAGCGCGCTCGGGGCGCAGCGCGAGCATCGCCTCGTCGCCAGCGCGCAGGCCGCGTTCGCAACGGCCGCGAATGATGCTGCCATCCGACAGAGACAGCGTCGCCCACGGTTCGCTCGCAGCGACGACACGTCCGGTCAGCCCGTTGTTCTCGCCGACGAAGTTCGCGACGAATGCGTTCTGCGCGTCCTCGTAGAGTTCGCTGGGCGCGGCGGCCTGCTGGATGCGGCCATCGGAAAATACGGCTACGCGGTCCGACATCGTCAGCGCCTCGGCCTGATCGTGCGTCACGTAGACGATCGTGAGCGAGAGTTCGCGATGCAGCCGCATGATTTCGTATTGCATGGTTTCGCGCAGACGCTTGTCGAGCGCGCCTAGCGGTTCGTCCATCAGCACGACGCTGGGTTCGAAGATCAGCGCACGTGCGAGCGCCACCCGCTGCTGCTGTCCGCCGGAAAGCTGTGCCGACCGGCGATTCGCCAGATGCGGCATCTCGATCATCTCGAGCGCGCGCTTCACGCGCGTTTTCTGTTCGGCGCGGCTGACGTGCCGAACGGAGAGAGGGAAGGCGATGTTCTCCGCAATCGTCAGATGTGGGAAGAGCGCGTAGTTCTGAAACACCATGCCGATGTCGCGCTGATGCGGTGGCTTGTCGTCGAGGCGCCGGCCATCGAGGCGAATCTCACCACGCGTCGGGGACTCGAAGCCCGCGAGCATCATGAGCGTGGTCGTCTTGCCAGAGCCCGATGGCCCGAGCAGCGAAAGGAATTCTCCCTTACGCACGCCGAGGTTCAGATCGTCCACGACGTAATGCACACCGTCATACGACTTGCTCACGCCCGTGAACGAAATGAAGGAAGGGTTCGACATCGGGATTTGTCGGAATGCCGCCTCGTTCAATGCGCGCTGAGCTTCGTCGCGAGATAACGCGCGAAGTCATAGTTGGGGCGTTCGAGATGGCTTAGATGACCAGGCTTCGCGAGCGGTGCACGCACGCCTCGAAAGACGGTTTCCACGCCGCGTTTGTCTTCCGCATTGACTTCGTCGAGCAGCTTTTTCAACGTCGCCATATGCGCATTGGCCTCGGGATCGGCCAGGAACTCCGGTGCAAGGCCCCCACCGAAGCGAATATGCACGCGTCCGACTCCCTGCGGCTGCAGCACGAGATACCAGAAGTAGCCGGGCGTGAGCGTCACGAGGTGAGCCGGGTAGATGGCGAGCAACGCAGTGGTCTTGCGCCAGTGTCCGGTCAGGCGGGTGTTATCCGGATGCGCGTTGCCGATGGGCAATGACGCTTCCTTCGTAATCCAGTGATAGTTGAAGGCGGGGGAGCCCGGCGGACACTCCATCTCCTCGAGCCGCGAATGCGGCCCTACGGTCGCCCGATGCAGCATCGGCAGGTGATAGCTTTCCATGAAATTCTCCGCCAGGATCTTCCAGTTGGTGTCCCAGACATGTTCTTCATAGAAGGTTTCAATGTAGTCCGACATGCCGTATGCACCGATGAGCGCACTCAATTCGGCGAGCGACGCATCAACGGGCGGCGCGTTATCGTCGAGCGTCACATAGATCCATCCCTGCCATTCCTCGCAACGTATCGCAGGCAACTTATAGGCTTCCTTGCAGAAGCCCTCTTGCCGATCCATCAGTGGTGCGCCTTTCAGTGCGCCATCGAGCGAATAGTTCCACGCGTGATACGGGCATACGATCCTGCGCACGTTGCCACGGCCTTCGAGGAGCACCGACATGCGGTGGAGGCACACGTTCGACATCGCCTTCAACTGCATCTGCTCGTCCCGCAGAACGACGATCGGCTGGTCGCCGATTTGCGCGGTCAAATAGTCGCCGGAAACTCTCAGCGCGCTGGCGCGGCCTACGCACTGCCATTCGTGCGCAAAAACCTCTCGCTCTTCCAGTGATAGGAATTCAGGCGACGTATAGACACCGGGCGGCATCGCGTGCGCATCGCTGAATGGCTGTTCGCAACCGGCACGAAGCTCCTCGACTAGAGCGCGCACTGCAATCGTTCTTGCCGGGTCTGCCATCAAATCTCCTTGTTTTATCCACGCGTAAGTGGACTTGCGCGGGTCTTTGTAACCCTGCGCAGAACATGGACATCAATCTATCAGGTCGAACCGACAGCCAAAACATTGTTTTCGGATACAAAAGCAAGTTTTTAGCTATGCAACATATACGAACTCGAAGCCCGGTGGCTCCGCGCAGCGGTCATTTCTCGAGATGCAGCCGCCGGATATAGGTCTCGCAGAACGACTCGAAGCGATGCACCACCTGGCGCAATTTCAGCGTGCGTGATTGCGCGATGCCGAGCGTGGTGGCGATGACGTCGTCCTTGAAACGCTTGATGACGAAGTCCTCGCCATCTACGGTGCGACTCGATTTGAGCGGGAAGTTCAAGATGCTGTAGCCGAGACCGTTAGCCACCATACCGCGTACGACCTCCGGCTGCGAGGAACGGAAGGTGGGGACCGGACGACTACCCACGGCATCGAATAGCGCCGCGAAATACTCGCGGCTATGGGGCAGATCGAGCATCACGTACGGCTCGGGCAGAAGGTCGGCTAGAGACACCTTGCGCGCGCGGGCAAGCCGGTGCGTCTTCGGCAGGATCACATAGGGCGGCAGCGAGAGCAGCGGCGTAAAGGCGATTTCTTCCGTCAGGTCGAGACTGTACGTCAGGGCGATGTCGAGCGAACCGTCGTTCAGGCCTCTCAACAGATCGTCCTGATGCGCCTCGACGGTGCGAAACGAAATGCCCGCATGCTCGCCCAGGAATTGGCTGATGAGCCCGGGCATGAGAGGCGGCGCGAGCGAGACGAGGCAACCCAGCGCGATGGTGCCCGTCACACCACCGTCCATTTCCTTGGCGGCCATCTGCAGTTCTTCGGCGATCTTGAGCAGATTGCGCGCCTGCCCGAGCAGATCGCGCCCCGCTTGCGTCAGCGAGAGGCCGCTCGCGTGATGCCGTATGAAGAGTTGCACCCCGAACGACGCTTCGAGGTCGGCGAGCGCCGTCGAGATCGACGGCTGCGAGATGTGCAGCCGACGCGCGGCGGCGGTGAACGACAGTGCTTCCGCGGTGACGACGTAGTAGCGCAACTGGCGCAGTGAATAGCGAAAGGGAGGGTTTTCCATCGGAGACGCTCCGCCATGTTCGGGCCTTCAATGGACCGCATTGTGAATCGGACGGCTGCGCCTGCATAGGAAAACCCGATGCCGTGCATCTTTTAAATATATTTTTCAAATCTCGACGGTTCGCGTAGATTTTCGCGCAGACCAACGGCACGGCGCCGCGCGCCAATGCCGAACGGCACTTCGTTCCGAGGGCCGCAAACGCCCGATGGCCGCGCGGCCACGACCGATTCGAATCGATCCGCGTTTCAAAAGGACGCAGCCATGACAGTGGAAAGAACGTCAATCGACACGCTCGTTGTCGGCGCCGGCCAGGCTGGCGTTGCGATGAGCGAACACCTGAGCAAACTCGGTGTCCCGCATCTCGTATTGGAACGCGATCGTATCGCCGAGCGCTGGCGCACGGGACGCTGGGATTCGCTGGTTGCCAACGGCCCCGCTTGGCATGATCGTTTCCCGAATCTCGAATTCGCCGGTCTCGACCCTGACGCGTTCGCCTCGAAAGAGCAGGTCGCGGACTATTTCGTAGCCTATTCCAGGAAGTTCGACGCGCCTATCCGAACCGGCGTGGAAGTGATGAAGGTCGTGCGCAATACCGGCCGGCAGGACTTCACCATCGAAACGTCGGAGGGCACGATCGAGGCCAATCGCGTGGTTGTCGCGACCGGCCCTTTCCAACGTCCTGTCATTCCGTCGATCGCGCCGACGGCCGGAAACCTCACGCAGATTCACTCCGCTGACTATCGCAACCCCGAGCAATTGCCCGACGGGGGCGTTCTGGTGGTGGGCGCCGGATCGTCGGGCGTGCAAATAGCGGATGAGCTTCAGCGTGCCGGCAGACAGGTATACCTGTCGGTAGGACCGCACAATCGTCCGCCGCGTGCCTATCGCGGACGCGATTTCTGCTGGTGGCTCGGCGTGCTGGGCGAGTGGGATGCCGAGGTCATGATGCCTGGCAAGGAGCACATCACCATTGCGGTGAGTGGTGCGCATGGCGGTCAGACCGTGGATTTCCGGCGTCTGGCGCAGCAGGGGATCATGCTCGTCGGCTCCACCAAATCGTTCGATGACGGCGTCGCGACGTTCGAGTCGGATCTCACGGTGAACATTGCTTGCGGCGACGAGAACTATCTATCGCTGTTGAACGCCGCCGACGCCTACGTCGTTCGCAACGGTCTTGACCTTCCGGAAGATCCGGACGCCCGTATCATTCCCCCAGATCCGGAATGTGTCACCAAGCCGATGCCAGATCTGAGTCTTGCAAAGGCCGGCGTGACCTCGATCATCTGGGCGACCGGCTATGCGGTAGATTACAGTTGGTTGAATGTCGACGCCTTCGACGCAGCCGGCAAACCGAAACACCAGCGCGGGGTCTCCAAGGAGCCTGGCGTCTATTTTCTCGGCCTGCCGTGGCTCTCGCGGCGTGCCTCCGCTTTCATCTGGGGCGTTTGGCACGATGCCAAACATATCGCCGACCATATCGTCACGCAGCGTAAATATCTCGCATACCACGATCCGTCGAAACGCCGTGCGACATCGAGCGCGATGAAGACGCCGACGTCGCAGCCGGCCGTTGCCGCCTTCAATGAGTCGGCGTGATGGGCGAGAGTTGATGCGTTGTGCATTCTCAACCCTTAAATTCCTTCTACTCCGCATCAAGGTGCATCGATGAGCCAACCTACGCACAGCCGTTTCCGCATGTTCAACACGAAGGAAACGTATCCGAACCAGGCGCTCGACAACGATCTATCTCAGGCGGTGCGCGCCGGCAACACGGTGTACTTGCGCGGCCAGGTAGGTACGGACTTCGACGGCAACCTGGTAGGGCTCGGCGACCCGCGCGCTCAAGCCGAGCAAGCGATGAAGAATGTCACCCAGCTGCTTGAAGAGGCAGGCAGCGACCTGTCTCACGTCGTCAAGACCACGACCTACCTGACCGACGTGCGCTGGCGCGAGCCGGTCTACCAGGAAGTAGGCAAGTGCCTCAAAGGCGTGTTCCCGATTTCGACCGGCTTGGTGGTGACCGCCTTGGGGCAGCCGCAATGGTTGATGGAGATCGATGTGATCGCGGTCATTCCGGATGGCTGGAAGCCGTCCCGGTCATGAGGAGCACAAGATGACATTTTCCATCGTCGGCCGTTGCCAGAAGACCGGGCAGCTCGGTATCGCCATCAGTTCCTCGAGCATCGCGGTGGGGGCGCGATGTCCGTGGGTGCGCGCAGGCGTGGGCGCGGTGTCGACGCAGAACATCACGCTTCCTGCGCTCGGCCCGCAGATTCTCGATCTCATGGAAAACAAGCAGCTCGATCCCGATGCGGCGCTGAAACGTGCGCTAGGCGCGAACCAATGGAGCGAGTATCGGCAGGTTACGGTGATCGATGGCCAGGGCCGCACGGCATTCTTCAGCGGCAAGGAAACTCTGGGCGTTCATTGCGCCCTCTCCGGGGCGCAGTGTGTGGCCGCTGGCAACATGCTTGCAGGAGTCGCCGTGATCGAGGCGATGGTTCCGGCGTTCCAGGATGGATCCGGCATGCTGGCCGACCGCCTGCTCTCGGCCATGCATGCCGCGATGGCGGCCGGCGGCGAAGCGGGTCCGGTCCATTCGGCGGCCCTCAAGATAGTGAGCGACCTGCGCTGGCCGATCGTCGATCTGCGCGTCGATTGGGCAGACAGTGACCCCATCGGCCGGCTCGACAGTCTCTGGCAGGCCTATCGACCGCAGATGCAGGACTACGTGACGCGGGCGTTGAATCCGACCGCCGCGCCGGGCTATGGGGTGCCGGGTAATGAATGAGATGTCGAGCCGCGAGTTGCTCGACCGGCTGATCGGCTTCGCGACGGTCAGTCGGGATTCCAATCTGGAAATGATCGATTTCATTCGGCATTACCTTCTGGATCTCGGGGTCGAAAGCGAGCTGTTCTACAACGCCGAGCGCACGAAGGCCAATCTTTTCGCCACCATCGGTCCTCGTGACCGCGGCGGCATCGCGCTTTCCGGCCATACCGATGTGGTTCCGGTCGATGGCCAGGCGTGGACCGTCGACGCTTTCAAACTTACCGAAAGAGACGGGCGGCTATATGGTCGCGGCACGGCAGACATGAAGGGCTTCATCGCTTCGGTCCTGGCGGCGGTGCCCGTTTTCCGCAAGCGCGCTCTGCATATGCCGGTGCATCTTGCCTTTTCGTATGACGAGGAAGTCGGGTGCCTGGGTGTGCGGCCGATGTTGAGGCAACTGGAGACCCGCGCACACAAGCCGGTGCTGTGCCTGATCGGCGAGCCGACCGAGTCGAAGCCGGTGTTGGGTCACAAAGGCAAGCTGGCGATGCGTTGCCAGGTGAAAGGCGCGCCCTGCCATTCGGCTTACGCGCCTCATGGGGTCAACGCCATTCAATATGCGGCGCGACTGATCTGCCGTCTCGAAGAGATCGGCGAGCAGTTGTCGCAGCCGGAGCATCACGACCGGCGCTTCGACCCGCCGTTCTCGACCGTGCAGACCGGCGTGATCAAAGGCGGTCGCGCGCTCAACATCGTGCCGGCCGAATGCGAATTCGATTTCGAAGTGCG
>JBDTIS010000182.1:0-8214 GCA_039936235.1 Burkholderiaceae bacterium | reverse complement strand
GAACGCAGTGAGGAACTCTACCGCGAAGCATCGGTCCGCACGGCATGCTTGGACGGTGAGGTCCCTCCTTTGTCGGGACGACAGTGGCCTGGTCTGTCGTTCCGAACGCAGTGAGGAACCTCTACCGCGAAGCATCGGCTCGCACGTCATCCTTCGACGGTGAGGTCCCTCCTTTGTCGGGACGACAGTGGCCTGGTCTGTCGTTCCGAACGCAGTGAGGAACCTCTACCGCGAAGCATCGGTCCGCACGTCATGCGTGGACGGTGAGGTCCCTCCGCTGTCGGGACGACAGTGGCCTGGTCTGTCGTTCCGAACGCAGTGAGGAACCGCTACCGCAACACGCTGGTTCGGATGTCATGTTTGGAGGAACAGGTCCCTCGTCGGGACGATATTTTTCAAAGGCTGTTCGATCCGTGCACTCAGTCCCCGAGAAACTCCGACAACGCCTTCAGGCTCTCGACGTGGTCGGACACGACCTTCACGATCACGACGATCGGGACGCTGAGCAGCACGCCCCAGACGCCCCACATCCAGCCGAACAGCAACAGGCCGATGAACACCGACACCGTGTTCATCTTCGCGATGCGCCCGGCCATCCAGGTCGTCAGCACGACACCGACCAGCGTTGCGATGAGCAGCGACAGTCCGCCGACGAGCATCGCCATCCCGATCGAGCCGAACTGCATCAACGCAGCGACACTGGTCGCGACGGCGATCACCACGGGCCCGAAGTAGGGAACGATATGCAGCACGCCAGCCGCAATACCCCACGTGCCTGCGTTATCGAGCCCGATGACGCGGAAGGTCGCCCAAGTCAACGTGGCGAGCACCACGTTCGCGACCAGCAGCATCGCCATGAAGCGCTGGATCGACAGGTTGATCTGATCGAACATCTGTACGGTGATCTTCTTCTCCGACAGCGTGCGCCCCGCGACCTTGACGAACTTCCGCTTGAACTTGTCGCCGGACAGCAGGATGAAATAGGCGAGGAAGATGATCATCACCATCTCGCCGAAGATACTCAGCGCACCGCGGCCCCCACTCAGGAACAAGTCCTTCACCTGCATGTTCGGCTGCTGGACCACTACCACCGTCGCGCCTTTCCCGGCGGTCCCGGTGGCTTGATCGGTCGCCTTCTGCAGCGCCTCGGCGGCTTTGCGCAGCTTGTCGAATCCCAGCCCCGGACCGGAGTCGAACACGTCGGCGGCGCGCGACACCTTCCTCACGACCGTCGGTAATTGGTCGACGATCGCCTGCGCCTGGAAACGCAGCGCATAGACGCTCATCACGCCGGCCGCGATCAACGCGCCGACGATCAGGAACGCGCCGAGCCAGCGGGGAACGCGCCGCCTTTCGAGGAACGACACCGCCGGATCGAGCGCATACGCGAGCAGCACCGCGACCACGACCGGGATCACGAAGTTGGCCGCCAGTTGCAGCGCGAACAACGTGGCGAGAACGGCGAGCGTGACCAGAGATGCCCCGCGTGCGTCGAATACCGGGATCGGCTCGATCGTGGCGTTGGCCAGCACGTACGGCTTTTCGTCGGGCGTCGACGTGATACCCGATCCCTGGGGCGGCGCGCTTTCGTTCGGACGTACGTTCATGTACCGATTCGCAGCATGCTGGCCTTCAGGACGTCGTCGATGGTCGCGCTGGATTCGCGCAGGTGGGCGCGGGACTCGCCGCTCAGCCGGCTCGCGGCTAGCGTACGCTGGATGGAAGCCCGCAGCGCGATCGCATTGTCGCGCTGCAGGCTGCGCTGGTCGGCCAGCGTCGCGCTACCAGGCCGCAGCAGCACGGCCAGCATGCGACGCAGATGCTCGCGCTGCAGGTTGCGACGCATCCGCGTGATCTCCTTGCCGCTGGCCAGCTCGCTCCAGATCGCGTTCTGCAACGACCCGTAGAGCTGCGACAGCGTCAGCAGGTCGCGCGGACGCTCGCTCATGTTCTCGGCGTCGCCGATGCGCCGCGCCACCGGATCGGACATCAGATGGTCCAGCGCACCGGTCTGGATCGCAAGCACGCGACCCGGCAGGTAGAACGCCGTCTTGTTGCTGCCGTTCGGGTCGCTACGGTCGAGATAGTCGACGCCGAGGCGACCGATGAACGCCGGCTTGAAGCGGAAGCTGTCGATCGAGAACAGCTGCGTCGCGAGCAGATCGAGCGCCTGCTTCTGCCGCGCGGCGTCGACCGGCACGTACAGCGCACCACCCGAATCGAGCGACACGTTTTGCGGCGTGGCGACCAGCGCGACGTGATTGCGGCTGGTCTTCACGCCGCCGACGTACTTCGCGATCAGCGGCGCCGCGCGACCGATCTCGTTGAAGCCACGCTCGAAGTTCCGGCGGACGACGAGGTAGCTCTGGTCGGACGCCATGGGACGGCTCTGCAGCCGGTCCCACAACTCGCGCGACAACGCGAAGCGCTTGCGGTAGTAGACCAGCGGATCACTGCCGAGATCGAAGCGGTTGACCTCTGGATCCATGCCGTCGGGTCCGGCGTCGGCGTCCTCGTCGGTCGCGAAGGTGAGCGCCGGTTCGGTGCTGCGTGCCGCGATCCGCGACAGCTCGGGTCGTTCGGCGTCGGAGGTCGCCGCGTCGATGGTCTTGTACGCATACTCGATCGCCCAGTAGTCGTAAGGACCAAGGCCGCTCATCACGTACTCGCCCTGATGCTCGTCGTGGGTCGCGATGTTGAACGGCGTGTAGTCCATCACCGAACCGGTCAGGCCGTTGGCGCGCGTGAACGCCGCGTCCTGCAACTGCGCCGGCGTGCGGATCGTCGACGCGTGGAAGTTGTGGCGCAGTCCGAGCGTGTGGCCGACCTCGTGCGTGACGACGCCGCGCAGGTAGTCGCGTGCGAAGCGATCGGCCTCGGCGCTGTCGGCCGGGACTTCGCCGCGCGCATCGAGCAGTCCGAGCGCGAACGCCGCCTCGCCGACGGCCTCGGACGCGAAGTCGCATGCGAACGCGGACTCGGCCGACGCGGCCGTGCCTTCGTGCGACTTCGGTTCGGGCAGCGCCTCGCTGACCAGCGTCTTCGCGTTGCGCGTGAAGAGGTCGGGGATCGCGATGTCGGCGTCGAGGATCTCGCCGGTCCGCGGATCGGTGTGCGACGGTCCGATCGCGAAGCCCGCATCGGCACCGAGGTACCAGCGGACCGATGCATGACGCGCATCGAGCGTGTCGAAGTCGGCGTCGTCGGGCTGGATCTTCGCGACGATCGCGTTGGAGTAACCGATCCGCTCGAACGCCTTGTTCCAGGCCAGGATGCCTTCGACGATCGTGTCGCGGTAGTCGACCGGCACGTTGCGATCGACCCAGAACACGATCGGCTCCTTCGGGTCGGACATCGCCGCGGTCGGATCCCTCTTCTCGAGGCGCCAGCGATTGACCAGGAACTTGCGGGCGTTCGGCGCGCTGTCGGTCGTGTAGTCGGCAATCGTGGTGGTGAAGGTGCCGACGCGATCGTCCGCATAACGCGGCTGCATCGGTTGCGGCAGCGCCATCAAGGTGTAGACGAAGCCGATGAACACGCTGCGCGCATCCGGCGGCGTGTTCGGCGGTGAGATCGGCGGCACGAGTGCGAGCGGATTGACCGGCGTGATGCCCGGCAGGCGCGCCGTCGAGAAGTGGTCGCGCACCGAGAAGCTCGCGCTGCGCTCGTCGGCGCGGATCTTCACGAAGCTCGAATTGGCGCGGTCGAGCGTGTAGTTGATCCGGAACGCGGACTCGAGCGTCGTCGAGTAGCCGGGGATGTCGGTCATCAGAAACGCGCTCGCGTCGATCAGCACCGACCTGCGTTCGAGATGCGGCTGCGACAGCACCGGCGCGCTGCCGAGCAGGCTGTCCGAGAAGCTCTGCCGCACCGCGCGCTCGGTGGGCGAACCCGCGGTCGCGATGAAGCGCGTGTTCTTCGCGATCAGCTGCATCGCGTTGCCGATGCGATGGAACACCACCATGTGACGTCGGCCCATCTGGCTCGCGTAGGCCCCGCGTTCGCCGACCGAGTCGCTGACGTTGTACGAGAAGAAGAACGGCTGGTCGAGGCGCTCGACCGGGATCTCGATCCAGACCTTGTCTTCTTTCTGCCACAGCGGAAACAGGCCGTCGAGTTCGGTAGCGCCCGCGACGATCTCCCTGAACGGCTTGAGCGTCGCATTGTCGGGCCTGCTGCCGGCTGCGGCGGCAGGCGCTGCCGCACCGGCAGCAGCCGGCGCACCGCCGGCGGCACCCGGCGGCCTGCCGACCGGCGCACCCGACGCCGCCGTGGCCGGCGTACGCGTCGCGGACGCGCTGCCGGTGGCGCCTTTCGACGTGGCACAACCCGCGACGACCAGCGTCGCAGTCAGCGCCACGGCGAGGACCGCCGATCGTGCGCGAGGCACGACCGGAGGCACGATTCGATGCGTTGTCATCCAGCTCTCCGTACCTACGTTTCGACAGGCCCGCGACACGAGCGAAGACCTTCGTGGCGCGCCGGACGGTCGCTTCGAAGCTTCTCCATTAAAATTCGCAGTTTTGGCAGTCTGCCAGAGAACGAGCCATCGATGCCTCCGAACACCCCTCCGACTTCCCCGACCACGCTGCCCGATGGCGAGGCGCCCTCCGCCGCGCTGGCCAAGAGCTTCGAGCCGCACGCGATCGAGGCGCACTGGTACCCGCTGTGGGAACAGCGCGGCTACTTCCGCCAGCGCCCTGACGAACATGATCCGGCGAACGCGTACTGCATCCAGCTGCCGCCGCCGAACGTGACCGGCACGCTGCACATGGGTCACGCGTTCCAGCAGACGCTGATGGACGTGCTGGTCCGCTATCACCGGATGCGCGGTTTCAACACCAACTGGATCGTCGGCACCGACCATGCCGGCATCGCGACGCAGATCGTGGTCGAACGCCAGCTCGAAGCGCAGGGCACGAGCCGCGCCGCGCTCGGCCGCGAAGGCTTCATCGCGAAGGTCAAGGAATGGAAGCAGCAGTCGGGCTCGACCATCACGCGACAGATGCGGCGCCTCGGCGACTCGGCCAACTGGCAGTATGCGGACGCCGACGGACAGCAGGCCGGCTACTACACGATGGACGCGCCGATGAGCCGCGCGGTCGTCGAGGCCTTCGTCCGCCTGCACGACGACGGACTGATCTATCGCGGCAAGCGCCTCGTCAACTGGGATCCGCTGATGAGGACCGCGGTCTCGGATCTCGAGGTCGAGAGCGAGGAGGTGCAGGGCACGCTCTGGTACATCGTCTACCCGTTCGTCGACGGACCCCAGGAGATCGTCGACGCCGATGGCAACAACGTGGTGCTGCGCGGCCTGACGATCGCCACGACCCGTCCCGAGACGATGCTTGCGGACGGCGCGGTCGCCGTGCATCCGGACGATCCTCGCTACCGGCATCTGGTCGGGCGTCAGGTCGTGCTCCCGCTGTGCGACCGGACCATCCCGATCATCGCCGACACGATGGTCGACATGGCCTTCGGTTCGGGTTGCGTCAAGATCACCGGCGCGCACGACTTCAACGACTATGCGGCGGCGATGCGCCACCACCTGCCGCTGATCGTGATCTTCACGCTCGACGCGAAGATCAACGAGAACGGCCCGGCCGAGTTCCAGGGGATGGATCGCTACGTCGCGCGCAAGGCGGTCGTCGCGCAGCTCGAGCGCGACGGCTACCTGATCGAGGCGATGCCGCACACGATGGCGCAGCCGAAGTCGGGGCGCACCGGCGTGGTGGTCGAGCCGATGCTGACCGACCAGTGGTTCCTGGAGATGGAAGGGCTGGCCGCGCGCGGTCTCGCGGCGGTCGCCGATGGCGACGTGCGCTTCCATCCCGATCACTGGAAGGCGACCTACGACCACTGGCTGTCGAACATCCAGGACTGGTGCCTGTCGCGTCAGCTGTGGTGGGGCCATCAGATCCCCGCGTGGCATAGCGACGGCACGCTGATCGACGGCCATGCGTTCGTCGTCGCACGCAATGCCGATGAAGCACGCGCCATCGCCGAGACGGCCGGCTACGGCGGTCCGTTGCAGCAGGACGAGGATGTGCTCGACACGTGGTTCTCGTCGCAGCTCGTGCCGTTCTCGTCGCTCGGCTGGCCCGACGCGTCGCCGGACCTGGCAACCTTCCTGCCGTCCGACGTGCTGGTCACCGGCAACGACATCATCTTCTTCTGGGTCGCGCGGATGATCATGATGTCGCTGCACTTCACCGACCAGGTGCCGTTCCGCGACGTCTACATCAATGCCATGGTGCGCGACGCCGACGGCAACAAGATGTCGAAGTCGAAAGGCAACACGCTCGATCCGCTCGACCTGATCGACGGCATCGACCTCGAATCGCTGGTCGAGAAATCGACCCAGGGGCTGATGCTCGCGGCGCACAGGGAGAAGGCCGCGAAATACGTCCGCAAGAACTTCACCGACGGCATCCCGGCGTTCGGCGCCGACGCGCTGCGCTTCACGTTCGCCGCGCTCGCCCCGTTGTCGATGACGCTGAACTTCGACCTGTCGCGCTGCGAGGGCTATCGGAATTTCTGCAACAAGCTGTGGAACGCGACGCGCTTCGTGATGATGAATGTCGAAGGGCTCGACCCATCGGCGCGCGGGATCGACCCGTGCAGACACGACTGCGGTCCCGGTGGCTACCTCGACTTTTCACAGGCCGACCGGTGGATCGTCAGCCGCCTGCAGAAGGCCGAAGGCGATGTCGCGAAGGGCTTCGCCGAGTATCGCTTCGACCAGGCCGCGTCGGCGATCTACCAGTTCGTGTGGGACGAATACTGCGACTGGTACCTCGAACTCGCGAAGGTCCAGCTGATGTCGGGCAGCGACGCGCAGAAGCGCGCGACCCGACGAACCCTGTTGCGGGTGCTCGAGGCCACGCTGCGCCTCGCGCATCCGGTCATCCCGTTCATCACCGAAGAGCTGTGGCAGAAGATCGCACCGCTCGCCGGCACGATCGCCGACGGCGACGTCACCAGTATCATGGTGCAGCGTTACCCGCAGGCGCAGCCCGAGAAGATCGACCCTGCCGCAGACCTGTTCATGGGGGAGTTGAAGGCTGCGGTCGACGCGGTCCGCAACCTGCGCGGTGCGATGCGGATGTCGCCGGCCACGCGCGTGCCGCTCGTGGCTGCCGGCCGGACCGAACAGGCCCGCACGCGCCTGACGGCGTGCGCGCCTTACCTCAAGGCACTCGCGAAGCTGTCGGACGTGACGATCGTCGAAGCGCTCGACGCGGCCGCCTCGGCGGCGCCGGTGCAGGTCGTCGGCGACACGCTGCTGATGCTCGACGTGCAGATCGACACGGCAGTCGAGCGCGAGCGGATCGCCAAGGAGATCGGGCGGCTCGAAGGCGAGATTCGCAAGGTCACCGGCAAGCTCGGCAACGAGAGCTTCGTCGGCAAGGCGCCGCTTGCCGTGGTCGCGCAGGAGCGCGAGCGGCTCGCGCGCTTCAGCAGCACGCTCGACGAACTGCGCGACCAGCATGCGCAGCTCGCCGAAAACTGACGGGCTTCAACCGGTCGTCGAGATCGCCTTCGCCGCAGGGCGGTACTTGCCGCGTGCCGGTTGCGCCGTCCGCGAAGAGAACCGCCAGGTGTTGCCACCGGCGCTCTTGCTCTCGTACATCGCCAGATCGGCGGCCAGCATCAGCGTCTCGACTTGTTCGCCGTCATCGGGGAACAGCGCGATGCCGATGCTCACACCGATCGACAGGTTCCGGCCCAGATAGACGATCGGCTCGGACAGCCGCGCGATGACGCGCTTGACCATCTCCTCGACGATCTCGCGCGACTCGATCTCCTTGAGTACGAGCACGAATTCGTCGCCGCCCCAGCGGCCGACCGTGTCGAGTTCGCGGACCACTGTCGACAGGCGCCGCGCGACTTCCTCGAGGACCGCGTCGCCGAAGCGATGACCGTAACTGTCGTTGACCGACTTGAAGCCGTCGAGGTCGAGCTCGAGCACCGCCACGCGGCGCCCGTCGCGCCTGGCGAATGCGAGCGCCTGGTCGAGGCGGTCCTGCAGGAGCCGGCGGTTCGGCAGGCCGGTCATCACGTCGTGGTTCGCGTGATGCCAGTTCTCGGCTTCCTTCTGCTTCTGCACCGACAGGTCCGCGAGGATCCAGATCGAACGCAGGCCGCCGCTCGCCGGCGCCGGCGATGCGTCGACCAGACAGCCGGTCACGTTCGCCCAGATCGCGCGGCCGT
>JBDTIS010000181.1:0-19163 GCA_039936235.1 Burkholderiaceae bacterium | reverse complement strand
CACGGTCACCGGTGAGGTGCGCGTGAGTCGCTTTCTCGGCTATTTCGACTGCGGCCGCATCCTGAACGCCAAGACCGCATCGAGCCAGTTCCGCGGCGGCATCGTGATGGGTCTCGGGTTCGCGCTGATGGAGGAGACGCAGGTCGACGAACGCAACGGCCGCATCATGAATCCGAGCCTCGCCGAGTACCACGTGCCGGTGCACATGGACGTGCCGGCCATCGACGTGATGTGGACTGGTATCCCCGATCCGCATTCGCCGATGGGAGCGCATGGGATCGGTGAGATCGGCATCACCGGCGTGGGGGCGGCGGTGGCCAACGCGGTCTACAACGCCTGCGGGAAGCGGGTGCGGGCGTTGCCGATCACGCCGGACAAGCTGCTGGAGTGAGCGAGCGTGCCGGTCGGGGCGCGCAACCGGCGACGCACGCCAATCTGGTCGTCCCGGCGCATCCGCTTCGTGATGTTCCCTGATGCCAGCTCGCCATCCGAACGACTCGTCGGCTTCATGATCGCTTCGATCCTTCGCTTCGATTGCCGGTCGATGCCGCTCGTCAATCCGCGTTGCAGCTCGTCGAGATTCTCTTCGCCGTGATGTGCGTGTCGATCGTCGTCGGGCCGTCGTCGCCTTTCATCTCCAGCTTGCCGTCGACCACGTAGCTGGTCGACGTGTAGCTGCCGGTCATCGTCATCGTCATGTCGGGACACGTCGTCGCGAAGTCGAGCTTGCCGTCGGCGACGACGCTGCGTATTTTCTTGCAGCCCTTGCCCGGGTCGCTCGGCTGCAGGCCGCTCGCGATATTGTCCGCCGTCAGGCAGACCCGCGCCGTAGTCGCCCCGCCGGCGCCGGCCTTCGTCACGACTTCGTACAGGCCGGGTTCGATCGTCCTCTCCTCGGCGAACGCCTGCACCGATGTCAGCGACAGCACGATGATCCATGACGCGTTGCGCATGCGTTGTGCTCCTCTACTGGATGCCGACAAAGTATAGGCAGCATCGCGTCTGCGGTGTTCGTCTCATCGTCGTGCAGGCAAGTCGCTAGACTGCTTCGATGAATAGCGTCCATCCCCCACTGCTGCACGACATTCGCGTGCTCGACTTCGGCCGCTACATCGCCGGTCCGTACTGCGCCGCGATGCTGGCCGAATACGGCGCCGACGTGATCCGGATCGAGAAGCGGGACGGCAGCGAGGACCGCTTCCCCGCGCAGGTCGGTGGCGGCGTCGGCGCGCTGTTCCTGCAGATGAACCGCAACAAGCGCTCGATGACGCTCGACCCGGCCTCTGCCGACGGACGCGCGATCGTCGCGAAGCTGGTCCGCGGCGCCGACGTCGTGATCGCCAATCTGCCCGAGGCCGCGCTGAACGCGATGGGGCTCGACTACGAGACGCTGCGCAGCTATCGGCCGGACATCATCGTCGTCACCAACACCGCGTTCGGCAGCACGGGGCCGATGAGTCATCAGGTCGGATTCGACGGCGTCGGGCAGGTGATGTCGGGTGCGGTGTACATGACCGGCCAGCCGGACGAACCGTATCGGGCCATCACGAACTGGGTCGACTTCGGCACCGCGACGCATTGCGCGTTCGGTACGCTGGCGGCGCTGATGCATCGGGCGAAAACCGGCGAAGGACAGCTCGTGACCGGCGCACTGCTGGCGACGGCGCTGGCCATCAACAACGGCGCGCTGATCGAACAGGCGGTCGCGAAGCCGGACCGGGTACCGACCGGCAACCGCAGCCAGATCTCGGGACCGTCGGATATCTATCGGACGCGCGACGGCTTCGTGCTCGTATCGGTCGTGGGCCAGCCGCTGTTCAGGCGATGGGTGCGGCTCATCGCTGCGGACGATGTCGCGGAAGACGGCGACCGGGACTGGCTCACCGATCCGCGCTTCGCCACCGACGACCTTCGCGGCGAGCATGGCGCGATCATCGGCGAGCGGATGCAGCGCTGGTGCGCCGACCGGGATCGCGACGAGATCGTGCGCATTCTCGGCGACGCGATGATCCCCTGCGGTCCGGTCCTGTCGCCGCAGCAGGCTCTGGACCATCCGCAGGTCGCGGCACTCGGCCTGCTGCAGGACACCGACTACCCCGGTCTGCCGGTCCCCGCGCCGGTTGCCGCAGTACCGCTGTGGATGAGCGCGACCAGGGCGGTCGAGCGCAGGCGGCCGCCGACCATCGGCGAGCATACCGAAGCGATCCTCGCGGACCTGGGCTACGACGCGGCGCAGATCGCCGACTTGCGAGCGCGATCGGTGATCTGACGTCTGAACATCCGGGGCCCTGTCGCTCCCACGCACGCGCCGCGCACTTTCGTGCGACTCGAAGCGATCGCGCCGTTGCTGCCGATCGGCGATCAGAACGCGATCTCGAAGCGGACCTGCGCGACCCATGCGTTCGCCAGCGACGGATTCGTGTTCGGATGCTGCACGTATTGCAGGTCCGGCTGCACGGCCACGTGCCCGAACGGTTGCGTCAGGTAAGTGATCTCGAAGGTCGTTTCGGCACGTGGCGCCCCGGGCACGGCGCGTGCCCGCTGATAGTGCGAACCGTTCACCGCGCGCGCGACCGAAAATCCCCACTGGTCCTCGGGCCTGAACGGTCCCCAGCCCTTCGCCGTCACGCCGGCGCCGACGTACCGGGAGAACCGGGCGACACGCGGATCGGCATAGCCGAGTTGCACGAACGCCGACGTGCGCGCGGACGACGGGTCGCCGGTCCCGAACAGCGCGGTTTCGCCGACGAGATAGGCGCCCGAACCGGGCTGCATCCTGGCCTGTCCGTTCGGTTCGACCTCCGACAGGTCCGCGAATTTCCGGGTATATCGCCACGTGCCGATCGCGAGCTTGTCGTCGTAAGGGTCGAGCGTCGAGAAGCGTCCGATGCGACTGCGGATGTTCGGAGGCCGATCGGGCGTCGGTGCCTTGCGCGTCAGCAGCGCGAATTCCGCGACCATCAGAAGACCGTCGCCGCGCCGGAACGCGCCATGCGTGCCGTCCGGTCGCGCGATCGGCACGCCGTCGAGGATCGCCACGCGCAGGACGGTGTTGTCGGTCGGATGGGCGGCGATGCGCAGCGCTGCGGCGGTGCGCGGGAAAATGGACGGACCTTCGACGCCGCTCTGCGCGAACTCAGGGCCGATCCCGAACGAGCTGTTCTGGAACAGGCCGGCAGCCTGCAGGCGATAGAACTCGCTGTTCAGGTCGTAGATGCCGACGAGGACGGAATCGCCGGCGGCGGCATTCTGCTGGATCCACAACTCTTCGACCTGCGTTCCCGTCGGCCCTTCGATGTTGCTGACGCCCTGGGCATCGCCGGCGCGATTTGAGGGCAGACCGCCGCGGATCGTCAGGACGTCGGTATAGGCGGTGAAACCGGGCCAGCCGAACGCATCCCCATCGGCCGTCAGTTTGAGATGCAGGTTGCCGACGGACGTCGTGCCGGTGCGGACGCCGCCTTGCAGGTTTTTCAGCACGGTGCCGTCGAAGACGATCGACGGGACCAGCGCGCGGGCGGATGGCTGCGCCGGGCCCGCGTCGTCTGCCCCGGTGGCCGGGGCGCCGATGATCGCCGCAGCGGCGAAGCCTGCGTGCGCCAAGGCCCTGCAGCAGCGGCCTGCACGCATCGACCGCGAGTCGCGGCGCAGGTCGTTGCTTCGGGTCATCATCTGCGGACCTCGCGGCGAGGGTGGCCCGCCATGGCGGCTTGCCGTTGCCGGGTGCAGCTCGCCGCCGACCCCCCATCGGAGGCTTCCGTCAGGCCCGGATGAACGCCAGCAGATCGGCGTTGATGGTCGGTGCCTCGGTCGCGAGACAACCATGCGGAAAGCCCTTGTAGGTCTTCAGCGTGCCGTTCCTCAGCAGCTTCGCCGACAACGGTGCGGAGTCCGCGTACGGCACGATCTGGTCGTCGTCGCCATGCATCACGAGGACCGGAACGGTGATCTTCTTCAGGTCGTCGGTAAAGTCGGTCTGCGAGAACGCGACGATGCCGTCGTAGTGCGCCTTGGCGCCGCCCATCATGCCCTGCCGCCATCAGTTGCGGATCATGCCTTCGCTGATCTTGGCGCCCGGACGGTTGAAGCCGTAGAACGGACCGGTCGGCAGGTCGAGGTAGAACTGGGCGCGGTTGGCGGCCAGCGCTGACTGCAACCCGTCGAACGCGGACTTCGGCGTGCCGCCGGGGTTGCTCGCTGTCTGCACCATCAGCGGCGGTATGGCGCTGATGATCGCCGCCTTCGCGACCCGGCTCTCACCGTGACGCGCGATGTAGTGGACGACTTCGCCGCCACCGGTCGAGTGACCGACGTGCACCGCATCGTTGAGGTCGAGGTGCGTCGTCAGCGCGGCGAGGTCATCGGCTCAGTGATCCATGTCGTGGCCATCGTCGCCCTGACTCGAGCGGCCGTGGCCACGCCTGTCGTGGGCGATCACGCGGAAGCCCTCGCCGAGGAAGAACATCATCTGCGTGTCCCAGTCGTCGGCCGACAGCGGCCAGCCGTGGCTGAACACGATCGGCTGTCCGCTGCCCCAGTCCTTGTAGAAAATCTCCGTGCCATCCGGCGTCTTCACGATCGGCATGCTGTCCCTGCTGATTGAGCGGAAGCCGGCCGCTCCCGATACCCGCAGCATAGGTCGATCCGTAGGCGATGCGCGTGACTAAAGTCTCCCCATTCGATGCCTCGATCGGGGGAGCCGATGGCCGATTCGGTCGTCGAACTCCAACCTTGGCCACGCCAGCCGACCCGTTCCTGTGGCGCGGAGGTCGGTGTCGTCGACCTGCCGTTCGAGCATCCGGCCTTCCTGCGGCGCCTGGACGAGATGGGCCTCGACCAGGACGCGAAGGATCGCAATCCGGTCATGCGGGATCTCGGCGTCGAGTTCGCCCGCATGCTCGGCTCCATTCCGCGGCCACCGGGTTCCCTGTCCACAGACGCTTCGGGCCCCGACACGCTGATTCGGCTGCGCCTGGTGTTGTCGAAGTCCGAGCTGGCCCTGCTGCCGTTCGAGCTGACGAAGAGTCCGATCGGTCCGGCGACATGGGCCGAAGGCGGGCTGTCGCTGCAGGTGCGCGTCTCCGTGGTCATCACGCGGCGCACGCGCGACACGCCGGATTCGAGACTGCAGTAGCCGACGGAACCACGCGTGCTGTTCATCGCGGGCGATCCGGACCGCGATCATCTGCCGTTCCTGCCGCACCACGCCAGCCAGAACAACATCGACCAGAGCGTGCTCGACGCGGTCGACTGCCAGAACTATCTGGTGTCGACCAACGGCTCGGTGTTCGGGCATCCCGACAACGAGGCGATCGCGCGCGTCATCTGGGGTCGGTGGACCAGGGGCTGACGATCGAGCTGTGACGCAAGGCGTCGGAAAGCGACTGTCGCTATGACATACCTGAAACTGTCGTCCGACAAAGGAGGCGCTTGCCCGCGTGCATCCTCCTGCGCTGTGCGAACCGGGTGAGACCTCATCCACCAAGCATGACCTGCGTCCATATGCGTCGCCGCGCGGCCGATCATCGTCGGCGCGTCGCCCGTCTTCGTGCGCGAGTAGCCGTCACGGCATGCCTGCCCCGCCCGCGGCTCCGTACACCTGTCCCGTCGCGTAACTCGCATCGGCCGCTGCGAGCTGTACGTAGATCGAGCCGAGCTCGGCCGGCTGGCCCGGTCGACCCAGTGGGGTGATCGCGCCGAACTTTTTCAGCTTCTCCTGCGTCGCGCCACCGCTGACCTGCAGCGGCGTCCATATCGGGCCCGGTGCGACGCCGTTGACGCGGATGCCCTTCGTCGCGAGCTGCTTGCCGAGCGAGCGCACGTAGTTCGTCGTCGCAGCCTTCGTCATCGCGTAGTCGTACAGCTCGGGGGTCGGGTCGGTCGCCTGCTCGGACGTCGTGGCGATGATCGTCGCACCCGGCGGCAGATGCGGGATAGCGGCCTTGATGATCCAGAACGGCGCGTAGATATTGGTCTTGATCGTGTAGTCGAAGTCTTCGGACGTGATGTCGAGGATCGACTCGTGTGCCTGCTGGCGTCCGGCGTTGCTGACCAGAATGTCCAGCCCGCCGAGCTGGTGCACGGCGTCGGCCACCAGCGACTTGCAGAACGCTTCGTCGCGCAGGTCGCCCGGCAGCGCGATCGCCTTGCGGCCCTCTGCCTGGATCAGCGCGATCACCTCGCGGGCATCGGGCTCTTCGGTCGGAAAGTAGTTGATCGCGACGTCGGCCCCTTCGCGCGCATACGCGATCGCCGCGGCGCGCCCCATGCCGCTGTCGCCGCCGGTGATCAGAGCCTTGCGGCCGAGCAGCCGGCCCGACCCCGTGTAGCTCGTCTCGCCGTGGTCCGGCAGCGGGTCCATCCGGCTCGCGAGTCCCGGCCAATCCTGCGACTGCCCTTTGAACGGCGGCCTCGGATACTTCGTACGCGGATCTGTCAGGGGAACCGCGGTGGCGGTCGCTGGCGCGCCAGCTGCCTTGCCGGCCAACGTCGCCGCACCGAGGCCTACGGCGAGCGTACGAACCGCATCTCGGCGTGTGTAGGAATTGTCATCGTCCATGGGAACTCCTTTCGTGTTTCGTGCGCGGGAAAGCGGACGACGCAGGATGCAGAACGCTTCGATCGCGCCTTGTCGGACGCGCGTCGAAAAATCGCAGGGACGACGACTACAGTGTTTCGCCCGGCGCGAAAAAAAACCCGGCGCGAGGCCGGGCTTCTCGATCGGCCGGACGAACTTTACTTGCCGATGTTGCTGACCGCGTCCTTCGCGGCTTCGGCGTGTTCGTGGGCCTTGGCCTTGTGGACCTTGGCCTTGACCTTGTGGACGGTGGACTTCGGCTCGCTGGTCACGGCGCCGGCGGTCGACTGGCCGGCCTGCTCGACCTTTTCCTTCGTGGCCTTGGCGCCTTCGACGACGGCGGTGCCGACCTGGGCGAATGCGACCCCGGAAACCAGCAGGGCTGCGACAGCGGCGATGATCTTGTTCATGCAATGCTCCTAGTGAGGGATGGGATGCGGCGCGGATGTCCCGGCGTCGCGTGACTCGAATTTCAGCGAAACGGTCTTGCAGACAGCGCGATCCTGGCTGCGATCACGCTGCGATCCTTATTTGACAGCGGCCTTCGCTGCATCCTTGGCTTCGGCGCCGGCCACGTGGGCCTTGGCCTTGTGAACCTTCGCCTTGGCCTTGTGAACGGTCGAATCCGGCTCGCTGGTGACGGCCCCGGCGACGGTCTGGCCGGCTTGCTGCGCCTTCTCGGAAGTCGCCTTCGCGCCTTCCTTGACGGCCGTGCCGGCCTGGGCGAAACAGGCGCCGGAAAGCAGCAGGGCTGCGACGGCGACGATGATCTTGTTCATGGGTGTTTTCCTGAAGTGAGGGGCGAGCGGCGCGGACGATGCGTCCCCGCCGACGGCGCATTCGACGACCGCAATTCGACGACGCTTACTTGACGGTCGCCTTCGCGGCGTCCTTGGCGTCGGTGGCCGCCGACTTCGCCCTCGCCTTGTGGATCTTGGACTTGACCTTGTGCACCGTCTTCTCGGGCTGGTCGCTGGTCGAGGCCTGGACGTTTTCCTTGGCCTGCTTGGCCGTTTCGGCCGTCGCCTTGGCGCCTTCCTTCACGGCGGTTCCGGCTTGTGCGAAGCACGCGCCGGAGACCAGCAGGGCAGCGGCAGCGGCGATGAGCTTGTTCATTCCATTCTCCAGTGGTCGAATCGCAGGCAGCGCGGACGATCCGTCGCTGCGTCATGCGAGTCCAGTTAACGTCAGAGTCGAAAGAAGGTTGACGCGCTCCGAAACTCGGCTCGGCCGTTTCGCGGGAGGAGCGATTCTCGGCTTGCCGATCGAGAGCGCGGAGCGCTGTTCGTCCGATTCGGGGACGAGGGTTCGACTGATGCGTCGCGTGCGAAGTCGTCCATGGAATTCGCAGTGCGTTTTCCAGACCAACCTGCAGGAGACATCGATGCCCGAACGCGCGTTCGCCCGATCACTCCCAGAGGGCGCCAGCCGGCGTCTCCCCGGCGACAGCGCCGAGCGCGTGGCGGCCGCCACTGCCCTGGTCGCGAAGAGATCGAACTGCGCCAGCCAGGACCCGCGCGGCGCGCCGGATCCGACGCCGCTGTGGAACATCCTCGACCCGACGCCCCACGGACGCGGCACGGACTGGTATCCGACACCGGCCTCCGGGCCGGCTTAGCGGGTCGGCGCCGGTCAGCGCTTCGGCGCCATGGTCTCGGGGAACGGCACCGGCTTGTCGGCCGGCGACGATTCCTCGCCGAGGCTGAGCAGCATCGCGGCGGTAACGTAGGTCCCGCTGATGGCGACCAGATCGACCAGCTGCTGTTCGCCCAGAGTCGCCTTGGCACGGTGGAAGAGTTCGTCGCTGATCGCATGCTTCGTCGACATGTCCATGCAGACGTCGTAGACCACGGCCACGTCGGGCGCCATGTCGCGCGGTCGGATGTTGGCCTTCAGGTCGGCCGCGACCGATTCGGGCAGCCCGGCCTTGATCGCGAGCGGGTAGTGCGCATACCACTCGACGTTCGACGTCCACAGCCGACCCTGAATCAGGATCGCGAACTCGGACAGCTGCCGCGGCAACGAATTGTTGAAGCGCAGGTAGTCGAGCAGCCGCTTCATCCGGTCGGCCATCACCGGGCTGCGCAGCATCACGTTGTACGGGCCGGCAAGCCCGACGCTCGAGATCTTGATGATCTCTTCGGCGAGCGGGCGCGCTTCGGGCGCGACCGTCTCGAGCGTCAGTTGCGAAAACCGCTTCGGCTTGTCGGCGGTTTGTGCAGTGGCGGCGATCGGCGCAGCGACGAGCAGGGCCAGGGCGGCGATTAGAGTATTCGGCTTCACGGTGTCTCCTTTGTGTGATCAGGCCGCGAGGATGCCATGCAGGGAACGTGCGCCAGCGCGACGGTATCTGGAACGCAGGGCTGCGGACATGCAGCCGCGGTCGCGGCGCTCATCGGCAAGCGAATGCCGCCCGTCGGTCAGGGGGAGACGTGTCGGATCCCGCCGCCCCGACCGATTCCGTCGCGGCTCGCGTCTCCATCATGAAAAAAGGCGCGCCATCGGCGCGCCTTCTCGAGCGGTCATGCGAGACGACCAGCGGCGATCAGCGGCTGCGACGACGACGCGCGACCAGGGCGAGTCCGATCATTGCCGCCGCCAACAGGCTCAGCGTCTCCGGTTCCGGCACGGCGGCGGCGCCGACGGTCTCGAAATTGTTCGTCGTGGTGACGCCGCCGATGGTCCAGGCGATGTTGTCGACTGCGCCGTCGAACGAACCGTTCCAGCCGCTGCCGATGCCAGAGCTGAAGCCGATGACCACGGCGTTCGGGAACAGCGTCTTCCACTGCGCGAGCGTCTCGTCGTAGCCGTAGCCGCTGCCGTTGATGTCTGCCCCGGTGGTCAGGCCGAGCCCGAAATTCCACACGAAGCTGTTCGCACCGATGGTCTCGGTGGTCCACAGGTTCGTCGGCGCGGCGCTGCTGTCGGCGCCTTCGTTGTAGACCCGTTCGAACACGAGGCCGCCGCGGTCGCCGGTCGTGGCGATGTTGCCGTCGGCATCGATCAGCACGCGCAGCGCCGGCATCTGGCGGACATCGTTGGTGCTGATGGAATCACGGAGCCAGTCGTACGACATGCCGCTGAACGCACTCAGCGCACCGAGTGCGCCGGTCGAGTTGTTGTTGCCGCCGATCGCCAGCGCGCCAGGCAGGAACTCGACGTCGGCCTTGGCGTTCGCCGGACCTGAAAAATGCACCGACCCGTTGCCGCTGCGGGCGTAGGTGCCGTCGATGCCGGCGACGCCGTTGGCACGCACGTTGTTGTAGTACCAGCCCGAGCTACCGACAGCCTGGCCGGCATTGTTCGTACCCGGATTCGTGAAGGCGTCACCACCCTGGTTGTTCGCCGTGACGGTTCCGGCGTAGCTCGCCGGCGCGATTGCGGTGATGGTTGCCGCGGCGGTGGCGATGAGCGCTGTTTTAAGGTGGTTCACGGAGTCGCTCTTTGTCGTTGTCTAAAGAGTGTTTACATTTGCAGGAAACGTGCCATTCGACCGCTCTCCTCGATAAATCTGTTTCGAATCAAGGATTTTGTCGCCACGCGGGCCCCGCACGACCGATGCGGAATGCGTCGAAAAGCCGACCTGAAAAGGCCGGTCGAGCGAATTTGGAGTCTTTTCTGCCGTTGGCGATCCGCTCAGGCACGAACAACAGCATCAGATAAGCGAACCACACCACGACGTGCACGAGTCCGGTCAGCACGTTCGTGCGGCCGGTCCCGAAGCTGACGAGGCCCAGCGCCAGCCCGAGGATCAGCGCGCCGATGATCGCGTCGGGGCGTTGCAGGCCCAGACCCGCCAGGCCGTCCTCGACGCCGACCACGAAACGTTCGGCCCGCAGGACGGCTGCGATCAGCCCGGCCAGCAGGCAGCCCACGTTGATCCACAGCAGCTCGGCGTGTCGTGCATCGACATCGCGCGCATCGATCGACGACGGCTCGACGAAGTCGTCACGATGGCGCACCGACAGTACGTACAGGAACGCGAGGTACAGCAGCAACGACAGCAGGCGGACGGAGCCGAGCTGTCCCGTCGAGAAATTCCCAGCCGGACTCGAGATCGGCTGGTGCTCAACGCCATGTTCCGCACACCGATCATGACGCCGCCTGCGAAGACGCCGACGAGCAGGTCGGCGGTCGGTATCGAGACGCCGACGTCGCTGACCATCATCGGCAGCAGGCCGATCGGCGAGAGTCCGGTCACGCCGATGGCGAACGCGCCGAACGCGCGCGCCAGCAGGGGAGCGTGATCTTCATGGCAGGCAGGCATCCATCGACAAAGGCGAAGCGTGCCATGCGCGAAGCTGCGGCAGTCGTCAGCCCGGACAGCCGCACTCCCGCGCCAGCCGCTTGAGACCTTCGTCGTGGATGCCGCGTGCCGCGAGACCGGCGGTGGTCTGCGTCAGATACTCCGAACAGGTGCCGAGGAACCCCGCGCCGGTGCACAGGATGCGCGCGACCTCCGCCTCGCTGAGATCGCCGGCGAAGCCTTCGGCCTTGCGATCGGCGACGAAGGTGATCGCATCGACGACGCCTGCTCCGGTGTTCGCCTTGACCCAGGTCGGGCGATAGGCGCCGGTCACCATCTCGCGTCGCCACACGAGCGCGAGTTCTTCGCGCGCGAAGCGTTCCTCGAGGCGCAACGCGACCCCGCGGCAGTTGCCGCCGCGATCGAGGCCGAGGACCAGTCCCGGCCGCTCCGGCGATCCGCGACCCAGCCGCGACCAGATGCAGAAGGAGCGATGCAGTCCGTGAACGCGGGCGACGCGCTCTTCGGCGACCGGAAACAACGGGTTCCAGATCAGCGATCCGTACGCGAAGATCCACACGTCGCCCGCCGGCGCGCGGTGCAGGATCTGCTCGAGCGACGCCTCGAGCTGCGCATCGCTCCACGCGGAGCTGCCGAGCAGTTTCTTGATATAGGCATCCCGTCGGCCGCCGCTCTGCAGATCCTCGCGCGACAGCGGGCGGCTGGCATCTTCGTCGGGTGAGATTTCGGCTTCTTTCATCGGATCGGGGATCGCGGGATTCAGGTTCGCTTTTTGGAACGCGCGCAAGAATCGCGCCATTGATCGAAATCAGCGTTCGTCGGATGATGGATTATCGACCGGCTGCAGTGCGTCTCCGGTGGCTGCGCTCTGTTCCGAGATGCCGCGCCAGGCGCCCGAAGTGCGCAAGGCATCGTCGGTGCGCGTGAAGTCGCTGCTGCGTTACGTCGAGCGGTCGCTGCCCGCCGGCGTGCCGCTCGAGGGCGGCGTGATCGCCGCGACGATGGTGGGCACCCTGCAACCCGCGCGCGCGATCGACAGCGCGACGGAAGGCAAGGCGCTGTGCGCCGCCACGCGAAAGTCGTTGCTCGATCAGTACGAAAACCGTTGAAAATCAATTCCGTTGTTCGGGTCTTTTTCTGAAGGTCAAACATGATAACCATCAGTTTGCTGATTGTGGGACGGTCCCGGCCTGACGCTGGGGTTTCCTTTCGGGCGGACCCGCATTAAGGTGGCGCCTGCCCGTTCACCGATGCCGATCATGTACATCCCGCCCGGTTTCAACACCGTCACCCCGTATTACTTCGTCGACGGTGCCGAAGCGTTCATCGCGTTTCTCGTAGCTGGACTCGGCGGCGAGGAGACCGGTCGATCGATGCGACCCGACGGTCGCGTCGCCAACGCGCAGGTCGTGCTCGGTACGTCGACGGTGATGGTCAGCGAAGCCTCGGAAGCGTTCCCCGCGATGGCGTCGTCGTACTACCTGTACGTCGACGACGCGAACGCATCGATGGCGCAGGCCATCGCGCACGGCGCGAATTCGGTGATGGAGGTCGGCGACATGCCGTACGGCGACCGCCAGGGCGGCGTCCGCGACGCGCACGGCAACCTGTGGTGGATCTCGCAGCGCACGGTGCACGCGCCCTACGACACCTGACGCTACGTCGTCCCCATGACCGCGACGCGCCGCGACGAGCGCAGGCGCTGGCTCGCGCTGTTCGTCGTCTGCTTCGGCGGTGATGTTCGTGCTCGACACGACCATCGTGAACGTCGCACTGCCGTCGATCCGTGCGGATCTCGGCTCTCCGAGGCGTCGCTGGTGTGGGTGCTGAACGCATACATGCTGACCTTCTGCGCCTTCCTGCTGCTCGGCGGACGGCTCTGCGACCTGCACGGGCATCGCCGCATGTTCATGCCCGGCCTGGTCCTGTCCACCGCCGCGTCGCTGACCTGCGGCCTCGCGACGACGCAATGGCTGCTCGTGATCGCGCGTGCCGTGCAGGGTCTCGGCGGTGTGGTCGTCGACCCGATCGCGTTGTCGTTGATCGTGAACCTGTTCGACGACCGGCGGCCGCATCGGCGTGCTGCTCGGCGGCTTGCTGACGCAGGCGCTGAACTGGCACTGGATATTCCTCGTCAACGCGCCGCTCGGCATCGTCGTGTGGATCCTCTGCAGGAAGCTGCTGCCGGATGCCAGCGCGCGACCGGCCGAAGTGAGGCTCGACGTCGCAGGCGTCATCACGGTGACGGTCGCGTCGCTGCTGGCGGTGTATTCGGTCGTCGAATCGTCAACACCGCGTTCATGATGTGCGGCGCGCTCGGACTCGCGTTGCTGGCGATCCTCGCTGCGGCGCGGACCGACGCAGCGCTGGCCGGCGGCGCCGTCGAGGCCGTGGCGCTGACCGCAGGTTACCGCGTAGCGTTCGGGATCGGTGCCGTGTTCGCGGCTGTCGCGGCGGCGACCGCGTGGCTCGCGATCCGCGGCAGCGTACCTTCCAGGACGACTGCGCTACGCTAGCCGACCGCACCTGCTTCGGGATCGACGATGAACCTGCCCCGCCTGCTCGTCCTGCTGACCGTTGTTGCCGCCGTGGGCGCATGCTCGAAGAAGGCAGAGACGCCGCCGATGCCGAAGACGACCGCCGTGCCAATCGCACCTGCGGTGGCGGCCGATGCCCGACATTCCGACGATGCGATCGCCTGGCGCCGCGGCGACGTCGATGCCGCGTTCGCCGAGGCCAAGGCCACGAACAAGCCGGTCTTTCTCTACTGGGGCGCCGGTTGGTGCCCGCCGTGCAACCAGATGAAGGCCATGCTGTTCAACAGGCGCGAGTTCGTCGAACGCATGCAGTATTTCGTGCCGGTCTACGTCGACGGGGATACGCCGGCCGCGCAGAAGCTCGGCACGCGCTACTCGGTCAGCGGCTATCCGACGATGGTGCTGTTCGCGCCGGACGGGATCGAGATCACGCGACTGCCCGGCGAGGCCGACCCGGAGCGTTACCTGCAAGTGCTCACTCTCGGGATGAGCTCCGTGCGGCCTGTGCGCGCCACGCTCAAGACCGCGCTGAGCGACGGCAAGGGGCTGGGCCTGGACGACTGGCGGATGCTGGCCTGGTACTCGTGGGACACGGACGACCAGCAACTCGTCCCGACCGGGCAGGTCCGGGCGACCTTGCAGAAACTCGCCGATCGCTGTCCCGCTGCGTTTACAGAACCGCGGACCCGGCTGATCCTGAAGACCGCCGCCGCGACGGGCGACGCATCTGAGCGCAAGCCGCGTGCGCGCTTCGACGCCGCGGCAGCGCGCCCGCAGATCGAGGCCGTGCTCGCATCGCCGAAGACCGCGCGCGAGAACTTCGACCTGATGACCAGCGCGATGCCGGAAATGGTACGCGCGGTCACGGCTGCCCGGACGCCGGAACGCGAACGGATCGTCGCGAACGCCGATCGTGCACTCGCGCTGCTGGCATCCGACGCGAGCCTGTCGAACACCGACCGCCTCGGCGCGACGACCGCCCGCGTCCAGCTCGCGACGATCGATGCGCCGGCGAGCGAAGATGGCAAGGCGTCACCGGTGATCCTGCCGGATACGCTGCGCGACGGGGTGATCGCCGAGGTCGCCCGTGCAGACCGCGAGAGCCGCGATCCGTTCGAGCGCCAGACCGTCGTCAATTCGGCGGCTTACCTGCTGACCACGGCCGGCATGCTCGACCGGTCCGACGCGCTACTCGAGGCGGAACTGTCACGCTCGCATTCGCCGTATTACTTCATGCTCGACCTCGCTGCCAACGCGAAGAAGCGTGGCGACAAGCGGGCTGCGATCGACTGGTATACGAAGGCCTACGATGGCGCGAAGGGCCCGGCGACACGGCTGCAGTGGGGTTCGACCTACGTGCGCGCGCTGATCGAACTGTCGCCCGACGACGTCGAACGCATCGCGAAGGTGGCCGAGCAGGTCATCGGCGAAGTGGCGCCAGCGCCGGAAAGCTTCGACGGCCGCAATCGCAAGAGCCTGTCGCGGATGGCCGACCAGGTCGCCCTGTGGAATGCGCGAGGCGCCCACGCCGCCGAATCGGGCCGGATCGCGGGGGCCTCGCGACGACTCTGCGAACAGGTACCAGCGCAGACGTCGGAACATGCGTTGTGCGGTCAGTTGCTGAAGGTTCGTGACGCGTCGTCGAAGTCGAAGCCGTCTACCGCGGCGATCGGTGGTTCGCGCCAGGCAGGTGTGATCTGAATTTGCCGCGGTGCCAAGTGTCATCTCGACCGGCACAGCGGTGAGAGACCTGCCACGCTTCGCCGCGTCATCACGTCTTCGAAATTCCTCACTGCGTTCGGATCGACACCGAAAAAAACTGTCATCCCGACGGAGCGCAGCGACGAGGGATCTTGTCCGCGTGCGACCGTGCATCGCGTCTTCGAAATTCCTCACTGCGTTCGGAATGACGCGCGGCGCCCGGAACGAGCTGGAGGTCAGTTCGACGGTATCCGGATCGAGAACAGGTCACCGAACGCGCGGCGCATGTCCCTCTCGCCGAGCCGCAGGCTGTTGTTGTGCGTACCGTCCGCGACGACGATCAGCCGCTTCGGCTGCGGCGCGGCGTCGTACAGCCTGCGGCCGAGTCCGAGCGGCACGTAGCGGTCGCTGTCGCCGTGCAGGACGATCACCGGCATCCGCACGTCCACGATCTTGTCGACCGAATCGAACTTCTGCGTCAGCACTAGCTGGATCGGCAGCCACGAATACGAAAAGGCGCGTGCGATATCGGCCAGCGTCGTGAACGACGACTCGACCACCAGCCCCGCCGCCGGGACCGGCGCGTCGGCCTTCTTCGCGGCCATCGACAGTCCGGATGCCAGGTCGACCGCGATCGCGCCGCCGAGCGAGTGCCCGTAGATGAAGCGTCGATGAGGGTCCGGCACGCGCGCGGCCATCGCGTCCCAGCCGATCCGCGCATCTTCGTACACCGCTCCCTCCGACGGCTGCTCGCCTTCGCTCTTGCCGAAGCCACGGTAGTCGATCGCGAAGACCGAGAAGCCGAGGTCGTGCAGTTCGCGGATGCGGAACAGCTGGCCGGTCAGATTCCAGCGCGAACCGTGCAGGTAGAGGATCGCCGGCGCGTCCTTCCTGGCCGAAGGCCACCACCACGCGTGTACCGACTGGCGCGCCGCGGTCGCCGTCGCGAGGGTCCGCGGCGGGACCGGCAGGTCGAATTCCTGCAGGCCCGCCGGGATGCCGTCGTACCAGCGCGCCGTGCCCCGCTCGATTCGGAACACGAGTTCGCGCTCCTTCTCGGCGAGGCTGGTGCAGCCGGTGGCCGCGAGCGCGGCGGTGATGCCGGCTGCGCCGAGCGCGAGCCACGAACGGGGCGATCTGAGACGAGCGCGCAGCTTCGAAGGCATGGGATTGTCGCGGAGGGAACGATGCAGACGCGTGGACCGGACCGACATGGCGTCGTTCTCCGAAGCATGCAAGCGACGCGCCGGAACGTCACGGGGACCTATTGCTTCGTCTTCCGGCCGGCCTTCGCCGCGGCTTTCGCTTCGCCGCGCAGGAAGGCCAACGCGAACTTCTCGGCCTTGCGCGGGGCGCCTTCGAGCCGGCCTTCGATCGCCGTGTGCAGCGCGCCGCTGCGCCAGGCCGTGAATACCACCGGGTTGATGTACGACTTTCGCGCGACGGTCGGCGTGTTGCGCAACTCGGCGGCGACCGCCTTGATCGCCGTGACGATCGCGGCCTTCAGCGCGCGTTCGCTCGGCGCCTCCGGCAGTGGCGTCGCGGCCATCAGCGCGATCGCCGACAGCGTCGCGCTCCACGTCCTGAAGTCCTTGGCCGTGAAATCCTCGCCCATCGCGTCCTGCAGGTAGACGTTGACGAGGTCGGACGTGATCGGATGCCGTGCGCCGTCGTCGTCGAGATACTGGAACAGTTGCTGGCCGGGAATGTGCTGGCAGTTGCGGACGATCCGCGACAGCCGCCTGTCGTCGACGGTGACATCGTGTTCGAGGCCGCCCTTGCCCTTGAACGTGAAGCGTGCGCGGCCATCCCTCACGAAGGTGACGTGCCTGTCCTTCAGCGTCGTGAGCCCGAAGCTGGCGTTGTCGCGCGCGTACTCGGCATTACCGATGCGGATGCGCGTCGCGTCGAGCAGGCTGACCACCGCCGCAAGCACCTTGTCACGCGGCAGGCCGGGCAACTGCAGGTCGCGCTTGAGTCGTCTGCGCATCCTGGGCAGCGCCTCGCCGAATTCGATCATCCGCTCGAACTTCGCGCCATCGCGCGCGGTGCGCCACTCGGGGTGGTAGCGATACTGTTTGCGGCCGCGCGCGTCGTGACCGGTGGCCTGGAGATGACCGCGATCGTTGGCGCAGACCCACACCTTTTCATAGGCCGGCGGAATTGCGAGGCTGGCGATCCGCGCGAGGACCTTCGCGTCGCGCAGCGTGCGCTCGTCGGTGCCGAGGTAGGCGAAGCGTTGACCCTTGCGCACGCGCCGGAACCCTGGGTCCGCATCGGACACATAGACGAGTCCGACCGCCGCGCTCAGTTCGATCGCCTCCGCGACCGATGCGAGTGTCGTCTCGGGTTCCGTGCGGCTGGGGCTCCTGTCCATGCGGGTTCCGTCGACTCGTTCGGAAAGCTGCATAGCGTGCCGCAAGCGAACGCCTTTCCGGAAGGGTCATTGCGCTCGCGTGGCCGTCAGCGCAACGCCGATCGTGACGGCGTCAGTCCAGTGCCGGGCGCGGCAGCGCCCGCGACATCGTCGCGAGCGGCACGCGGATGCCGCTCTCGAGCGGGAGATCGAAGCGCTCGTCGACCGCGAAGCCGAAGGCTTCGTAGAGCGGCACGCCGGGCATCGTGCCGACCAGCGTGAGCCCGCGAAAGCCCGCGTGCCAGGCTTCCGCTGCGCAGTGACGCATCAGGCGCGACCCGAGCCCGCGTCGCGCCTGCCCCGGTGCGACGAAGAATGCGCGGATGCGCGCGGCGTCCACAGCCGGGTCGAGCAGCGGATCCGGCCACGCGCTATCGCCGCTGCCGTGTGCGCCCATCGCGTGATCCCTGCCGAAGAGCGTGCCGCGCCTGCTCCAGCCGCCGCAGGCGACGAGCATCCCGTCGTCCTCGATCACGAAGTAGCTGCCGTCGTGGATCAGTTGCGTATCGACGCCGAAGATCTGACGCGTGATCGCCTGCGCCTGCCCGTCGCTGTAGAAGCCGCGGCTCAACGCGATGCCGGAGTCGACGATCAGCACGTCGAGCGCCGGGACGTCGGAGAGCGTTGCCGGACGCAGGATCACGCGGCACCGCTCTCGAAGAGATCGCGTGTCCGGCGCTGTTCGTCCTCGACCGACTGTGCCGCCGCGTGCTCGGCGAGGATCAGCGTCCCCGCGCGAACGCCGAGCAATCGGATTCGCCGCTCCAGCGGTGCGCGACGCGCGCACTCACCGGCAATACGGCGGATCACCTTCGCGTCCCGGGTCGGCGTCGCCAGCGTGGTCGCACGCGTGGCGATCGTGAAATCGTCGTAACGCAGCTTCAGGCCGATGTTGCGCGCGACATAGCCCTTGCGCTGCAGGTCGCCGGCGAGCTTCTCGCAGAGCGACGTGAAGATTTCCGACAGCGCCGCACGGTCGCGGACCGCGTGCAGGTCGCGCTCGAAGGTCGTCTCGCGACTGATCGATTTCGTCTCGCTGCGCGTCGCGATCACGCGCTGGTCGCGGCCGTGCGCGACCTCGTGCATCCAGCGCGCGGTGTTCGGTCCGAAGCGGTCGCCGAGCAGGCCTAGCCCTGCTTCAGCGAGCTGGCCGATCGTCGCGATGCCCATCTCGGACAGTCGCGCGCTCGCTTTCGGTCCGATGCCGTTGATCTTCTTCGCGGCGAGCGGCCAGATACGGGTCTGCACGTCGGCGGCTTCGAGGATGACGAGGCCGTCTGGCTTCTCGAGGTCGGACGCGATCTTCGCCAGCAGCTTGTTCGGCGCGATGCCGATCGAGCACGACAGGCCAGTCGCGTCGGTGACCGCAGACTTGATCGCGCGAGCCACGCGTTCGATCGCGGCGCGGTCGAAAGCCCCGGCGCGGGTCGATGGATCGGACTGCACGACGTCGGTCAGGTCGATGTAGATCTCGTCGATGCCGCGGTCTTCGACTTCGGGCGCGATCGAGCGGACCGCGGCCTTGAAGCGATGCGACTGGTCGCGATACGCGTCGAAGTCGCTCGGCAGCAGGATCGCCTGCGGCGCGAGCTTCGCGGCCTTCATCAGTCCCATCGCCGAGTGCACACCGAACTCGCGCGCCTCGTAGCTCGCGGTCGTCGCGAC
>JBDTIS010000180.1:0-9463 GCA_039936235.1 Burkholderiaceae bacterium | reverse complement strand
GACGTCTACGTGCCGTGCGACGTCTGCCACGGCAAGCGCTACAACCGCGAGACGCTCGAGGTCCAGTACAAGGGCAAGAACATCACCGAGGTGCTCGGCCTCACGGTCGAAGACGCGTTCGAGTACTTCAAGGCGCTGCCGGTCATCGCTCGCAAGCTGCAGACGCTGCTCGACGTCGGTCTCGGCTACATCAAGCTCGGCCAGAGCGCGACCACGCTGTCGGGCGGCGAGGCGCAGCGCGTCAAGCTATCGCTCGAACTGTCGAAGCGCGATACGGGGCGCACGCTGTACATCCTCGACGAACCAACGACCGGCCTGCACTTCCACGACATCGCGCTGCTGCTCGAAGTGATCCACAAGCTGCGCGACCACGGCAACACGTTGGTTGTCATCGAACACAATCTCGACGTGATCAAGACGGCTGACTGGGTGATCGATCTCGGCCCCGAAGGCGGCGCCGGTGGCGGGATGATCGTCGCGCAGGGCACGCCGGAAGAGGTCGCGATGACGCCGGCCAGCTACACCGGTCGCTACCTCGCGCCGATGCTCGCGCGCGCTGCCTGAGGCGGGTTCGGCCCGACGCTCAGTGCGTCAGGACGAAGTCGGTGAACTCCTGGTCGACCGGCGCGAGGAAACGCAGCGGTCGCGCGATCGCGCCGACCAGCGTCATGTGGTTGACGTGATCGTGGATGTCCATCGTCACGTCGGCACCGACGCTCTTGAGCTTCGCAGCCATCGGCTCGGTGTTCTGCGTCGGATAGACGAAGGTGTCTTTTTTCGCGGCGATCAGCAGGGACGGAATCGCATTTCCGTCCACATGGTTGATCGGCTGCGAGTCCGGCGGCGTGTCGGGCCAGTGGAACACTTCCTTCACGCCGGCGTCGACGATCGGCAGGAAGTTGTAGGGGCCTGCAAGTCCGACGAAGCCGCGCAACTGATCCGGCGCGAGGCCGTACGGCTTCAGCCAGCGCGGATCGAACGCGACCATCGCCGCGTTGTACGCACCCGCGCTGTGACCGGCGATGAAGATCCGCTTCGGATCGCCCCCGTAGGCCGCGATCTCGCGGAAGGTCCATGCGGTCGCCGCCGCCGTGTCATCCACGAACGACGGATATCTCACCTCGGGAAAAACGCGATAGTCGGCGATCACCGCGACGATGCCGCGCGACGTCAGCGCGTCGGCGACGAAGCGGTAGTCGGCCTTGCTGCCTTCGCGCCAGCTGCCGCCGTAGATGAAAACCACGACCGGCGCCTTCGCGCCCGCTGCGAGCGTCGCGGGGCGATAGACGTCGAGCTTGCGACGGTCGCCTTCGCCATAAGGGATGTCCTGGGATTCGGTGTAGCCGCTGCTCGGTGTCAGCTCGTCGATGATGCGCGTCCCCGAGCAACCGGCAAGCAGACCGGCGAAGGCGGTCAGCAGTACGGAGAGACGCGCGAACAGGCGCTTGCCCGTCGGGCTCGTGACGATCGGCATGGATGGACTCGATGAATGCAACGCGGCGCCCGCGGCGCCAGACGTTGATACGCAGCATCGACGCGATCGGTTGCAGCCCTTGTCAGGCAAGCGACCGATCGACGGTCAGGCAGTCGTCGATTGCACCCAGCGAGCGACGTCGCGGGCGAAGTACGTGAGGATGCCGTCCGCACCCGCGCGCTTGAATGCGAGCATCGACTCGAGCACGACCTTCTTCTCGTCGAGCCAGCCGTTGATCGCGGCAGCCTTCAGCATCGCGTACTCGCCGCTGACCTGATACACGTAGGTCGGCATGTGGAACTCGTCCTTCACGCGTCGCAGGATGTCCAGGTAGGGCATGCCCGGCTTGACCATCACCATGTCGGCGCCTTCGGCGATGTCGGCCGCCACCTCGCGCAACGCCTCGTTGCTGTTCGACGGATCCATCTGATACGTCATCTTGTCGCTGCGGCCGAGGTTGGCGGCCGAGCCGACCGCGTCGCGGAACGGGCCATAGAACGCGCTGGCGTATTTTGCCGAGTACGCGAGGATGCGGGTGTGGATCAGACGCGCGTCCTCGAGTGCGAGGCGGACGGCGTGGATGCGCCCATCCATCATGTCCGACGGAGCGACGATGTCGACGCCGGCCTGCGCCTGAACGATCGCCTGGCGCGCCAGGATGCCGACCGTCTCGTCGTTGATCACGTAGCCGTTCGCGTCGATGACCCCGTCCTGGCCGTGGCTCGTGTACGGGTCGAGCGCCACGTCGGTCATGATCCCGAGTTCCGGGAATTCCTTCTTCAACGCGGCGACGACGCGCGGGATCAGCCCGTCCGGATTGGTCGCCTCGCGTCCGTCCAGGGTCTTCAGCGACGGGTCGATCACCGGGAACAGCGCGAGCACCGGGATGCCGAGGCGCATCGTCTCTTCGGCCACCGGCAGCAACAGATCGAGAGACAGCCGATCGACGCCCGGCATCGATCCGACCGCATGGCGCGTGTCGGTCCCTTCGTGGACGAACACCGGGTAGATCAGATCGTCGGCGGTGACGCGATGCTCGCGCATCATCCGACGCGAGAAGTCGTCGCGACGCATGCGGCGCGGCCGGTGAACGAGCGCGGTGTTCGTCTTCGCGTCCCAGGCATCGGTGGCGAGTTGGTCCATATTCTCTTTAGGATTCATGGTATTCACTTTTGTTACACGAGGAGTTTTCGCCGCGGCAGAACTTTTGGCGAGCGGCGCGCTCTGAACTTCAGGATGGCTCACACCATCCCCCACTTCTCCTCCCTGAGTGGGTGCCTTTACATGAAGGCGTTATCACCCCGGTGTCATTCCCCTTGCGCCGGGGTTTTTTTTGTCCGCTCGACCTGCAGGTCCAGTGCGCCGTCGGCCGTGACGGCCACCACCTGCTGCAGTCCGAGCATCTCACGGACACGCAGGTCCGCCTCGTCGACGCCGGTCTTGTCGAGCGCCGAGAATAGCTGGGCGGTGTGGAACGGCGACAACTCCGCCAGACGTTTGCGTGTCGACAGCAGAGCGCTGTTGCGATCGCTGCGATTGAGCTTGTCAGCCTTCGTGAGCAGCGCATGGATCGGCTTCGCCGTTTCCGAGAACCATGCGACCAGCGTCTCGTCGAGGTCGGTGAACGGCCGGCGTGCGTCCATGATCAGCACCAGCCCGACTAGTTCGTTGCGCTTGCGGATGTAGGTGCCGAGCGTCTGTTCCCAGTGCGCGCGCGCGTCGCGGGCGACTTGTGCATAACCGTAACCCGGCAGGTCGACCATGAACGCAGAAGGCATCTCGTCGTCGTCCGCGTGCTTGCCGACCGCGAAGAAGTTGATGTGCTGGGTGCGGCCGGGTGTCTTGCTGGCGAACGCGAGGCGCTTCTGGTTCGCGATCGTGTTGATGGCCGTGGACTTGCCGGCGTTCGAGCGCCCTGCGAACGCGAGTTCCGGCAGGCCCATCATCGGCAGCTGATGAAGGCGATCCACCGTCGTGAAGAAGCGGGCTTGCTGAAGGACGGACATGGCATCGCGCCGTCTGACGACGGCGCTCTCGGTGCGTGGCGCTGGGAACGATCGTGCGGCCTTCGGTCGATGCCGTGCGGCGCGACTTCGCTGGTTCGGACGGCTCTGTATAATACGGCGGTTTGTCGGAGGATCAGGATGACTCCCGCGTCTCGCGGACCGCTTCTTGAACTCCGACGCATACGACCCGACGCTTCAACGATCCAACCGAAGCACGCGGTCACTCTTTCGTCCGATCCGTAGCTCCCCAGAGGTAGAGATGACTCGTGTTTTCGCATTGTCCGCGGTGCTGACGTTCGTGCTGATCAGCCCGGCGACGTCCGCTCTGGCCGAGGATGCATCCCAGACCGCCGTGGCGAAAGCCGACACCACGAAAGGCGGCGCGATCGCCCAGGCGGTCTGCTCGGCCTGTCACGGCCCTGATGGCAACGCGACCGGTCCGACCTTTCCGAAGCTCGCCGGCCAGCATGTGTCCTACCTCACCAAGGAATTGCACAACTTCAAGGTCGTGCCCGGCGCGACCGAGCCCGCCCGCTACAACCCGATCATGAATGGCTACGCCGCTGCCCTGTCGGATACCGACATCGCGAACGTCGCCGCGTATTACGCCGGCCAGGTCTACAAGCCGGCCAGTGCCAAGATCAAGGACAGCGTCGTGCTCGGCCAGAAGATCTGGCGCGGCGGCATTGCCGAGAGGGGTGTCCCGGCCTGTGCCGCCTGCCACGGGCCGACCGGCGCCGGCATCCCGGTCCAGTATCCGCGCCTGCAGGGGCAGTGGGGCGAGTACAACGAGGCGCAACTCACCGCATTCAAGGGCGGTGTCCGCAAGAACAACGCCGCGATGATGATGATCGCCTCGCGCCTGTCCGAGGCCGAGATGAAGGCGGTCGCCGACTACGCGGCAGGGCTGCGCTGATCGTCGTCCCCGGCTGATGGCTTCCTGACGACGCCGGGTTCCCGCGTTCGCGGGAACGACGATTTCCGGTCTCGCTATTTCTCAGCACCGTCATTCCCGCGAACGCGGGAATCCGGCGTCGTTGCGCTCGGCAACCATCCTCTTGATGCTTTCTTGATATCGCATCGCGCGATCTCTTCGCGCCGTTGACGCCAGGATCCCTACGCTCGCTCTTCCTCAATCGGAGAGCTTGCAATGGACTTCGTGTTTTGTGCTTTGACGCTCGCGTTCGCGGCCGTGCTGATCGGCTTCGTGGCGCTCTGCGTGCGTGTGGAGAAGCGGCCATGAACCTTCTCTACCTCATCGGCGGGCTGGCGACGCTCGGTCTGTTCGGCTACCTCCTGTATGCGCTGCTGCGCGCGGAGGACTTCTGATGCGCGCCACCGACATCGGCCAGCTCGTCGCGTTCGGGCTCGTGCTACTGGTCGCGAGCTATCCGCTCGGCCTCTTGATGGCACGCATCGCGACGCCTGCAGGCTTCGCTTCGCGCTGGCTCACACTGCCCGAGCGCGGTCTCTATCGGATCGCCGGCGTCGATCGCGGCAAGGGCATGACCTGGGTCGAATACGCGCTCGCCGTCATCGTCTTCAACGTGATCGGTGCGCTCGTGGTCTATGCGCTGCAACGGCTACAAGCCGCGCTGCCGCTGAACCCGGCCGCCATGACCGCCGTGACACCCGACTCGTCGTTCAACACGGCCATCAGCTTCGTCACCAATACGAACTGGCAGGGCTACGGTGGCGAGTCGACGATGAGTTACCTGACGCAGATGGTCGGGCTCACCGTGCAGAACTTCCTGTCTGCCGCCACCGGCATCGCGGTCGCGTTCGCGTTGATCCGCGCACTCGCGGCACGCGCCTCGGCCTCGATCGGCAACTTCTGGGTCGACCTCACGCGGATCACGCTGTACGTGCTGCTGCCGCTGTCGCTGGTGCTGGCGGTCGTGCAGATCCAGCAGGGCTCCGTGCAGAACTTCGACACGTATCGCGATGCGACGACGGTCGAGGTGACGGCCTACGACAACCCGAAGCTCGGCCCGGACGGTCAGCCGCTGAAGGACGACAAGGGTGTCGCGATCACCGAGCCGGCGAAGACGCCGACCCAGACGATCGCGATGGGCCCGGTCGCTTCGCAGGAGTCGATCAAGGTGATCGGCACCAATGGCGGCGGCTTCTTCAACGCGAACTCGGCGCATCCGTTCGAGAATCCCACGCCGCTGACGAACTTCCTGCAGATGCTGGCGATCTTCCTGATCCCGGCGGGCCTGGTGTTCACGTTCGGCAAGGTCGTCGGCGACATGCGCCAGGGTTGGGCAGTCTTCGCGGCGATGGCGGCGATCTTCGTCGTCATGGCGGGCGTCGTCATCTGGTCCGAGCTGCATGCCAACCCGCTGCTGACGTCGCTCGGCGTCGACGGCAGCCTCGGCAACATGGAAGGCAAGGAGACGCGCTTCGGCGCGGTCGGTACCGCGCTCTTCGTGGCGGTGACGACATCGGCTTCGTGCGGCGCCGTCAACGCGATGCACGACTCCCTCCTGCCGCTCGGCGGACTCGTCCCGATGTGGCTGATGCAGTTCGGCGAAGTGGTCTTCGGCGGCGTCGGCTCGGGCCTCTACGGCGCGCTGATGTACGCCATCGTCGCGGTGTTCATCGCGGGCCTGATGATCGGTCGCACGCCCGAATACATCGGCAAGAAGATCGAGGCCTACGACATGAAGATGGTCGCGCTCGCTATCCTCGCCACATCGATGCTGGTGCTGATCTGCTCCGCGATCGCGGTCGTCGTGGAGCCCGGCAAGGCGGGCGTCGCCAACCCCGGCGCGCACGGCTTCTCGGAGATCCTCTACGCGTTCTCGTCGGCGGCCAACAACAACGGCAGCGCCTTCGCAGGACTGTCGGCGAACACGCCGTTCTACAACGTGATGCTCGGCATCGCCATGTGGTTCGGCCGCTTCGGCGTGATCGTCCCGGTACTCGCGATCGCCGGCTCGCTCGCTCGCAAGAAGCGCATCGAGGTCACTAGCGGAACGCTGCCGACGCACGGCCTGCTGTTCGTCGTTCTGCTGGTCTCGACGATCGTCCTGATCGGTGCATTGACCTACGTGCCGGCCCTCGCGCTAGGACCCGTGATCGAGCATCTGCAACTGTTCGCGACTCATTGAACGCCCGGAGAAACTGAATGAGTACCCAAGGATTGGCCTTGTTCGACAAGGCACTGGTGGGACCGGCGATCGTCGATGCGCTTCGCAAGCTGTCGCCTGCGACGCAGTGGCGCAACCCGGTGATGTTCGTGGTGTACGTCGGCAGCATCCTGACGACGTTGCTGTGGGTCCAGGCGCTGGCCGGCCACGGCGAGGCACCGACGATGTTCATCTTCGCGATCACGGTCTGGCTGTGGTTCACGCTGTTGTTCGCGAACTTCGCCGAGGCGCTGGCGGAAGGTCGCAGCAAGGCGCAGGCGGCATCGCTGCGCGGCGTCAAGACCAGTGTCGCCGCGAAGAAGCTGTCGGCGCCGAAGCGCGACGCGTCGGTCAAGCTCGTGCCGGCCAGCGAACTGCGCAAGGGCGACCTGTATCTCGTCGAGGCCACCGAGATCGTGCCGGCCGACGGCGAAGTCGTCGTCGGTGCGGCATCGGTCGACGAGAGCGCGATCACCGGCGAGTCCGCGCCGGTGATCCGCGAGTCGGGCGGCGACTTCTCGTCGGTCACCGGCGGCACGCGCCTGCTGTCCGACTGGCTGGTCGTCAAGGTGTCGGCCGATCCGGGCGAGAGTTTCCTGGACCGGATGATCGCGATGGTCGAAGGTGCGAAGCGCCAGAAGACGCCGAACGAGATCGCGCTGACGATCCTGCTGGTCGTGCTGACGCTGGTGTTCCTGCTCGCGACGGCGACACTGCTGCCGTTCTCGCTGTTCTCGGCCGAAGCCGCCAAGGCCGCCGCCGCTGCCGGCACCACGGTAGTCGCCGCACCGGTAACGATCACGGTCCTGGTCGCGCTGCTGGTATGCCTGATCCCGACGACGATCGGTGGACTGCTGTCGGCGATCGGCATCGCCGGGATGGGCCGCATGCTGCTGGCCAACGTGATCGCGAAGTCGGGTCGTGCGGTCGAAGCGGCCGGCGACGTCGACGTGCTGCTGCTCGACAAGACCGGCACGATCACGCTCGGCAATCGCCAGGCGTCGGCGTTCATGGCCGCGCCAGGCATCGGCGACGACGAACTCGCGAAGAGCGCGCTGCTCGCGTCGCTCGCCGACGAGACGCCCGAAGGCCGCAGCATCGTCGTGCTGGCGAACAAGCAGGGTCATGCCGATGCGAACGCGGATTCGGGCGCCGTGTTCGTCCCGTTCACCGCGCAGACGCGGATGAGCGGTGTCGACATCGGCACGCGTGAAATCCGCAAGGGCTCTGTCGACGCGATCCGCAAATACGTGGACGCGATGGGCGTGACCTTCCCGGGCGGTGTGACGGACATCTCGGACTTCGTCGCGCGTCGCGGCGCGACGCCGCTGGTCGTCGTGGACATCGATCGCAGCGCCGCACAGCCTCTTGCACGCGTGCTCGGCGTCATCGAGCTGAAGGACATCGTCAAGCCGGGCCTGAAGGAGCGCTTCGGCGAACTGCGCCGGATGGGCATCCGCACGATCATGATCACCGGCGACAACCGGCTGACCGCGGCTGCGATCGCCGCCGAAGCCGGTGTCGACGACTTCCTCGCCGAAGCGACGCCGGAGATGAAGCTCAAGCTGATCCGCGACACGCAGGCCGAAGGACGGCTCGTCGCGATGACCGGCGACGGTACCAACGACGCGCCGGCGCTGGCGCAGGCCGATGTCGCGGTCGCGATGAATTCGGGCACGCAGCCTGCGAAGGAGGCCGGCAACATGGTCGACCTGGACTCCAATCCGACGAAGCTGATCGAGGTCGTCGAGATCGGCAAGCAGATGCTGATGACGCGCGGCTCGCTGACCACGTTCTCGATCGCGAACGACGTGGCCAAGTACTTCGCGATCATCCCGGCCGCGTTCGCGGTGACCTATCCGCAGCTGAAGTCGCTCGACGTGATGCATCTGGCCAGCCCGCAGAGCGCCATTTTGTCGGCCGTCATCTTCAACGCGCTGATCATCGTGGCGCTGATCCCGCTCGCGCTGCGCGGCGTCAAGTACCGCGCACTCGGTGCGTCGGCGCTGCTACGCCGCAACGTCTGGATATACGGCGTCGGCGGCCTGATCGTCCCGTTCATCGGCATCAAGCTGATCGACGTCGTGATGGTCTCCCTCCATCTCGTGTGAGAACCCATGAACATCGAAAAATCACTTCGTCCGGCGGTCGTCCTCTTCGCTGCGCTGACCTTCGTCACCGGCATCGCGTATCCGCTGGTCGTCACCGGCATCGGCAAGGCCGTGCTGCCCGTCGTTTCGCAGGGCAGCCTGATCGAGAAGGATGGCAAGGTGGTCGGATCGCGGCTGATCGGCCAGTCGTTCACGGACCCGAAGCACTTCTGGGGTCGGCCGTCCGCCACCAGCCCGCAGGCCAACAACGCGAGCGCATCGTCGGGATCGAACCTCGGACCGCTGAACCCGGCGCTGGTCGACGCGGTCAAGGGGCGCGTCGACGCGCTCAAGGCCGCCGACAAGGAGGCCGGGATCGCCAACGACGTGCCGGTTCCGGTCGATCTCGTCACGGCGTCCGGAAGCGGACTCGATCCCGAGATCAGCCCGGAGGGCGCGCAATGGCAGGCCGCGCGCGTGGCGAAGGCGGGCGGTGTGCCGCTGGCGCGCGTCGAGGCGCTGATTGCGGCCCACACCGAATCGTCACAGTTCGGCTTCCTCGGCATGCCGAGAGTCAACGTGCTGCAACTGAACATCGCGCTCGACGCAGAACCCGGCGCAGCGAAGGCACCCTGAGCCCGGTTCAGTCACACCACTCAGTCATTTCTTCATGAGGACCCACATGCTCCAACGATTCACCGCTGCGTGCGCCGCTGCACTGACCATCACCGTCGTGCCGACCTACGCGCAGACCACGGC
>JBDTIS010000179.1:0-9259 GCA_039936235.1 Burkholderiaceae bacterium | reverse complement strand
TCGAGCCGCGCACGCTCGTCGATTCCGCACTGGCTGGCCGGCATGTTCCTGTTCGTGTCGAGCGAGGCGTTCCGTTCGGTCGGCGGTTTCGACGAACGCTACTTCATGTATTGCGAGGACTTCGACCTGTGCGCCCGGATGCGGCTCGCCGGCTGGGATTTCGAGGTCGAGGAGAACACGACCGTCGTCCACGTCGCGCAGCGCGCCTCGCACCGCTCGCGCCGCCATTTCGCGTGGCATGTATCCAGCCTGCTGCGGATGTGGACGTCGTCCGCGTTCTGGCGCTATCGCAGCCTGCTGATCGCGGAAAGCCGATGACGATGCGCGACGAACGCATCGTCGGCAGGACCGAACGCAACCCGCAGCCGACCGTCGGCGCGCGCAGGCGCCGGCTGATGCTGTCGTGGGCCGCGGGCGGGATCGCCGCGGCGATCATCGCGACCGCCCTGCTCGACGCGCTGCTGCCGCCGACCGCCTCCGAGCGCATCTTCGTCGACACGCTGTGGTGGTGCATCGGCGCGTTCGTCGCGACGGCGCTGCTGATCGACCGCTCGATCCACGCGCCGACCGCGGAAGGCGGCCTGTGGGTCGCGTTCAGTTCGGCGCTGTGCTTCACCGCGCTGCTGATCCTGTTCGGCGCGACCCATTCGGCTTACTCGCGGTCCGCGCTCGCGGGCTCCTACGCGATCGTCACGATCTGGCTGCTGATCGGCGTGCGCAAGCACATGCGCCGCCAGGTGTTGCGGCTCGCCGTGCCCGAGGCTTCGGTGATGCGGATGCTGCAGTCGGCGCTGGCCGCGTTGCACGGCGTGCGGCTCACGCACGTCGAAGCCGAACTGATCCGCAGCGAAGCCATCGACGACCTCGAGGCGGTCGACGGCATCGTCATCGATCGCCATCACGCGAAGTCGCCCATGCTGCAGCGGCTGATCACGCGGATGAAGCTCGATGGGGTTCGCATCTATTCGGCCGACCACATCCACGAGCTGCTGACCGGGCGGGTCGCGCTGGAGCATACCGAGGACAGCTTTCTCGACGACTCGTCGGGGCGCGTGATCTACGCCATCGTCAAGCGCCTGCTCGACATCGTCAGCGCGGTGCTGCTGCTGGTCGTCTTCGGCATCCCGATGCTGATCGCCGCGGCCGCGATCCGCATCGAAGGCGACGGGTCGGCGCTGTTCCGGCAGGAGCGGGTCGGACGCGGTGGGCGCGTGTTCCGGATGATCAAGTTCCGCACGATGCGCGGCGTCGCGACCGACGTCGATCATTCGGCCGAGAGCGCGCGGTCGGCAGTGGTCGACTCGGACGTGCGCGTGACCCGGCTCGGTCGGCTGTTGCGCAAGTACCGTCTCGACGAACTGCCGCAACTGTTCAACGTCCTCGGCGGCACGATGAGCCTGATCGGCCCGCGGCCCGAATGGGTAGCGACCGCGGCCGAGTTCTTCGACCGCATCCCGCACTACCCGTATCGCCACCTGGTGCAGCCAGGCATCACCGGCTGGGCCCAGGTCACGCAGGGGCACGTGACGGCGCTGCCCGACGCGATGATCAAGCTCGAACTCGATCTCTACTATGTCAAGCACATGTCGTTCGCGCTCGACCTCGTGATCGGGGTGCGCACGCTGAGGACGATCGTCACCGGTCACGGCGCGCGCTGAGGCGAGTGACGGTCCAGAGGGGATTCAGGCGGGTGCCCCGGCAGCGATTTTTTGCACGCCGGACCAACCCATCTCCACGACCGTTCTGACGAAATGGGTCGATAGCGACACGCGGAGCTTGGCTGGCACAGACTCGTCAAGTAGCAGGCGCATGCTCCGTCAGCTGCTCACGCGCTGCTTCAAGGACGGCCACCGCACGGTTCCTCGACACGGACGGAAAATCCTCGAGAAAGTCTTCCAAAGAACAACTGCCTTCGAGATAGTCGAAGAGATTCTTGACCGGTACACGAGTGCCCGAGAAACACAGGGCTCCGCTCATGATCTCGGGATCGCGACGTACAAGCGTATCGTCCATTGTGTTCTCCCCGCGATGAGTCTACTCACCGCTGAAGGGGGCGCAAAGCTCGTGACGGCGCTTCCCGACGCGATGATCGAGCTCGAACTCGATCGCTATCGCGTCAAGCACACGTCGTTCTCGCTCGACCTCGTGATCGGAGTGGGGACGCTGAGGCCGATCGGCACTGGGTACGAGGCACGATGAGGCGGGCAGGTGCAGCGTGAAGCTGTCAGCAGTTCCCCGGCTGTGCCACGGATGCGTCGACGCCGAAACGCGACGCTGATGTCCCGTCGTACCGGCCAAGCTTGCACCGCGGATCCGATGGGCGTCACAGTCGCGCGAGTGGAGATCCCTCACCACGTTCGGGATGACAAGAGATTGTTGTTGATCGAGAGCATGTCGTTTCAGACGCACGAGGCCATGCCATTCCAGACGACCTGGCCCATGTCATTCCGAGCGCAGCGAGGAATCCACGGGCCCGACGTTACCTGGGCGGCGTGGATAAGGTCTCTCACTGCGTTCGAGACGACATGCGGGTTGCCTTGTCATTCCGACGGAGGGTGGCCTCGTTGTTGCCTTGTCAATCCGACGGAGGGTGGTCTCGTTGTTGCCTTGTCATTCCGACGGAGCGCAGCGACGAGGAATCTTACCGTCCACGCATTATGTGCGAGCCGATGCTTCGCGGAAGAGGTTCCTCACTGCGTTCGGAACGACATGCAAGCCAATGTCGTACCGACAGAGGACCAACTGTCGTCCCGACGAAGGAGGGACCTTATCCACGTGAAGCACGCGCGTCACCCGCCACGGCGCGCGCTGCAACCGTCGGACTGCGCAGACCGGCGAGGCCGCCGAGCAGCGTCCAGAACAGCGTCGCCATCCCGTAGATCAGGAAGTCGTCGGTCGCGTCGCGGATCAGCATCAGCGCGAGGATCGCGAGCATCGCGAAACCGGCCGGCCGGGCGTATCCGGGACGCCGCAGCGCCGCAGCGACCAGTTGTGCCAGCGCGATCGTCAGGAGCGCGACGCCGATCGCGCCGGTCTGCAGCCACCAGTTCAGGAACAGGTTGTGTGCATGGGTGTACGCGTTGACCTCGATACGCGCGAGCGCGACGTCCTTCTCGGTGCCGTAGTGGATGCCGGGTACGGTGCGACCGAATCCGACGCCGATCCACGGCGACTTCAGCGCGAGCCGCGTGTAGTAGGACCAGATCATCGGACGCGTGTCGCGCGACGTCAGCTCGACGAAGGCGCTCTGCCCCGGCGCGATCGGGATCTTCAACGCTTCGAGGCGCGCGCGCGCGCCCGACTCGAGTTGCACTCCCACCAGGACGATGGCCACAACGGCTACGCCAACAGCCAGCACCGTCGTGCGTCGCGACGATGCAGCGGGATTCCGGCGACGCCTCGACATCCACAGGCAGACGATCGCGACCACCGCGATGCCGATTTCCGCATTGCGATTGTTGGCGATCCACACGATCACGAGCAGTGCGAGCCAGCCGATCCCCAGTGCCGTGCGGCCGATGGCGTCGCCGATCCGGCGGGCGAACAGGAACAGCCCCGCGGCCAGCGACGCGGCCATGCTCGCGTCGCCGACACCCGGATACCAGATCGGCATCGGCGTGACGATGTTCGCGAACGTTTCCGTGCGAATCCATTCGTGCAGACCGAGCGCTTCGGGCGGCGGCACAAACGCGTACAGCGAGCCGACCGCGAGCAGCGCGAGGCCCGTCACCAGGCCACCGACGATCGGCCTGATCGAACCGGTATGCCGCGCGTATCCGTAAGCCGCCGCGTAGCTCAGCAGCGGGATCAGCAGGTCGCTTCGAAATTTCCCGAAGCTGACTTCCGGTGAGGTCGACCATCCGATGGACGCTGCGCACCACGCGAGCAGCACCAGCAGCGTCGTGCGCGCGGGGAGGTCCTGCCATGCGTCCCTGCGCACCCACGCCAGCGTCGCGACGACGATGACCACCGTCCACGCATTGCGCAGTCCGGTCAGGTGACCGATCGGCAGGATCGCGACCATCGCCCACCAGCCGGCGAACAGCGCCTTGCCGAGCGGGCTCGATGTGCGCGTCGTCATCGCAACGATGCGGCCGCCGCAGCGACGACCGTCTCGACGTCGATCGCTTCCATGCACAGCGCACGTCCGCACGCGTCGGGGTCGCTCGCGCCCGACGGCAACGCGGTCGCGTCGTAGCGGCGTCCGCAGCGACGTACCCACGGCACGTCGCGCCGGTACAGCGTGTGCTGGTCGCGGCACGGAAAGTCGGCGACCGTCACGGCCCGGAACGGGGCATCGGCCCAGAACGCGCCGGCGCCGTGGACCACCGACGAGCCGGGTCCGAACATCGCCACGGTCGGCACGCGGACGACGCGTGCCAGATGCGCGATGCCGGTATCGGGGCAGACCAGGATGCGCGCGCCGGCGAGCAGCCGCCAGAGCTGCGCGAGGTCGAGCACCCCGAGCGGGTCGATCTCGTCGTCCCGGATCGCGATCTCGTCGAGGATGCGACGCTCGCCGGCCCCGCCGCTCCACACGATCCGCAGTCCGTCGTCACGCAGGCGATCGGCCAGCGCACGCCAGCGCGGCGCCGCCCACTGCTTGAGCGGCGTGCTCGCGCCGACATGCAGCACGGCGTACGGCGCGGTCGGCAACGGGAAGTCGGCGGCCGGCGGTGCGAGCCATTCGAACGGCGCGAACGGCTCGACGGACGGCGCGTCGCCCAGCCGCGCCGCAGCGATGTCGGCCCACGCGCCGGGCGCATCGGGATAAGGCACCGCACGGTCGACCATCCAGTTCTTCCACGCGGGCCTGTCGTTCGCGAAGCCGGTCACGCGCCGCGCGCCCGCCGCGCGTGCGAGCCACGCGTAGCGGTTGTCGTCGGGGACGATCGCGAGATCGTAGGGGCCGCTGTCGATCACGCGTCTGCGACTGTCTGCATCGCGTCGATCGAAGGGCAGCACGGTCGCGCCGTACGGACGCGTCGCGAACAGCGCCGCGACCGCGGGCCGCGCGAGCACGACGCGTTCCGCATCGGGATAACGCGAGGCCAGCGCCTTCAGCAACGGGGCCAGCAGGATGGTGTCGCCCAGCAGCAGGTAATGGGCGACGAGGATGCGACGCACCGGCGCATCGACGCGGCCACGCGGTCGCGCGAGCGAGGCCAGGGCACGGGCGACCGTGAGCAGGCGCACGCCGAACTTCGTCATGAACCGTCGGTCGGCCGTCGCGGCGGCGCGGCTCTGGAGAGGACACGGATCGGGAAACGATCGGGCATGGGACGAAGGGGATGATCGGCGCGCTATAGTCGGCGGCCGCAGCGTGGAAGCCGCTCGCGGCATCCGCAGCGTGCAAGAAGATGCCGGCTCGCGGACCGGCCATTCTCCCATGACCCCGAGCGCCGGCCGCGAGCCGTGGCCGTACCGAACCATGCCCACTTACGTCATCGGTGATCTGCAAGGCTGTGCGAAATCGTTCGACGCGCTGCTCGAGACCGTCGCATTCGATCCGCGCAACGACCGCGTGTGGCTGGTCGGCGATCTCGTCAATCGCGGTCCCGATTCGCTCGCCACGCTGCGGCGCGTGATCGCGCTCGGTTCGGCCGCGACGGTCGTGCTCGGCAATCACGATCTGCATCTGCTCGCGGTGTCGGCGGGCGCCCGCAAGTCCGGCCGCAGCGACACGCTGGGCGCCGTGCTGGCCGCGTCGGACGCCGTGGCCCTGCTGGACTGGCTGCGCCATCGGCCGATGGCGCATCGCGCGCGGGTCGGCACGCGCGACGTGCTGATGGTCCACGCCGGTGTGCCGCCCGGCTGGAGTGCGGACGACACGATGCGCCACGCGGGCGAGCTGGAGGCCGCACTTCGGGCCGATGACTGGCAGTCCACGCTGGCGACGCTGTTCGGCAACCGGCCGGATCGCTGGGACGAGGCGTTGCGCGGCGCAGACCGTCTGCGTGCGATCGTCAACGGGCTGACGCGACTGCGCTACTGCAGGGCGGACGGACGCATCGACTTCGATGCGAAGGACGCGCCGGCGTCGATCGGATCGAACTTCCCGGCGCCGCCGGATGGCTATCGCGCGTGGTTCGACATCGAGACGCGGCGCAGCCGCGACACGCTGGTAGTGTTCGGCCACTGGTCGACGCTCGGTCTGATGGTGCGCGACGACGTCGTCGCGCTCGACACGGGTTGTGTGTGGGGCGGCGCGCTGACGGCGATGCGGCTCGAGGATCGGGCGCTGTTCCGGGTGCCGTGCCCGCAGTCGCGGCGTCCCGGGTGACGATGGGGGAACGTGCCGCGATCGGGTGCCTCGAACGCAGTCGTCGTGTCCTTGCGCGCAACGAGTTTCCCGCGGGCAGCGACCCTTCTCGACGATGATCCTGATGCAATCGAAAGCGGCGGCAGTGTCGATTCTGTTGGCCATGGGCTTCGCCTGCCCGGCCGGCGCGGCGGACCCGACCAGCGTAGCGGACGCAGCGGCCAGAGCCTCCGACGATCCGTCGAACGATCAGGCGTCCTCCGGCGACGACTTCGCTGCGCACCTTCAGCTGACCAACGTCACGCAGCGACATCCCCGGCTCGACTCTCCCTATGCCGGTACCAACAGCCTCGGCGCTGCCGGACGCACCGAACAGACCACCGATGTCACGGCGTATCTGGGCGCTCGATTGTGGCGAGGCGCCGAACTGTGGGCGAACCCGGAAGTCGATCAGGGCTTCGGCTTCGACAAGACCGTGGGCGTCGCCGGATTTCCCAGCGGCGAGGCGTACAAGATCGGAGCCAACGCGCCTTATTTGCGCGTTCCGAGGCTCTTCGTGCGGCAGACATTTTCGCTCGGCGGTGAGGAGCAGGCCGTCGAGCCTCTGGCAAACCAGTTGGGCGCTTCGAGGACTGCCGACAATCTGACGGTGACGGTCGGCAAGTTTTCCGTCGTGGACGTGTTCGATACGAATCGCTTCGCGCATGACCCTCGCAGCGACTTCCTGAACTGGTCACTGATCGACGCGGGCACCTTCGACTATGCAGCCGACGCGTGGGGCTTCACTTACGGTGCGTCGGTCGAGCTGAACCAGGGCCCCTGGACCACCCGCCTCGGTCTCTTTCAGCTATCGCCTGTGCCGAACGGAAAGATCGTCGCCGTCGACTTCACGCAGTATTCCGGCATGGTCGAGATCGAACGGCGCCACGAATGGCTCGGCGCGGCCGGAACCGTCAAGTTGCTGGCCTTCGTCAATCGCGGCCGCATGGGTGCGTACGCAGACGCCGTGGCATTGGCCGAACGGAGCAACGACGCACCCGATATCACGCAGGTGCGAAGGACCGGGTCGCGGCCCGGCGTTTCGATCAACATCGAACAGACGCTGCGCGAGGGCGTCGGCTTCTTCGCGCGCGCAGGCGTCAACGACGGCGGCAAGGAGGCTTACGAGTTCACCGAGATCAACCGGACTTTGTCCGGCGGCCTGTCGCTGGATGGGAAGCTCTGGAAGCGCGCCGATGACCGGTTCGGAGTCGCCGCCGTCGTCAATGCGCTTTCGACTTCCGCCCGCCGTTATTTCGCGGCTGGGGGCCTTGGCATCCTGATCGGGGACGGACGGTTGAACTACGATACCGAGAGAATTTTCGAGACCTACTATGCGGCGCGCCTGGCCTCGTTCGCCACATTCTCGCTGGACTATCAGCACATCACGAACCCCGCCTATAACCGGGATCGCGGGCCAGTTTCGGTCTACTCGGCGCGGCTTCATCTTGAACGCTAGGGCGATCGTTCGTGGCCTAGCTCAGGACGTGGCAAGAGCGCAGTCCCGGGATTTCTCACAACAGACCCGGTTCGTTCATCGTCGCGCTCCTCGGGTCGCTGGCGCAGTTCGCGGTGCAGGACGTTGGTGAGATTCCTCACTGCGTTCGGAATGACATCGAATTGATGTGGGAATGACATCGGATTTGTCTGGGAATGACATCGAATTTGTCTGGGAATGAAGTCGAATTGGTGTCGGAATGACATCGAGTCGGTGTCGGAATTTCATATTTGTCATCCCGAACGCAGTGAGGGATCTCACCCACGTCCCGGATCACGGACTCGCATCGGCTCAGGCCGCTTCGCCTCCGGTCGGCCCCCAGAACACGACCCATGTGGAGAAGTCGGCCGAAAGGTTCTCGAACCTGTGATCGGCTCCCGCCGGGACGAATACCGCGGATCCTGGCACACAGGGATGGCGCTCGTTCCGCACCACCAATGTGGCTTCACCCGTCTGGATGAAATACAACTCGTCCTGCTCATGCGGCGTCTGGGGATCATCGCCAACGGGCGCATACAACTCCACCGACATCGAGCCATGGGCCAATGCTTTCGAGAAGCGCTCGCCTGCCGGCCACGCCGCTGTTTTTCCTCCTGGAATGCGGCCAAGAAGCTCAGCCATCGTCGCTTGCAGAACCATGCGTAGTCAGACAGGTTGAATGGGTGGCCCGATCACGACGGGCGTGCCGAAGGTCTTGCCGTCGGGCCAGCGGAGGCCGATCGATGCCGACGTCGACAGGCGACCCCGGGATTTCGCAGCGACATCGGCTTGGGAGGACAGCGCGACATCGTACCGTGGCCACTCCGAAGCGGCCAAGACGATTGATTCTTCTCCGGCTCCGGCGCAGCGCCGTATTCCGCGCGTCGAAGCGCACAATGCGGCTCCGAAACGCCCCTGCCGCGCCTGACGTGCCGAGGCGTCGAAAAATGACAACAAGCAACGAGCTCCGATTCCTCGATGGAGGGGGCGGTGCCGGCGCTCGGATGCGCTCGATCGACTGGAGCGCGTCGCCGCTGGGGCCTCCCGCCGCCTGGCCGCACAGCCTTCGGATCGCGACCCGCCTGATCCTGAACGCGCGTCATCCGCTCTTCATTTTCTGGGGACCCGAGAGCATCTGCCTGTTCAACGATGCCTATGCCCCGATGATCGGCGCGGAGCGCCGCGAAGGTGCGATGGGTCGTCCCGGCAAGGAGGTCTGGAGCGAAATTTGGGACGTGATCTCTCCCGAGATCGAGCAGGTAAAAGTGGGGCGCTGCAGTTCGGTCCGGTCGCCCCTACGAAGCGGAATTCCGTCTGCGAAGTGCGGACGGCACGTATCGGTGCTGGCTCGTCATGAACGGCGGGCAGCTCGGTACGGGTATGCAGGTGCTCACGAAACCATTCACGATGGACGCCCTGACTTTCCGCATCCAGCGGCTATTGGCGGAAAGCGGATCGCTCTAGCATTCGCAGGAAGTCCT
>JBDTIS010000178.1:0-15947 GCA_039936235.1 Burkholderiaceae bacterium | reverse complement strand
GGTGCCATGCGGATCGCTCCGTCGAGGCGGATCGTCTCGCCATTGAGCATCTCGTTCGTGACGATCTGGTGGACCAGCTTCGCGTAGTCGTCCGGCGTGCCGAGGCGTGACGGAAACGGGATGCTCGCGGCGAGCGCGTCCTGAATGTCCTGCGGCATGCTGTCCATCATCGGCGTGCGAAAGATGCCGGGGGCGATCGTCACGCAGCGGATGCCGCTGCGTGCGAGGTCGCGCGCGACGGGCAGCGTCATGCCGACCAGCCCTCCCTTGGACGCCGAGTAGGCCGCCTGGCCGATCTGGCCGTCGTAGGCCGCGACGGACGCCGTGTTGATCAGCACGCCGCGCTCGCCGGTGTCTTCGGGCACGTTCGCGGACATGGCCTCCGCGGCGAGCCTGATCATGTTGAACGAGCCGACCAGGTTGACCATGATCGTCTTCGTGAAGACATCGAGCGGATGCGCGCCGTCGCGGCCGACGGTCTTGATCGCGGGCGCGATGCCGGCGCAGTTGATCAGCCCCATCAGCTTGCCGGTCGCGACGGCCGCTGCGACGACTGCCTTGCCATCCGCTTCGCTGCTGACGTCGCAGCGGACGAATTGCTGTCCGAGTTCCGTGGCGACCTTCTCGCCGAGTTCGACCTGCACGTCGGCGATCACGACCTTCGCGCCATGCGCGGTGAGCATGCGGACGGTGCCTGCGCCGAGGCCCGAGGCCCCGCCGGTGACGATGAAGACCTTGCCTTCGATGTTCATGGAATGTTCCTGAAGAGGGTCGGCGGCGACGATGCGTCGAGCCGCGAGCGGGCCGGATTCTAGCGCAGCGGCCCGCTACAGTTATCCTGCGATCGTCGTCACGAAGAAACCAACGATGCAAACCCCAGTCGATCGTGCAACGCGACGTCCGGCGCCGGACGAAGTGTTCAACCAGGTGCCGCCGCTCGTCGACGAAGACTTCTTCGCGAGCGATCGCACGCTGCGCGACGCGGTGCTGCGCGAAGGCGCCGCGAGCGGCACGGACGAACTGCACCGCGTCGGTCGTGCGCTCGCCGATCCCGCCAACGTCGAACTCGCGCGCCAGGCGAATCAGTCGCCGCCGGTCTGGAAGAGTTTCGATCCGCAGGGGCATCGGGTCGACCGCATCGACTTCCATCCGGCATGGCACCGGCTGATGGAAGGAATCGTCGCGCGCGGCTTCCATGCGAGTCCGTGGGAACAGACTGCGCCGTCGCGCGCGCACACGATCCGCGCGGCCGGCTATCTGATGCAGGCCCGCGTCGAGCAGGGCACGCTGTGTCCGACCACGATGACCTACGGCGCCGTCGCCGCGCTGCGCAGGGACGACTGGGCCGCTCTTGCCTGGGTGCCTCGCATCCTGTCGCGGGTCTACGACCCGCGCGACCTGCCGGTCGAGCAGAAGCACGGTGCGTTGATCGGGATGGGGATGACCGAGAAGCAGGGCGGCTCGGACGTGCGGGCCAACACGACGCGCGCGGTCCGCTCGGACGTCGACGGCTATCGGCTGACCGGACACAAGTGGTTCTACTCCGCGCCGCAGTGCGACGCGCACCTGGTGCTCGCGTATGCGACCGATGCATCCGGCGCCGACGAAGGGCTGACCTGTTTCCTGGTCCCGCGCTTCGAGCCTGACGGCACCCGCAACGCGGTGCGCGTGCAGCGGCTCAAGGACAAGCTCGGCAACCGCTCAAACGCCTCGTCGGAGGTCGAGTTCGCCTGCGCGTGGGGACGCAGGCTCGGCGAGCCCGGCCGTGGTGTGCCGACGATCCTGGAGATGGGGACCTATACGCGGCTCGACTGCGTGATCGGCACGGCCGGGATGATGCGCGAGGCGGTCGTGCAGGCCATCCATCACGCGCGCCATCGTGCGACTTTCGGCGTCGCGCTGGTCGACCAGCCGCTGATGACGGCCGTACTGGCCGACCTCGCGATCGAATCGGCGGCGGCGACGGCACTCGCGCTGCGGCTCGCTCGCGCTTTCGACGCGCACGACGACGAAGACGAGACACTGTTCAGGCGACTGATGACGTCTGCGTCGAAGTTCTGGGTCTGCAAGCGCGGCCCCGAACTCGCGGCCGAGGCGATGGAAGTGCTCGGCGGCAATGGCTACGTCGAGGAGGGACCGATGGCGCGGCTGTATCGCGAGATGCCGGTCAACTCGATCTGGGAAGGCTCCGGCAACATCATGTGCCTCGACGTGCTGCGAGCGCTCGGCCGCTCGCAGCGGACCGCAGAACTGATACTCGCGGAACTCGAACGAGCGCGCGGGCGTACCGCCGCGTTCGATCGCGCGGTCGATAGGTTCGCGACGCTGCTGTCGACGCAGGCATTCGACGAAGGCTCGGGGCGCGGCCTGGTGCGCCAGCTCGTCACGCTGACTCAGGCTTCGCTGCTGTTGCGATCCGACACGTGCGCGACTGCCGACGCCTTCTGCGCGACGCGCCTGTCCACCGGCACTGCATGGGGCGCCGTGTACGGCGAGCTGCCGCGCACTTGCGACGTGCATGCGATAGTGGATCGATCGTGGGCCGGATGAACCGCGGACGGTCGGCCGTCGGAAACGTCGGCCAGAGGCGGCGGACGGCGAAAACCGAAGCGCGTGGCGGTAGTCGCATCGATCAGCAGGGCATCGCAAGGCATTTCGCCGGACAGCCCGTTTCAGGAGACGTCTCATGACGACAGACACATCGATAGGCCTCGACGGCCCGGAAGACACGCCACAGTCGGGTATCGACGACGAGGAGCGCGAACGCAGGGAGCGCGAGAACGTCGACGGGCGCAGCGGCCGCGACCTCACCAGCGAGGACATCCAGAGCGGCAACGATCGCAATACATCGGCCGACGACCTTGGCCGTTCCGGCAAGACCAACAAGCTCGACGACGACGGCATCGAACTGGGCAGGTAGCCGGTCGTCGCTCACGACAAGAGGGCCGCTCGCGCGGCCCTCTTGTCGTACGCTCCGGCGCTCAGAGCAGCGGCACCATCAACAGCGCGACGATGTTCATGATCTTGATCAGCGGATTGACGGCCGGCCCCGCCGTGTCCTTGTAAGGATCGCCGACCGTGTCCCCGGTCACCGCCGCCTTGTGGGCCTCGGAGCCCTTGCCGCCGAAGTTTCCTTCCTCGATGTACTTCTTCGCGTTGTCCCACGCGCCGCCGCCGGTGCACATCGAGATCGCGACGAAGAGGCCAGTCACGATGGTGCCCATCAGCATCCCGCCGATCGCCATGCGGCCCGCGTCGGGGCCCATCAGGAAGCGCGCGACGACCGCGAGGACGATCGGCGTCACGAGCGGCAGCAGTGACGGGATCATCATCTCCTTGATCGCCGCCTTCGTCAGCATATCGACCGCCACGCCGTACTCGGGCTTGGCCGTGCCTTCCATGATCCCGGGGATATCGCGGAACTGGCGCCGAACCTCGACGACTACGGCGCCGGCCGCACGACCGACCGCTTCCATCGCCATCGCGCCGAACAGATAGGGGATCAGGCCGCCGACGAACAGGCCGATGATCACGGCCGGTTCGCTGAGGCTGAAGGTGACCGTCTTGCCGGCCGTGTCGAGCGCGTGCGTGAAGTCGGCGAACAGGACCAGCGCCGCGAGACCGGCGGAGCCGATCGCGTAGCCCTTCGTCACGGCCTTGGTCGTGTTGCCGACCGCGTCGAGCGGATCGGTCACGTCGCGGATCGCCGCGGGCAGTTCGGCCATCTCGGCGATGCCGCCGGCGTTGTCGGTGATCGGTCCGTACGCGTCTAGCGCGATGATGATGCCGGCCATCGACAGCATCGACGTGGCCGCGACCGCGATGCCGTACAGCCCCGCGAGTCCGTAAGCCGCGTAGATCGCGAAGCAGACGCAGATCACCGGCCACGCGGTCGACTTCATCGACACCGCGAGGCCCGCGATGATGTTCGTGCCATGACCGGTCGTCGACGCCTGTGCGACGTAGCGCACCGGCTTGTACTCGGTGCCGGTGTAGTACTCGGTGATCCAGACCAGGAGGCCGGTCAGGACCAGTCCGACGATCGACGCCAGGTACAACCGGGTCACCAGCGAGATGCCGTCCTGGCGCGCGGCCGAAGCGAGCTCGGTGCCGCTGAAGACCCAGCTCGTGATCGGGTAGAACGCGATCAGCGCGAGGATGCCGGCGACGATCAATCCCTTGTACAGCGCGGTCATGATCTTGCGACCCGGGGTGTGCTTGACGAAGAAGCAGCCGATGATCGACGCGATGATCGAGAAGCCGCCGAGCACCATCGGATACATCACCGACGCGAATTCGGCGCCGCGCATCACCAGCGCGCCGAGCAGCATGGTCGCGATCAGCGTGACGGCGTAGGTCTCGAACAGGTCGGCGGCCATGCCGGCGCAGTCGCCGACGTTGTCACCGACGTTGTCCGCGATCACGGCCGGGTTGCGCGGATCGTCCTCGGGGATGCCCGCCTCGACCTTGCCGACGAGGTCGGCGCCGACGTCGGCGCCCTTCGTGAAGATGCCGCCGCCTAGCCGCGCGAAGATCGAGATCAGCGACGCGCCGAATGCGAAACCGATCAGCGGCTGGATCGCGTCGTGCAGCAGCAGCGGATCGAGGCCGGCGGTAGAGCCGAAGCTGACCAGGAAGCCGTAGCAGCCCGCGACACCGAGCAGCCCGAGCCCGACGACCAGCATGCCGGTGATCGCGCCGCCGCGGAACGCGACGTTGAGCGCCGCGTCGAGTCCCTTGCTGGCGGCTTCGGCGGTGCGCACGTTGGCGCGGACCGAGACGTTCATCCCGATGAAGCCCGAAGCCCCCGACAACACGGCGCCGATCAGAAACCCCGCGGCGGTCAGCCAGCCGAGGACGAAGCCGACGATCAGGAAGATCACCACGCCGACCATCGCAATGGTCGTGTACTGCCTCTTCAGGTAGGCGGCAGCACCCTGCTGGATCGCGAGCGCGATCTCCTGCATCCGTGCATTGCCTGCGGGTAGTCCGAGAATCCAGCTGCGCGACCACACGCCATAGACCACGGCGATGGCGCCGCAGACCAGGGCGAACCACAGGCCCGTCGATCCGACTTCCATGTCTGTTGCTCCCTTGTTGCCGCGGATCGGATCCGGCGGTTCATTGACCGTGCGGCGACTGCGTTCTGAGGCGCAGTGAGCCTTGCTGCTCTTTTAGCCCAGCGCTGCGAAGATGCGCGACCGGATCTCGTCTACGCTGCCGGTGCCAGGGACCTTGCAGTAGCGCGGCGCGACGGGTTCGCCGGGCTGCGATCCGTGACTGGCCCAATCGGAGTAGTAGCTGATCAGGACTTCGGTCTGCGTGTGATAGACCTCGAGGCGCTTGCGGACGGTATCTTCGCGGTCGTCGTCGCGCTGGATCAGCGGCTCGCCGGTGACGTCGTCTACGCCTTCGACCTTGGGCGGATTGAAGTGGATGTGATAGATCCGCTGGCTGCCCGGGTGCACGCGACGGCCGCTGATGCGCTCGATGATGTCCGAGTCCGGAACGGCGATCTCGAGCACGTAGTCGATCGCGACACCGGCGCTCTTCATCGCGTCGGCCTGCGGGACCGTCCGTGGGAAGCCGTCGAACAGGTAGCCCTTCTCGCAGTCGGCCTGCTTGAGCCGCTCTTCGACGAGTCCGATGATGATGTCGTCGGACACCAGCGCACCGGTGTCCATGACTTTCTTCGCCGCGATGCCGAGCGGGGTCTGGGCCTTGACCGCTGCCCGCAACATGTCGCCGGTGGAGATCTGGGGGATGCCGTAGTGCTCGCGGATGAACTGCGCCTGGGTCCCTTTACCTGCACCGGGTGCGCCAAGAAGGATCAGACGCATGAATCTCTCTGCATCGCAGTCGTGCCTCGGAATGAGTGTGGGGTGGAATGAGCCTGTGCGACGTTGTGTTGCGCGTCGTCTTCTGGCCTCTGGTGATGGTGCCGGCAGGTACTGCGGCCCGCATCATTTGCCGCGACGGTCCCGCCTGTCGACGCGAACCTTACCGGATGAGTCGCCGCACGGTCAATTGCCGCCAACCCCAGTCGTTGTCGCCGCGACAACGGCTCGAACGCGGTCGAGATCTTCCTGCGTGTCGACACCGGCTGCCGGCGCGTCGTCGGCGACGAACACCGCGATCGCATGACCGTGCCACAACGCGCGCAGTTGCTCGAGCGCTTCGAGGGCTTCGAGCGGCGAAGGCGCAAGGGCACCGAAGATCGACAGGAACGACGCGCGATAGGCGTAGAGGCCGACGTGCCGCATCGCGCGGATCTCGGTGGCTTCTTCGACGTCCCGGACCCACGGGATAGGGGCGCGCGAGAAATAGAGCGCCCTTCCGCGCGCGTCGGTGACGACCTTGACCACATTCGGGTTGAACAGGTCGTCGCGGCGCGCGATCGGATGGCATGCGGTGGCGATCGCGCAGTCGGGCGCTTCTGCCAGCGTCCTCGCGACCCGCGCGATCAACGCCGGGTCGATCAGCGGCTCGTCGCCCTGCACGTTGACGATGATCGTGTTGCCGTCGATCATCCCGTCGCGGGTGAGGGCGGCCGTGACCTCCGCGATGCGATCGGTCCCCGACGCGTGCGCAGCGCTGGTCATCGCGACCTCGTGGCCGTGGGACCGGACCGCGGCCGCGATCGCGTCGTCGTCGGTGGCGACGATCACCAGCGCCGCACCGCTGGCGCGCGCACGGTCGGCGACGTGCACCACCATCGGCTTGCCGCCGATGTCGGCGAGCGGCTTGTCGGGCAACCGCGTCGAAGCCCGACGCGCCGGAATGATCGCGACGAAGTCGAGCGGCACCGTCCTGCGGTCGGCGCGCATCGTACTGGCCGGACGCGGACGTGTCAGGCCGGACGCGCGCCGGGGTCCGGATCGAGCCTGCGTGCTTCCGACTCGAGCATCACCGGAATACCGTCACGAATCGGATAGGCGAGACGGGCCGCCTCGGAGACGAGTTCCTGGCGTGCCTTGTCGTACGTCAGCGGTCCTTTCGTGACCGGGCACACGAGGAGGTCCAGCAGGCGATGGTCCATGGGGGTCATTACTCCTTCAGTCCGCGGGAAGTGCAGGGGTTCTGCGGCCGCCGATGTGGCCGAGAATCGCCTCGATCAGTCCCGGATCGAGCTGGGCGAAGACCGGCACCGCCCACATGCGGGCCTCGTCGAAGCGCGCGCACTTGACCGCGTCCTTCTCGGTCATCAGGACGGCTTCGGAGTTGCGACGCGAGAACGGATTCTCGCGATAGCGATGGTGGTCGTCGAGCGGCATGCGGTGAAAACTCAGGCCGAGACTCTTGAGCAATGCGAAGAAACGTTGCGGGTTGCCGATCCCCGCAGCCGCGGTCAGACGACGGCCGCGAAAGCTCGACAGCGGCCGCGTCACGGCCGGATCGTTCACGCGATACGCGTCCCCGGGAATGAGCTCCATGTGGAATGGCGGCAAGAGCGGCACCGTGCCTTCGGGCAGTGCAGGAAGCGCCGTAGCAGTGCCGTTGAGCACGATCGCGTCGACCGTGGCTAGCCGCGTCAGCGGTTCGCGTAGCGGACCCGCCGGGAGCATCCGGCCGTTGCCGGCACCGCGCGCGTCGAACACGGCGATCTCGAAGTTTCGCGCGAGCGCGTAGTGCTGGAGCCCGTCGTCGGACAACAGCATGTCGACTTCCGGATGGCTCGCGAGCAGTTCGCGACCGACATCGACGCGCCGCTTGCCGACGAAGACCGGTGCGCCGGTACGTCGCTGGATCAGCACCGATTCGTCGCCGAAACGTTCGGCCGCATCGCGCGCGTCGCCCACGACCGCGACCACGGCATCCCTGGCCCGCGTTGCACTGCCACCGTAGCCGCGCGAGATCACGCCCGGCGTGTAACCGGCCTGCCGGAGCGCATCGACCAGCGCGATCACGAGCGGTGTCTTGCCGGCGCCGCCGACGGTGAGATTGCCGACCACGACGACCGGCACCGGCAGTTTCTCGAGCGCGTCGCCGGACCCTGATAAACGTTTGCGACGCCATACGACCGACGAGCGAAACAACGCGGACAGCGGCGTGAGGCCGAGGCTCAGCAAACGGCGGGCGATCGAGCGCGGATGCCAGCGGGGCCGTCCCGAACCGAACCACAGTGCCGAGAGGACGTGGCCGAGTTTCACGTTTCGATCATCTGGGAGTCATTCGTATCATGTTCGCCGCTGTGCAAGCCGCACGAATGGTCGCACGAGTCGTGCTTGCCGTGGCTCCGCCGCCAGCGCCGGCGAGCATCGCTTACTTCGACTGCGCGGTCTGGGTCGCGAACGTGATCTGCGCGATCTGCGCCGTTCGCGCAGCCTCCATCACGTTGACGACCGACTGATGGGTCGCCTGGGCGTCTGCATTGATGACGATCACCGGATCCTTGCGCGTCGCGGCGCTCGCGCGGATCGCCTCGGTCAGTCCCGCCGCATCGCGCGCCGCGACCTGGCGCCCGTCGACCGTGTATCGCCCCTCCTGGGTGACCGCGACGTCGATCTCGGCGGGTCGGGTCGGCGCCTGCTCCGCGTCGGCCGTAGGCAGCGTGATCTGCAACTCGGCGAACTTGGAGTACGTGGTCGTGACCATCAGGAAGATGATGATCACGAGGAAAAGGTCGATCAGCGGGATCAGGTTGATCTCCGGCTCTTCGCGATGCGTGCCCTTCTTGAAATTCATCGCGGGCGATCAGGCGTTGCGTTCGCCGCTGACGATGTCGACGAACTTGACCGCCTGCTGCTCCATCTCCACCACCAGGCCGTCGACCTTCCCGCGATACTGGCGATAGAAGATCAGCGACGGAATCGCGACGACCAGGCCGAATGCCGTGTTGTACAGCGACACCGAGATGCCGTGCGCGAGTTGGGTCGGATTCGTGCTGCCGCCTGGCGCCTGCGAGCCGAAGATCTCGATCATCCCGATCACGGTTCCGAACAGGCCGAGCAGCGGCGCCGCCGTCGAGATCGTCCCGAGATGATTGAGGAAGCGCTCGAGTTCGTGGGTGACGGCGCGGCCGGCTTCCTCGATCGACTCCTTCATCACTTCGCGCGACGCCTTCTCGTTGCGCAGGCCGGCGGCCAGGATGCGCCCCAGTGGCGAGTTGTTCTCGAGGCGTGTGAGGACTTCGGGCGTGACCTTGCGCGAACGATGCAACCCGACGACTTCGTCGAGCAGGTTCGGCGGAATGACCTTGGATCGGCGAAGGACGATCGCGCGTTCGATGATCAGGGCCAGTGCGATGATGGAGGCGACCAGCAGGAACCAGATCGGCCAACCGGCTGCGAGGAAAATCGAACCCAAACGGGACTCCCGGTGCGAAGGAAGAAGAAGGAATCGAAGCGATGCGGGCGCGACGCGATGGTCGGCGGGAGGAGGGCACGTCCGAGCGACCCGCAATGTAGCTTTTCGGGCGTTGGTCGGCAAGCCGTGGCGGCCGACGAGTTGCAACGAATTCCTGTGTGCTCAACGCTTTATGTCACTGCGCGCCCTGTGGACAACTCTGTGCATATCCATAGGCGTATCCACGCCCGATGCTCGATTTTCGCGCTCGCCGACGCTGTGGCGCCCCCGAGAGCGCTGTATTTAAAGCGCTTTGACCGAAGAAGGCGGTCATTCGACCGTGTGTGACATGTCGTGAAACGACCCCTGGCATGTGGACAGATGCAGACTGAACGGCCCTTGCAGAACGAAATGAGCCCGAGACCCGCATGAACATTGACTTTCCGATTTCGACCGCCGCGCCCATGCCGCGCATCGTCTCGGTCGGCGAACTCGTCCGCCAGGTCGCCTCCCTTCTCGAGCGCAGTTTCCCGTTGTCGTGGGTGTCCGGAGAGATATCGAACCTGACCCGCGCGTCGTCCGGGCACTGGTATTTCTCGATGAAGGATCGCGACGCGCAGGTGCGCTGCGTCATGTTCCGCAACCGCAACCAGCACGTCGCCTGGGTACCGCGCGACGGCGACCGGATCGAGGCGCGCGTCCTTCCGGGCCTCTACGCGCCGCGGGGCGACTTCCAACTCCAGGTCGAGCAATTGCGACGCGCCGGCGCCGGCGTCCTGTTCGAAGCCTTCCTGCGGATCAAGGCGGCGCTCGAGGCGGAGGGCCTGTTCGACATCGACCGCAAGCGCGCCCTGCCGCGCCATCCACGGGTGATCGGTGTCGTCACGTCGTTGCAGGCCGCTGCATTGCGCGACGTGCTGGCGACGCTCGCCCGTCGCGCGCCGCACGTGGAGGTACTCGTGTTTCCGACGCCGGTGCAGGGAACGGACGCGCCGGCGCGCATCGTCGAAGCAATCGCCGCGGCATCGCATCCCCGGCACGCGATCGACGTTTTGCTGGTGGTGCGAGGTGGCGGGAGTATCGAGGACCTGTGGGCGTTCAACGACGAGCAGGTGGCCCGCGCGATCGCGAATGCGGCCATGCCGGTGGTCAGCGGGGTAGGCCACGAAACCGATTTCACGATCGCCGGTTTCGTCGCGGACGTCCGTGCGCCGACGCCGACGGCCGCGGGCGAACTCGCCAGCCCGGATGCGCCGGCGCTCTCGATGCTGCTGGCGCAGCATCGATCGGCGCTGAACCGGGCGTCCGTGCGATTGCTGAACGCGTCGTCGCAGCGCGTCGATGAAGCAGCGCGGCGACTGCGGTCGCCGGCCCAGCGCCTGCAGCTCGCGCAGCAGCGACTCGACGTCGTAGCGCGGCGCCTGATGCGCGCGCAGTCCGCGAACGTAGCCGACGCGGAGCGTTCGATCGACCATGCTGCCGTTCGCCTCAAGTCCGCGACGCGCGCGTTGCGCGGCGTCGCCGGTCGACCGGACGCATTGCGCGAGCGCCTGTTTCGGTCGTTCGAACAACGGCTGCGCGTGGCGGCGCAGGCGTCGCTGGCTGCGCGGCAGCGGCTGGCGCTGCTCGATCCGAAAGGGGTGCTCCAGCGCGGCTACGCGATCGCGACCGATGCGGAGGGCCGCGTGGTGCGGGACGCGACGGGCGTCGCGATCGGAGCGACGGTCAGTGTCGAAGTGGCTCACGGCCGGTTCGCGACCCGCGTGGTGGCGGTGACGGACGATTGAGTCGCGCTGTAAGCCGGTGCTTGAATCGTCTCGAGTCGTTCGCGCGCGATTCGGGCGCTTCTATAGAATTGCGTTTCGACTCCTGGCGCCATGGCTGCGCAGATTGCATGCGTATGTCACCAGCCACCTTTCATGGTCGATGGCCGGATCTACTAAAGGGACTCTATGGAACACAAGCTACCCCCACTTCCTTACGCGATGGACGCCCTCGCACCGAACGTCTCGAAGGAGACGCTCGAATACCACTACGGCAAGCATCACCAGGCCTACGTCACCAACCTGAACAACCTCATCAAGGGCACCGAGTTCGAGGAAGCCTCGCTGGAAGATATCGTCAAGAAGTCGTCAGGCGGCATCTTCAACAACAGCGCGCAGGTCTGGAACCACACGTTCTACTGGAACAGCCTGTCGCCGACCGGCGGCGGTGACGCCACCGGTGCGATCGGCGCCGCGATCGACGCCAAGTGGGGTGACTTCGCGACCTTCAAGGAGGCTTTCACGAAGGCTGCCATCGGTCAGTTCGGATCGGGTTGGGCGTGGCTGGTCAAGAAGGGAGACGGCGTCGATATCGTCACGACCGGAAATGCCGATACGCCGCTGAAGGGCTCCGATACCGCGCTGCTGACCTGCGACGTCTGGGAGCATGCGTACTACATCGACTATCGCAACGCGCGTCCGAAATACATGGAAGCGTTCTGGAAGATTGCCCACTGGGACTTCGCCAGCAAGAACCTGGGCTGAGAAGGCGCGGTTTGCGTCTTGCAGGCGCGGGCTTCGCGGCCCGCGTCTCAGGGCACGCAGACAGGCAGCGGGCAGACGGATTCGACGAGACCCGGCTAATTGGCCACGCGGGGAAGTCCCGAAATCCTTGCGCCCACCGCAATGCCGTGCCTGGTAAACCAGCCCTTGTTCATCTCGAGTGCATAGCGTGCAGGCTTCGCTGCGCAATGGTTGTCCTCGGATTGCGGGGCCATGTCCTCGACGTTGAGCACCTTGCCGTCGTCACCGATGAACGCGACCGACAGCGGGATCAGCGTATTGCGCATCCACATGCACTGCACGGCGGGTTCGTCGAAGAGAAAGACCATCCCCTGGTTTGCGCCGAGGGCCGGCCGGAACATCAGGCCCTTCTGGCGCTCGCCCGCTGCCATCGCGACCTCGGCACGGATGACGTGAATGCCGGCCGTCAGCGGGATGACGCGAAACTCGGTCGGCGTCTGCTGCGCATGCGCGGGAGGCGTGCACAGCGCGATCACGGTCATCAACGCGCACGACCACCGAATCATGCGAGCCCTGCCGATCGCTTCGTTACGACTGTTTACGTTTGCCACGGTAGAACTCCATTTCTCACGGATCTCTCACAACGACAGACCGTCGTGTCGACGCATCGATCGGACTCGTCGACTCCTACGATGAAAAATGCCGGCCAATCGGCCGGCATTTTCATTCCGCGCGGACTCGCCGCCGGAGAGACTTCAGTTGATGGGCTTGTCGCCGACCTTCTCGTCACGCTTCGCCCTGCGGGCCTTGCTCTTGGCGGTGCGCGCAGCCTTCCTTTCGCTGACATTCGTGTCGCTGGCCTTGTCCTTCTTGACCATCGAGTTGGCAGTGGTGCCAGCTGCCGGCTGCGTCGGGGGGACCGAGCCAGGTTGCACTTGGGCGAATGCGGTGGCCGCGAACAGCGTGGCAACCAGGGTAACGATCAGCTTGCTCATGTGAATTTCCTCAAAGTTTTGAAAAAGTCGATTATCGGTCTGACTCGAGTGGCTTGCACGAAAGACCGGCCAGAGCTTCGGGTCACTCCCAATAACGCCGGCCGCAGAACGCGGTTGACAGCAGCGGTCGACTGCGACGGCCCCCGGAGAGTAAACCAGAGCGCGCCCGGATCGTGCAGTGTTCAGCGCGTATGCGACAGTTGCGACGCCTCGACCTGCATCCAGGCGCCCGGCGCCAGGCCGAGTTCGAACAGGTCCAGCCGGCCGATGCCGGTGCGGATCAGCCGGAGCGTCGGATGGCCGATTGCAGCCGTCATCCTGCGAACCTGCCGGTTCCGGCCTTCGTGCACCGTCACCCGGATCCACGAGGTCGGGATGTTCGCGCGGTGGCGGATCGGCGGATTTCGTTCTGCGACGACCGGATCGGCGACCGAGACAGCCTCCGCCGACAACGCGCGAAAGCATCCGGCGCCTTCACCCACCACGAGTCCGTCCGTGAAGCGGGCCAGCGACGACGGGTCCGGAATCCCTTCGACCTGTGCCAGATAGCGCTTGTCCAGCTTGCGGGTCGGATCGGCGATCGCCGCCTGCAGGGGGCCGTCGTCCGTCAGCAACAGCAGCCCCTCGCTGTCGAAGTCGAGCCGCCCCGCCGCGTAGACGTCGGGGATGGCGATGAAGTCCGCGAGCGTGGCCTTCGGACCGTCGGACGTGAATTGCGACAGCACGCCATACGGCTTGTGGAATGCGATAAGCATCAGGGTCGCTTTCGGCGTCTGCCGGGCGCGGCGGTCAGTTGGCGCATAATTTCGGCCTTCCGCCAACGGGCGCCGGTTGTTTAGGCCGACCGTGCCGGCGTCGGCAAGCGGTGACCGCACCGGATCCCCGTCCCAGACGCGTCGCGACCTTCATCGTCGCAGCGCACGAAACTCATCTTCGGAGCCCTCCATGTTCGAGCACGTCAAGATTCCCAGCGCGGGCGAAAAGATCACGGTCAATGCAGACTATTCGTTGAACGTCGCCGACAAGCCGATCATCCCCTACATCGAAGGGGACGGCACCGGTCTGGACATCACGCCGGTGATGATCAAGGTCGTCGACGCCGCGGTCGCCAAAGCCTACGGCGGCAAGCGCCAGATCCAGTGGATGGAGATCTACGCCGGTGAGAAGTCCACCCGCGTCTACGGCCCGGACGTCTGGCTGCCGCCGGAAACGCTGCACATCCTCAAGGACTATGTGGTGTCGATCAAGGGCCCGTTGACGACCCCGGTCGGCGGCGGCATCCGTTCGCTGAACGTCGCGTTGCGCCAGGAACTCGACCTCTACGTCTGCCTGCGTCCGGTGCGCTACTTCGCCGGCGTGCCCAGCCCGGTCAAGGCGCCCGAGAAGGTCGACATGGTCATCTTCCGCGAGAACTCGGAAGACATCTATGCCGGCATCGAGTACCAGGCCGAGAGCGACCAGGCGAAGAAGCTGATCCGGTTCCTGATCGACGAGATGGGCGTCAAGAAGATCCGCTTCCCGAACACGTCCGGCATCGGCATCAAGCCGGTTTCGCGAGAGGGCACCGAGCGCCTGGTTCGCAAGGCGATCCAGTACGCGATCGACAACGACAAGCCGTCGCTGACCCTGGTGCACAAGGGCAACATCATGAAGTACACAGAAGGTGCCTTCCGCGACTGGGGCTATGCGCTGGCGCAGTCCGAGTTCGGCGCGCAGTTGACGGACGGTGGACCGTGGTGCAAGTTCAAGAATCCGAAGACCGGCAACGACATCGTCGTCAAGGATGTCATCGCCGATGCTTTCCTGCAGCAGATCATCCTGCGCCCGAACGAGTACTCGGTGATCGCCACGCTGAACCTGAACGGTGACTACATCTCCGACGCGCTGGCGGCCCAGGTCGGCGGGATCGGCATCGCACCGGGCGCGAACCTGAGCGACTCGGTCGCGATGTTCGAGGCCACCCATGGCACGGCGCCGAAGTACGCCGGCAAGGATTACGTGAACCCGGGTTCGGAGATCCTGTCGGCCGAGATGATGCTGCGCCACATGGGCTGGATCGAAGCCGCCGACGTGATCATCAGCGCGATGGAGAAGTCGATCCTGTCGAAGAAGGTCACCTACGACTTCGCGCGCCTGCTCGAAGGAGCGACGCAGGTGTCGTGTTCGGGGTTCGGGCAGGTAATGATCGAGCATATGTGACAGCGTTCGCTGGCGCTGCAGGACGCATCAGAAAGTCTCTCTGAAAGTCCCAGATCGCTGAGACGCTTTCCGCGCATCGGCCGGCGATACCTCGAACAACCGCCGCAGTCTGCCGAAGCGCTGACCCGCCTGGCTGCATCGCCGGCGGGCGCTGCCGATCGCCTGCGCGAGTACCTGCATGGCGATCACCTGATCGTGTACACGGCAGCAACGCCGGGCCATCTACTGCGCTTGCTGTCCATTAGGCACGACCGCAAACTGTCCTTCCAGATCTCTCGGCTGTGGGCCGGCCCAACCGGAAACCTCGAGCGTTGAAGAGAGGTGCGACTTGCATGACCGAAGCCGACACCTGCCGCGCATTCGTGACGCCCGAGTTGTTCGAGGCTGGCTGGGGTGTACCCGACTCAGTCCTCGGCGAGTTGGACGCATTAACACCGAGGCGCCGCGCATTCTGATGGCCAAGGGAAAGCTGGTTGGCGAAGGATTCGACCACCTGCCGCTGGACACCTCGGTGCCGGCCATCCGGTGCCCTGGAAGCGCACCTTGCAGCAGGACGCGAGCCGCCTGCACCGGGAACACGCCAGCAAATCCGATGTACGGATCATCGACTTCGTCGATACCCGCCACCCGGCGCTGCTGCGAATGTGGGAGAGCGCCAGCGCTGCTATCGTAGATGGGCTATCGATTGGGCGTTGATGCAAGCGATGGCCAGTCCTCGATGGGGGACGCCGTCTCGCGACGGCTTATCGACGAATCCCCGGTGCGCAGTTCGCCCCGGGGCTTGTCATTTGTGGGCACTGACGGACGTCGGTCGGCTTTTCCGCCAGTGCCTTGCGCGCGGCGTCGATGTTCACGCGCAGAGACCGCGCGACCTGCGAATCGCCCGGCACCCCCGCGGCGAGTCGCCCTCACGCCGCGATCGCGGCGTCGAGGTCGTCGCGCTGCGCCGCGTCGTAACAGG
>JBDTIS010000177.1:0-6023 GCA_039936235.1 Burkholderiaceae bacterium | reverse complement strand
AGACGTGGCCGCCGGCGTGTGCGAGCGCGCGCAACGCACGACGTCGCGCGATGTCGGACATCCGGTGGTTCGACCGCGCGGGAATCAGCAGTTCGACCGTGACGCCGCGCAGCGCCGCCATGCACAGCGCGGTCAGCAACGACGCGTCGGGCACGAAGTACGGTGTCACCATGACGATCCGCCGCTCGGCCTGATAGGCGCCGCTGACGAGCACGGTCTGGATCGTGTCCTCGACCTCGTCCGGACCCGACGCGACCATTTGCGCACAGCAGTGCGCCAGTGCGTCGACGACCTTGGCCCTGATCCGCGGCGCCGTCTCGACCGTTTCGCCGTTTCCGTAGGCCCAGTCGCGTTCGAACAGCGCGGCTGCCTGCAGGACGATGTTGCCGCCCACGTCGAACGTCAGGTCGTGCCAAGGCGCCTCGCCGCGCACCCCTTCGAAATATTCGCCGGCGAGGTTGCGCCCGCCGCTCCACAGCCTGCGATCGGGACGGCCTGCGTCGGCGATCACCATCTTGCGATGGTCGCGCAGGTTCGCGCGCGCGCGGATCGGCAATCGCAGCGGCGGCACGAACACCGCGAAGCGCGCGCCGGCATCCACCAGCGGGGACAAGTCCGGAGGCCGGTGCATCAGCCGTCCCATGCCATCGACCAGCAGGCGGACACGGACGCCCGCCTTCGCCTTGGCGACGAGCCGCGCCACGACCGATTCGCCGATCGGGTCGTTGCCGATGATGAACGTGCAGATGTCGATGGACTCGACCGCGCCGTCGATCACGCGCCACAGCGCGGACATGGCCTCAACCCCGCCGGCGTGGACGAACAGTTCCCGGTAGGTCGCAGGCGCCGGTTGTCCGAGCCCCGCGATCGCCCGGATCGCCCACGGCGCGGTCGACGACGATGGCTCCGGCGACGGCAGCAGCAACGGCCGCGGCTGCTTGCGCGAGCCGAACACCAGGAAGGACGGCAGCGCGACATAAGGCACCAGCAGGATGAAGAACACCCACGCGATCGCGGCGGTCGGATGGCGCCGATGGTTGAACGCGTGCGACGCGACGACGTACGCGAGCAGCGACAGCACGACCATCAGGCCGTGCAGGGTGATGCCGTAAGCAGCGGTCATTCCGGTGGACATGCGCGGACGATAACTGATCGACCAGGCCGACCCGGTTACGCGGACGCAGCCGGCCGAACGCATAGAATCGAACCCGACTCGCCCACGATGGAACGCGTGGCGGGTCCGTACACGTCGCGTCGCCGCGGTCTCCTCTCCATCGATCCTCTGATGAATCCTCAAGAAGCCGAACTCGACTACCCCTTCGCCGACGCACTGCCCGAACCGGGACGCAAGCGCGAGATCGCCCCGGGTGTCTACTGGATCCGCAAGCCGCTGCCGTTCGCACTCGACCACATCAACCTGTGGCTGCTGCGCGACCGCTTCGACGGGCGCGACGGATGGACCGTGATCGACTGCGGGATCGCGTCGGACACGACCCGCGGGCTGTGGGAACAGGTCATCGAGAACCAGCTCGACGGACTGCCGATCGTTCGCATCCTGTGCACTCACATGCATCCGGACCATCTCGGCAACGCCGCGTGGCTGCAGCGACGGATGCCTCCCGATCGTCAGGCGCCGCTGTGGATGACGCTCGGCGAATACGCGATGGGCCGGCTCCTGCAGGCGGGTCTGCCGGGTACCGACGGCCCCGACGTGGTCGCGCACTACGTGGCGCACGGGATGGTCGACGAGGCCTCCCTGGCGTCCCTGGGCAGCCGCAGCGGTTACTTCTCCAGGCTCGTGCCCGACATGCCGATGCACTATCGCCGCATCGTCGACGGGGAAGCGATCGCGATCGGAGACGACACGTGGCACGTGATCACCGGCTTCGGTCATTCGCCGGAACATGCGGCGCTGCACGCGCAGCAGGCCGACATCCTCATCTCCGGCGACATGCTGCTGCCGCGAATCTCGACGAATGTCAGCGTCCACGCGATGGAGCCGGAGGCCAACCCGGTCCAGCATTTCGTCGACTCGATCCGGCGCTTCTCCTTCCTGTCCGACGACGCGATGGTGCTGCCGTCGCACGGCCGGCCGTTCCGCCGCGCGCGCCGACGCGTCGAACAGCTCGTCGCGCATCACGACGCGCGGCTCGCCGAAGTGCTCGCGCATTGCGCGAGTCCGCGCACGGCGGCCGACATCGTGCCGATCATGTTCCGCAGGCCGTTGGACACGCACCAGCTGTTCTTCGCGTTCGGTGAGGCGCTCGCGCATCTGCATGCGCTGTGGTACGCGGGGTCTCTGGTGCGCGAGCGCGATGCCGGAGGGGTTTATCGATTCACGGCGCGCTAGCCGTACATTCCCAAAGTAACAACGCGGACGTCGATCGCCGATGACGACGGCTGGTCGCGCGATAGGCGGCTTTCGTCGCAATCACGATGTGCCTTCGAAACGTCTTTCCTATTCTTCGCTGCATCGGACACCGGTCGTGACCCCCACCGCGAGGAGATTCGGAAATGGAAAAGAGCACCCCCCTGAGCACGTTCATCACATTCCTGGCCGCGGTCGTGGTCGGTTGCGGAGCGGCCGTCGCGATCGCCAGCACGGCTGCGGTCAGCCAGGTGGCGCCGTCGCTGCGTCCCGCCACGCAGACCACGCCGCAGGAAGTGATCCGCCTCGCGCCGGTCGTCGTGACGATTTCGAAGAACGCCTTCGACGGCATCCGCAACGAAGCCCGCAGCGAAACCGAACTCGCCGGTGCGAACGCCGCCCGCAAGGTGACGCGCGGCTGAACGACGCAACGGGGCGCGATGAGGCTCTCCTCATCCCACGGTTGCAGCGGGCCTGATCGCAGGTTGCGGTCGTCGCGGCGAAGTCCGTCCCTCGCCCGACGGGACTCGCAGTAACCGGCTGGCAGCGCCGCCGAACGACGGCAGGCCGCGAACCGGACTCCGACAAGTTTCAGCCGTCCCCGTCCGTGCGACCTCGCTTACGGGATAATCGGAATTCCCAAGTTATCCGACCATGTCCCCGATCCCATCCCTGTTCCATCCCGTCCGGCCCATCGCCGCGATCGCGCTGCTGCTGTCGTGCTCCGTCGCATTCGCTGTGGACGTGTCCAACGCCTGGGCCCGCGCGACCATCAAGGGGCAGACCGCGTCGGTCGTCTACATGACGGTGACGAGCACCGAGTCGGCCAGGCTGGTCGGCGCGAGTTCGCCGCTCGCAGCCGTCGTGCAGGTCCACGAGATGGCGATGCAGGGAACCACGATGAAGATGCGTCCGGTCGCCGCTGTCGACCTGCCGGCCGGGCAGCCCGTGGAGCTCAAGCCAGGCGGCCTGCACGTGATGCTGATGGATCTGCGGCAACCGCTGTCCACCGGTGACAAGCTGCCGCTGACGCTGCGGATCGAAGGGCCCGACCACCGTATCGTCGAGCAGGCCGTCTCGATCGATGTCCGCAATGCGGCGCCGATGATGAAGCCGCGCTGACGCGTGTCACTGCGTGAACCGATGGCCGATCGCACCCACAAGACCCGCCAGAAGATGACGTTTCGCATTGCGCCTCCCAGGCCGCGCAATCCACTCGTCGCGCCGGCGCTGAAGCGGGTAGCCGGCCCGCATCGCCGTTCCCAGGGTGGCCAGCGGGTCGCCGATCGCGAGGCGCTGCAACGCGCATTGCGAAAAAAAGACGAAGACGTCTGAATCGCATCCGCCGCGTTTCACCAGTGAGCGCGCCATCATCCGCTGCTAGAATTTCCGCTCACTCTCGAAGGACCGGCATGACCATGTTGTCCGCTTCAGCGTCGTCCACGCCGTTCCCTTCACAGGCCGAACCGACCAGCGCCACGTCGCCGCAGTCGCTGAAGGCCGACATTCTTTCCGAGGCGCTGCCTTACCTGCGCCGCTTCCACGGCAAGACCATCGTCATCAAGTACGGCGGCAACGCGATGGTCGACAAGAGCCTGCAGGCCGCGTTCGCGCACGACGTCGTGATGCTCAAGCTGGTCGGCATGAATCCGGTCGTGGTCCACGGCGGCGGCCCGCAGATCGACGACGCGCTGAAGAAGGTCGGCAAGAGCGGCAGCTTCATCCAGGGCATGCGGGTGACCGACGCAGACACGATGGAAGTCGTCGAGTGGGTGCTGGCCGGCGAAGTCCAGCAGGACATCGTCGGCCTGATCAACCACGCCGGCGGCCAGGCGGTCGGACTGACCGGCCGCGACGGCGGCCTGATCCGCGCGCGGAAGATCAAGATGCAGGACATCAAGGATCCGACCGTGTTCTACGACATGGGGCACGTCGGCGAGATCGAGTCGATCAACCCGGCCGTCGTCAAGGCGCTGCAGGACGACGCGTTCATCCCGGTGATCAGCCCGATCGGCTTCGGCGCCGACAACGAGAGCTACAACATCAACGCCGACCTCGTGGCCGGCAAGCTCGCCGAGATCCTCAAAGCCGAGAAGCTCGTGATGCTGACCAACACACCGGGCGTGCTCGACAAGGAAGGCAATCTGCTGACCGGCCTGACGGCCAAGACCATCGACGAGCTGTTCGCCGACGGCACCATCTCCGGCGGCATGCTGCCGAAGCTGTCGTCGGCACTCGAGGCAGCCAAGAGCGGCGTCAACGCGGTCCACATCATCGACGGCCGGGTGCCGCATTGCCTGCTGCTCGAGATCCTGACCGACAAGGGCGTGGGGACGATGATCCGCAGTCACTGAGCAAGCGCGGGTTACCGGCGCGTGTCGGAGGAACTTACACTCCGGCGCCGCTCGCTCCGCCGTCGAAGACTGGTTGCCTTGCATTACAACGGCATCTGTCAACTGGCACGCATCCTGCGCTTGTCGCCTTCGGCCGAACCTCGGCGCACGACGACAACACGCGCTGAATGCGCCGAAGGAGACAGGATGGGATTCGCACGTTGGTACGCAGGCGCCGGGCTCGCGCTCGCGCTGAGCCTCTCGACCGCAGCGCACGCGGGGCCTTACACGGCCGAATATGTGTTCGGCGACAGCCTCTCGGACAACGGGAACCTGGCCGAAGCTTTCTATCACCAGAACTTCCCGAACCCGCCGAGCTATCACGACAGCTTCACCAACGGCCCGGTCGCCGCGCAGGTGCTGGCCAGCCGTCTCGGCCTCACTGTAAATCCGTCGCTGTTCCTGACCGGCTTCCAGGACGTCTTCGGCCTGTTCGGCGGTGCGTCCTACGTCGCCGGCACCAACTATGCGGTGGCCGGCGCCACCGCTGCGGCGTTCGGCGGCGGCATTCCCGGCGGTAACCTGCCGCAACAGGTCGCCGCCTACGGCGCCCACGTCGGCGGCATCGCCGATCCGAATGCACTCTATTTCGTGCTTTCCGGCGGAAACGACGTGCGCCAGGCGGCGTTGAACAGCCTCGGCACGGCCGGCATCAACCCGGGCGTGAGCAACGAAGTCAGCGCGATCCAGCTGCTGATCAACGAAGGCGCCCGGAACATCCTGGTCGTCAATGTCCCTAACGTCGGAGTGATACCGGAATTCGCGCAGGACAACCCGACCAAGGCGGTCGCGGCGACGTCGCTGAGCCAGCAGTACGACGCGCTGCTGTCGACCGGTCTGGCGAGCCTTAGCCGTCCTATGGGCACGCTCGTCAATCTGTTCGATCTCTACGCGTTCAACAGCGACATCATCGCGAACGCATCGGCGTACGGGATCACCGACACGACCGATCGCTGCTTCACGAATACGCCTTTGACGCCCGCGGCGACCCCCGCCTGCGGCGTGAACGGGGCGAACATCGGCCAGTATTTCTATTGGGACTCGATCCATCCCACAGGCCAGGTCCAGGCGCTGGCGGGTAACGCGATCGCCGCCGCGCTCGGGGTCCCGGAGCCCTCGACGTCACTGCTGCTCGGCGCCGGCGTCTTCGCACTGGTCTGCGGCACGCGTCGACGCAAGACCGCCTGAACGACGCGCCCTCGCCGATGCGGCGAGGGCGCGCTCGACTGCATCGACGGCAGCCCTCGCCGGGCGACCGGCGC
>JBDTIS010000176.1:0-15325 GCA_039936235.1 Burkholderiaceae bacterium | reverse complement strand
TTCAGGGATATCCGTTGATCGACTCGTTGCAGCATGGCATGGCCTCCTTCGAAACAAGCCGCGAGCTTATCGCAGCGGCGATCGCGCTGCTGTCGGCGGCGCATCGGGCATAGTCGCGGATCGTCCGACCCTCCGCACGCCGAACACCGCACCATGGCCGCCATCCAGACCACCACGCCACGCACCCCGCCGGCGGCCCGCAGCGCTGCGGGCGCGATCTTCATTCGAGCGGCAGCACTGGTGGTCGCGACGCTGTGCGCGGCGACCGGCCTCGCGATGGCCGGCGCCTATCCGGTCGCCCCGGTCGTCGCGATCGTCTGCTTCGTCGCAGCGACCGTTTTGGCAGGACTCCGCTTTTCGATCGCACTGCAGGCGATGGTCGCGCTGCTGCCGGTCACCGGCTTCGCATCGATCACCGGCTGGATGACGTTCGAGGAGCTCGACCTGATGGTGCTGGCCGCCAGTGCCGGCGGCTACGCGGCGCTCGCGTTACGCGGGCCGCCTGCGGTGGACGTCGATACGCGCCGCCACGGTCCGGCCCTGTCGATCTTCTCGATCGCGCTGATCGCGTTGTTCCTGGTATCGACCGCGATCTCGCTCGAACGCGGCATCGCTGCCGCCGGTGGATTCCGTTTCGACTGGTTCCAGGGATACGACGATCCGCTGAACAGCCTGCGGATCTTCAAGAGCTTCGCGTGGGTCGTGCTGATGGCACCGCTGCTGCTGGCCGAACTGCGAAGGCCCGGCGGCTTCGATCGGCTCAGCCTCGGCATGACGGCCGGGCTCGGACTCGCGACGCTCGCGGTGTTGCAGGAGCGGCTTGCATTCACCGGCCTGCTCGACTTCTCGGACGACTATCGCGTCACCGCGCCGTTCTGGGAGATGCACGTCGGCGGCGCGGCTCTCGACGGCTTCCTGGCGCTGACGATCCCGTTCGCCGTGCGCGAGGCGGTCCGCAACGAGAGTCGCGTACGACTGATCGGCGCCTGGGTGGTGCTGGCGCTCGCCGCCTATGCCTGCCTCGTTACGTTCTCGCGCGGCGTCTATGCGGCGATTCCGGTATCGATGCTGCTGCTCGTGGTGCTTGTGTATCGGCAGCGGCTGCGGCTCGACCGCGCGCAGATCTGGTCGCTGCTCGCGAAAGGCCTCGTGTTCACGCTGCTGGTCGCGGCGAGCGGCTTCGTCGTGTTCCGCAGCGGCGGCTATCGTGCGGTGCTCGCCGCGTTCCTCGTGCTCGCGACGGCGGTTCCACTCGAGGCGTCGATCCGCAAGGCGCCGATCGCCACGTGGTTCGTCGCCGGCATCGGAGCCCTGTGCCTCGGCGTAACCGGCGCGCTCGTCGGCGGCGTGCTGCCGAAGGGGCCCTACCTGGTCTTCGCGGCAGCGCTCGCCGCGACAGTCGTGACGACGATGCGGGTCGACATCGGCATCCCTGCGAAGCAGCGCGCGATGCTCTCGATCGCGAGCTGGCTATGGCTGGCGATCGACGCGGTGCTGGTGGCGCGGCACTGGGGCGGGAACGGCGCATTCCGCGACTCGGCGGTCGTGCTCGCTGCGCTGGTCGCGCTGGCGTTCGCGACCGCGCGGCTGAACACGCCGGTCTGGCCCGAACGACGCCACGAGCAACTCGCGACGATCGGCTTCGCGGCGCTGGTGATGGGATCGGTCGCCGTCTTCACCGCCGGCGCCTACATGGGCGGGCGCTTCCAGACGACCCGCGGCGATCTCGACGTGCGGATCGCGCATTGGACGGAAGGCATCGGAAGACTGCGCGGCGTTGACGACTGGTTGTTCGGCAAGGGCCTCGGCCGCTTCCCCGCGACGTCGCAGTTCGAGTCGCCGGACGCGATCGCGCCGGGCAGCTACCGGATCGCGTACCGCAACGGCGAACGGTTTCTCGCGCTCACCGGTCCACGCCTCAAGTACCTCGGCTTCGGCGAACTGTTCCGCTTCTCGCAGCGCGTGACCGTGCAGCCGCAGAGCACCTACCAGGTGACGATGGTCGCGCGCTCGTCGCAGGCCGGCGGCATCCATGTCGAGTTGTGCGAGAAAATGCTGCTCTACAACGGCTCGTGCATCGCGACCGACCCGGCGCTGCCCGCGTCGCCGGTGGCATGGCAGACGATACGCTTCCCGCTCAGAACCGGCGTCATCGGCGGCGCATCCTGGTATGCGCCGCGACCGGTCTACTTCGCGATCGCGACCGGCAATCCGGGCGCGGTCCTCGAGGTCCGCAGCCTGCAGATGGTCGGTCCCGACGGCATCGACGTGATCGCGAACGGCGACTTCTCGAATCGCACGGCGCGCTGGTTCTCGTCGAGCGACAAGTGGCATCTGCCGTGGCACATCAAGAACCTTCTGCTCGACGTTCTGTTCGATCAGGGCGTGTTCGGACTCGCGCTGTTCGCACTGCTGGTCGCCGCTGCCTTTCTGAGGACGACGGTGGGGCGCGCGTTCCGTCATCCCGACGCGCCGTACGTCGCGGCCGCGATCGCCGGCTACTTCGTCGTCGGTGCGTTCGACAGCCTGCTCGACGTACCGCGCGTCGCGTTCCTGTTCTACGTCGTCACGCTGGCCGGGCTGATGCTGCGCAATCCGCGTGCGGTGCCCCGAACGCCGACGCCTGCGCCAGCGGCGGTGGCCGGCGACGAGGCCGCGGCACGCGCGCGACGCCGACAGCTCGCATTCGGTGAGCGCATCAATTCATCAAGGACCTAGCCACCATCGCATGCACGCCGCGATGCGTGTTGACGGTCTGCGTGACGCGGAAGTCCACGGCGAGACTGCACAGCGTGTACGCGTCTTCGCGCGACAGTCCCGCGCGTTCGCCGAGCAGCACGATCATGTCGCGCAGCGCGATCGCCAGACACTGGTCGAGGTCGGGATCCATGCCCATCGTGATCAGGTGCGTCGGTGTCTCGGCGCGCGGATACGCGAGGCCGGTGCACTTGTGCACGATCAGATCGAACTCGCCCTGCAGCGCAGTCTCGATCGCGGTCGTGCAGACCTCGCCATCGCCCTGCGCACCGTGCCCGTCGCCACACGAGAACAATGCGCCCGGCACATGCACCGGCAGGAACAGCGACGCACCGGGCCGCAGCTCGGTGTTGTCGAGATTGCCGCCGTGCGCGCGCGGAACGATCGACGTGATGCGACCCCATGCCGGCGGGGGCGCGACGCCGAGGATGCCGAAGAACGGATGCAGCGGCAGGTCCAGTCCCCACGGCAGGCGCGCCACCATCCGCTGTGCGTCCAGCGGAATGTTCAGCATGCGCGTGACTTCGAATTCCAGCGGTAGCGTGCCGGCCAGCGGGCGAATCACGTTGTAGCCCCAGTCTTGGCGCAGGCGGACGTCGACGATGCGAACTTCGAGCGTGTCGCCGGGTTCGGCGCCTTCGACGTACACGGGGCCGGTGAGGATGTGCCCCGGCAGAAGCCTCTTGCCGCGCGCATGGATGTCGAGCAGTTCGGGAGGTACGTGGAAACCCGGCGGCGGCAACACCTCGGGGCCGCCGCTGACGGTATCGACGACGAGCCGGTCGCCGTCCGCGATCCGCAGCACCGGCGGCAGCGCCGCATCGAACGCGCCCCAGTGACAGGTCTCGACGGATGCTGCGAGGTGATGCGTGGTCATGTGCGGTCTTTTCGATGATCGTCCGCGAACGATGCCACGCATCGCGGCGGCGCTCCGCAGGCAATCGGTCGCAAGCAACCGTCGTGCGACGCCCGCGAGGCCGTCGCGACCTGACCATCCGCTTTCCGTCGTGCGTCCCGCGACCCGCTTTGGATCAGTGAGACGACCGGCGGCTTCGTCGCACGACGCGTTGATCGCGCATCGCGAGTACCTGACGCGCGAAGCGTATGCAGACACCTATGGATCGACCCAGACCGACCTCGATCTCGTGGCCGCGTTCGCCCGGGAGCACGGTGGAGGGAACCGAGAATTCGTGGACGACCAATCGCTCGATTCCCACGATCAGGCATTCAAGGGCGCGGGCGTGCTCGTGTCACTGATTGCTCTGCCGCCGGCGATGCGGGCTCAGGCGATCAGAACCCCGACAACGGCAAGTCCGGTGGTCTGGCACATGCCGACTTCCCGGCGTCGAGTCCGAACGTGCTCGCCTGCGGCGGCACCAAGATCATCGTGAGCGACAACCGCATCACATCGGACGTCGTCTGGAACGAAGATCCGCTCCGCAGCAGGTGGCGGCGGCATCAGCGACGACTTCCCGGTGCTTGCCTGCCAGGCCGCGGCACACATTCCTGCGTCGGCGAATCCCGGTGGTCGCCGCGGTCGCGGGCTACCCGACGTCGCGGGCGATGCGGACCCGCAGTGGGCCAACCGATACGGGTCGATGGTCAGAACCTCGTCATCGGCGGCACGAGCGCGCGGCCCCGTTGTGGGCGGGTCAACGGCGCCAATCGGGCCACGGCAGGATGGGACGCGTGCACCGGACTGGGGTGCCCGATGGGTTCACGCTGATCGCTGCGCGGGGGGCCCTTGAACATAGGGCGACCACATCGCATCGCGCCGGCGCATCACTGCATCCTGAATTTGGGACTCGCGACGTAGAAGCGGATCGCGGCGGTCATCGGTCCGATCATGTCGATCACTTCGCGAAGACGGGATTCAGGAATGGCGAGTTCGCGGGACCAGACCGACATCTGATCGGGATTGTCGATATCGATGCGCTTCTCGGCCAGCGCTGCGTGCGGGGTTGCATGTTCAGCCATTTCTTGTCTCCTCGATTCGAAGCCGCGATGATGCCTCAGCGTCGCAAACGGCCGGTCCGAATCCCTTGTCAGATTCACCGGAGGAATTAGCGCACGATTCTCCGATCCGCAAGAGAGGGCACGCCCGTCCGGACCGCGTCGCTCGACGACCGCCGACAGCGATACCGCAGCCCGACCGACAGAGGGCGCGCTCGACCACTGCTCCAATCGTGGCCTTGTCCAAGAAGGAGTCGAGATGGAAAGCACGAGATCCGGCGAAATCGCGATCGTGTTCCTCGATCTGCAGCAGCACGTGGTCCCCGGTGTGAAGACGGTCGGTCGCCACAAGCTTCGGCGCGCGGCATCGGCGCTTGCGAAACTGGCCGCGCTTCACGGCGTGCCGACCTTCCTGTCGGCGATCCCCGATGGCGGCGACTATGTCGCCGGCATCGTCGAGGCACTCCGCGATCCGGTAGTGCGTGAGCGAACCTTTACGACGGCGTTCGGCGATACGCAATTCGTGGCGGATCTCGCGGCCTGTGGACGCAAGACGCTGATCCTCGCCGGGGTCGCGTCGGAGATCGTCGTGTTGCGTACTGCGATCGATGCGCTGGCTGCCGACTACGACGTGCAGATCGCGATCGACGCCTGCGGTGGCTTTTCCGAACGCACGGAGGCGGCCGCATGGAATCGCGCCACCACCCATGGGGCGTTGATGACATCGGTGGTGACCCTCGCCGCCGAGCTCGCGGGCGACTTCACGACCGAACTGGGCGCAGCGACCCTCGCGATCCTCCACGAAGCGGCTGGCGGTTAGACGCGCGGAGGTCGCTTCCTCGCACGGCGGCCCGCGCCGTTCCTTCCTTGCCCTCGCCGGAGGCGCGCTCGCCGGTAACGCGCTCGCGCGCCGCGGCGCGGATGCTTCCATTCCGATCGGTCGGCTCGCTCCAATTGCCGACAAGCGGCCAAGGAAAAACGGCCATCAGCGTGTTGGGCATCGTCCTATTCGCACGATGAATGCGGCATTTGGCGCGTGACGTCCCCTATTCGGGACGATACGTTTCCGACTTGTGTGGCAAGGTTAGGACACGAAATACCATGCCACAGCCAGCGCGATGCGCGCGAAGGGTCGCCTTGAACACCAGCCGTGTGTCGAACCGGTCGTCCGCCATGATTTCACTCGGCGGGGTGACCTCGGCGTTGATCGCGCGCAATACGTCCTGGGTCTGGAAGGAAGCGAACAGTCTCGCCCGCCGACTCCCGTCGAACGTCGAGAAGGCCGACCTGATCCAGGTCGGCCTGATCGCCGTGGCGTGCGCCTCGGTGAAGTTCAAGTGGGACGGTGACGAGGCGAGTGCGGAAGGCAAAGCTGCGTTCGTCGGATACGCGCGGCAGCGCGTCAAGGGCGCGATGCTCGACGAGTTGCGGAACTTGGATCACCTCGGACGCGGCGACCGGCGCAAGGTCAAGGCGATCCAGGCCGCGCGCGCCCGCTGGCAGTCCGACCACGGTGCTGCGGCGACATTGGGCGAGCTGAGAAAGGCCTGCTCGTTGAGCATCGAGGAAATCGCGCGTCTCGACCAGATCGGCTTCGTCGTCCACAGCGAGAATGCCGCTCGCGAAAGGGAATGGGAACCCTACGTGCAGTCGACCGAGCCGAGTACGGAAGGGGACGAAGTCGAGGCGGACGTCGACAAAGCCATCGTGCTACGCCGATTCGAGAAGTATTTCGCGACACTGCCGGCCCGCGAACGACAGGTGATCGACGCGTACATGGGCATCGGCCTGTCCCCGATGGCACTCGCCGTCTCGTGGCACATGACCCCGTCCCGCGTCACGCAGATCTATACGGCGGTCGTCAAGCGCATCGCCATCCATTTCGGCAACAGCGGGACGAGCGTCGATGGACGGCGCACCGCGGCTACGACGCGCACGAACGGAAAACCCAACGTCTCCTGAGCCACCCGGGTCCAACGGCAATCGGACGACGAATCGGCCGCCGGAGGCCGCCTATTGGAAACGCCCGCAAAGCCCGTCGCGCCCTTTTTCGCAGTCGTTCTAAGCGAAAAATGGCTATTTCGGCGCGATCTCGTGAAAACACGGATCGAAACGCATCGCGACAAATTAATTTACTTAATTCTTGCTGTATCGCCCATACTTGCTCCGGTAAGGATCATTCATGCCGGAGGTTGGAATGCACAGGCCACATCGTTATCCGAACGCGTTCGACACGCTGTTCGCAACCCGACGGGAGTTCGATGAATTGCGGCTCGGTCTCTTCCGCGGCCTGGCCTCGTGGACCGGGGGCGGCGTCGAATTCGCAACCATCGTGCCTGCGATCGAAGCCTACGAGGCCGGCCACAAGGCACTGATCGACCAGATCTTCGCGCACAGCGACGTCAAGTGTGGCGCGATGGTCAGCCTGGAAAGCAAGTCGCTGGAGGCGGCGAAAGCCTGATCGCATACCAGAGGCCGAGCGCATGGGCCGATCCTCGACGTGTCCGACGACCATCTTCGAAGTTCTACGGCGATGTTGTCTCGCCGGTCTGGGAACGACTCTGCGCCGAAGCCCTTCTCTACAAAGGCACCAGCACCAGCACCTCATGCGGAACATGTCTGACCGCGATGTCGACAATGTGCCGATGATGCGTAAACACGATGACCTGACTGTCGTGTGCGAAGTCGGCAAGGGCTTCGAGCATTACCCCTGATCGATCGTCGTCAGATGTCATGAGAACATCGTCCAGGATGACCGGTAGGTCGACACCGGCGGCACGCCGAACATCGAGCGCCGCGAGCCGCAGGGCAAGGTAGAGCTGATCAAGCGTGCCTTCGCTCATCGCCTCGACGCGAATCCGAGGCCCGCTGCTCCGCTCTGCGATCAGGACGGGCTCCTTTCCCGAGTCGTCGCTGTGGAGGCGAACGAATTCGCCTCGCGTCATGCGCGCGAAGTAGCCGGATGCAGCGTGCAGCATGGGGCCCTGCGCGCGGTCTCGAAAACGCCGGAGAGCTTCACTGAGTAGCGCATGAGCGAGCTTCGACCGAATCCAGGGCGACATGTTGGCGCGGACACTGGCGGCTGCGCGTTCCATCGCTTCTCTCGCGGCAGCCGCCGTGTCGGAGCCGTCGACGGCCTCCAATGCGCGACGAGCACCTTCCTCGCTTCCGCGCGCGATCCGGAGCCTTTCGTCTACTCGGATTTGCTCCTGTGAGTGCGACATCTCGTCTGCGTTTATCTGCGCCAGGTCCTGATCGACCAACAACGCGCGCAACTCGTCAATCGAGCGCCTGGACGCCAAGGCCAATTGTTCGCCGGTCCGATCCACCTCCTCCTGTGCGTCACGTTTGCGTCGTGACCGAGCCTCCGCCTCGGGCATTAGAACGACCGACTCGACGCCGGCAGCGGCACACAAGGTCGCGATGACTTTTTCATGGCGCTCGGCTGTTCTCGCGTGGTCGCGCTGGCTTGCGCTGGCACGGTCCACGGCCTGATGCGCCAAAAGGCGAGCCGTCTGCACCGCCTCTGCCGCTTCGAGGCGGGCGATGATTCTTTCGACGTACAGACGCAGGTCGATCGGCTCCATGTCCCCGAGAGATTCGCGGATCGCGAGCGCTGCGGTGGCCAGCACTGAAAGTGCTTGCCGTGCACGCTGCTTCTTCACCTGTGCGGCCGTGAGACGAGCCATCGCGTCAACCAGCGCGTCGAACTCCGCCAGACGCGCACGCGCGGCCGACACACTGGATTCGGCGGGCAACAGCAGCCCTGTCATCGCGAGGCCGAGTGCGTCCTTTGCCGAATGCAATGCCGTGCCGAGTGCTGTTTCGCGAGCCGCCATCTGCTGGCGTTGGCGTTCGCGCTCCGTGTCCTTACCGGCAGCCTTGTTGACGGCGGCCTCCCGCCGTTTGACGACCCCATCGAGATCAACAGCCGTCGCCGCCAATGTACTGAGCAATTGATCTTCAGCTGGCATGGCGAGCGCAGTACCCAAGATTGCCGCTCGCAATCGGCTCGCCAGTGCCCGCTCCTTGCTCTGAACCTCTTCGAACTCATCCAGCTTCGCCTGCAGTTTTTCGCACGACGTGCGAGCTACCGGCAAGAGAGCTTGCCAGTCTCGCAAAGCCGCAGGCGACAGTGACGGCAGCCCTGATGTGGACAACGCTCGTGTCCATGAGGCTTGTCGAATATGGTCAGCGCGGTCGATCTCTTCCAGCAGTCGCACTAATTCAGCTCGATCCCGTTCCAGCGTTTCGATGACGCGGTTACTGCCTTGCAACTGCGCAGCACGCTCGATATCGCTGGCGAATGCATCGACAGCTTGATCGGCCCGACTGACTGCGCGCTCGTACACCTGTGCTGGAGGCTCCTCCCCCGCGGAATTGTCGCCTGAAGAGATCGTGCGGTCGACATACTTGCCTCGCACAAGTGCCCAGCCCGCTTCCCGGTGCTGCCGAGCCACATCGACGTCGTCGCGCGTCGCTACCGAACCACGCTGCAGCAGAAGATCACGATCTTCAATCGCGGCCGGCAGGGCATCGGCGATTTGGGTCACTCGGGCCTCGAAACCTGCTCGACGGGTTACATAGCCGCTCTGCTCGGTCAAAGCCGCGTCGATCTGCGCATCCAGGAGCAGTCTTACCGCGCCGAGCGCCGCGTCGTCTTCGAGGCCCGTCGCGACCAGTGCGGCCGTAGCCGCGCGTCGCGCAGACTTGATCTCCGCGGGCAGAGCAGCCAGACGCTTGAGATCGCCATCGCTTCGCGTGACTTCGGCTTGTGCGATTCGCAGCGCCGTTCTCGCCTCGGCGGACGGCAGCCCTTCGATCACGGCTTCCTGCGGGTCGGCGCTCTGCTTCCCGGCTTCTAAATGCTGGTCGAACGCTTGTCGAGCAAGCTCGAAATCGCGCAGTAGCTCATGGATGACAGCCCGCTGAACTTTAGTTGGCGCCCTCGAAAGCACTTGCTCCGTGGCGGAGGACGCGTCAATCCCCGCAGCGAGACCAGCGACCAGGATGGTCTCCGAATCCACGTCGACGGCAGCATCGGCGATGTCGCGCCGGTGCTGGTCGATTGCTTCTGCAGAGGCAGCCAATCGCTTCACTGCAGGCCCCACGGCAAGGATCGCGTCGTCGAGACGTCGGTCATCGAGACCAGCTTGCTCACGAGTGGCGTCGGCTGCCGCGAGGGTCGCGTTGTGCCGAGCATCGAACAGACCTGCCTCCGCTGCCGCCCTTTCGGTGGAAACCGTTTCAGAAAGCAGAGGCACTGCCGTCAACTCGGTCAGAACACGGGTGGCGTTGTCGAGAGTGCTGAGCAACGGCGCGACCGCGCGGACTTCGTTGATCAACAGAAGCCGCCTGCCAATCGCTAAGCGTCGAAGCTCAAGTTCCGCCAGTTCGGCGGCGGCCGTCTGGTGCTTCTTGAAAATCTCCGTCCACTGCGCCGGTCGCACCTGAGCTTGCTTGAACTCTGTGTGCCGATCGTCGTACGTGGCGAGCGCCTCGTTGATGCGAGCGTTCTTGCCTCGCGCACCCGGCATGAAAAGCTTTCTTGCCGAGGCGTCCAGCCTCTCCAGGACCTGCGGAATGCTGCGCACACCTGCACTTGCCTCGAACAACGCAGCGCCGACGTCACCTTCACCCTTCAATAGCGCCTGCCCACCCTCGCGAAGACGCCGGTGGTCAAGCCCGAACATGAGATCGTAGGCGTCCTTGTCGAGGCCGCAGTTCAACAGCGCCTCGACCTCCGGTGGGACGGCTTCCTCCGTGGTGAGACCGCCCAGGTCGAAGTCGGCGAACATCAGTGTGGCACCTCGGCCTTTGCGACGCATGAGCGAGTACGTCTTGCCGTGACGATCGACGAACTCTCCGCCGATGCGCATCTCCGCGTGCTCGTGGAGGAAGTTGTCTTTACTCTGGAGCGGGATTCCGAACCGAAGATCGGCCATGGCACGCAACGCTGATGTCTTGCCTGCCTCGTTGGGTCCGTGCACGAGCACCACTCCTTTCGCCTGCGCACCGAAGTCCAGGACGCGATCAGTGAATGGGCCGAAAGCCTTGAGGTGAAGCTTGCGGAGCCTCATCGCCCGGTGCCTTCCGAGACCAAGCTCGATAGTTGCGCGAGCACCGTCGCTTCGGCATCTGCAAGATAGGCGTGCATCGCGGCCGCGTCGAGCGCGGCGGGTGATGCATCGGCGATGGCGTTGGGCAGGTCCCTCATCTCGCCGAGCTGCTGCGTTACCCATGCTTTGAGGCTCGTCTCGTCGGCACCGATGGCGTCGGTCAGACGTACCACCTCGCCGACCGCGTCAGCGCGCCCAGCCGCCGACTCACGATCAAAGGGTGTACGCATGTCCAGGCGAACCTGCTCCAGCCAAATGTCGATATCGTCCAGGTCTTGGATTGCAGCCTGAATCGCTGCAGCGATGGAGCCGGGCTGCTCTGCTTCAAGTCGATGCAGCGGGGACTCACCGTGGACGATCAACCGCACAGCGTGGAGCCGGTCGCGCGCATCACTGGCGAGATCGCGCGCCAACCCTGCGAAACGTCTAGCCAGATCGTCGACGGTTCGCAGGCCGGTGGAATCCAATCGCATCTGATGCCAGCGAACCACCTCGACGGGGACGAACTCTGTCGCCACGATGACTCCGGCCTCCACCGTGACGAGTTCGAATCCCTTCGGTCCGACCTCTTTCGCGTGGCGTCCCTGCAAATTGCCCGGGAATACGATCCTCGGCGCCGACTCTCGAATCACCTCGCGGGCGTGTACGTGGCCAAGCGCGAAGTAGTCATAGCCCTTGCCACACAGCATGTCGACCGAGGTCGGTGCGTACGGATCGTGCCCTTCGCGTCCAGTGAGGCTGGTGTGCAGAACGCCGATATTGAAGCGCCCCGAGACAGGCGGCGGGTAAAGCGGCACCAGGTCTTCAGGAACCGCGCGGTTGGGGAAACTACGTCCGTGGACTGCGACACCGAGCGCCTCGATATCTACCGTCTCGCTCTTGAGTGCGCTGAAGACATGCACTCCCTCGACGTCAGGAAGCTGCTTCGTTATCTGGCTCTCGGCGTCGTGATTTCCCTTGACGATGAAGACGCGGACATCTGCACGACGCAGGCGCAGCATTTGCTCGCGGAAGAACAAGCCGGTTCGAAAATCCGCCCAGTTGCCATCGTAGATGTCGCCTGCCAGAAGCACGAATGAAACGTTCTGCTCGATGGCCACGTCGACGAGCGAGATCAACGCGCGGCGCGAGGCACCTCGCAGACGCTCGACGGGAGCGCCTTCGTACCCATCCAACCCGCGTAATGGGCTGTCGATGTGCAGATCAGCGGCATGAACGAACTTCATCTGGAGTCCCTTGCTGGAGTTGCAGTTGCCCGCTCCGGCGGGCAGGCGCTTGATTCAAGCGTTTTCGGTAAACACCTCGGCGGACGCGTCCACCGGCGGCGCGGCGCCTGCCTCGAAGTCGACGACGGCGGTCAAGTCGGGAGCGGAGTTCGGTCGGGGCAGACGGGCGGTGTGGTCATGATCGCGTTCGAAGTTGGCAGGTGATCGGTAGCAATGTCCAGAAAATCGCGGTCTCGCAAGGCCTCGGCGCAAACAAAACGGCCTAGCGTCGCCGCTAGGCCGTTGATCTTCTCAAGCTTAATATTTGGTGGGCCGTGAGTGGCTCGAACACTCGACCTACGGATTAAGAGTCCGCTGCTCTACCAGCTGAGCTAACGACCCACGGAAAACGGTACTGGTTGACGCCGTCGTTCTTCTTCGATACAGCTTCGATCGGGTGTCGCTTGGTAGGCCGTGCGGGATTCGAACCCACGACCAACGGATTAAAAGTCCGCTGCTCTACCAGCTGAGCTAACGACCCAAAGGACCGCGATTATAGGAAGCGAACGCGCCTCGGTCAAACGGCACGCGCCGGCCATCGTCGATCAGCGCAACGTCCCTATCCTTTCACGGGCCGTCGCCGCCGCCGGCGCGTCGGGATACCGGGCGACCAACGATTCGAGCGTGGCCTTCGCCGCGCGCTTGTCACCCATGTCGGTCTGGCTGCTGGCGACGTTCAGCAAGGCGTCCGCGGCACGCGGGCTGGTCGGATAATTCTTCAGCACCAACTGCTGCGCCGCGATCGCCTGCTTGTAGTCGCGCTGCGCATAGAATCCGGTCCCGATCCAGTACTGCGCAGCCGGCGCATAGGCCGACTGCGGGAAGCGCACCAAAAAGGTCTGGAACGACGCGATAGAACCCTTGAAATCGCTGGTCTTGAATTGTGCCAGCGCGGCCTCGTAGGTCTTCGCCTCGTTCGGATCGACCGTCGCGGTCTGCCCGTCGACCGTCGCCTGCTGCGGCTCCACCTTGCGCAGGCGCCCGTCCAGATCGACGTAGAAGTCCTTGTTGCGCTTCTGCTCGTTGCTCAGGTCGTTGGTCAGCGACTCGATCTGGCCGCGCAGGCGGGCGATCTCCTGCCGCAGCGTATCGATCTGATTCGTGACGTCGGCCTGGTTGCGCCGCTGCAGTTCGAGCTGACTCGCGATGTCGCGCTGGTTCGCATCAGTCTTCGCGCGCATGTCGAGGATCGCCTTGCGGGCCTCGTCATCGTCGAACAGGCCGGCCGAGGCCGGCGTACCCCACAGCATCAACAGCACCGCGACCGGCGCGGCCGCGGCGCCGAGGCGCCAGGTCAGACCGTATGTGCGGATCGTCGCCTCGCCCCCCGAAGCGTCGACCGACGAGCCTGCCGTCATCACTGCGCCTGATAGACGAAGTCGGCGCGGCGGTTCTCGGCCCATGCGGCTTCGTCATGACCGGTCGAACGCGGCTTTTCCTTGCCGAGACTGACGGCTTCGATCTGGTTCTCCGGCACGCCGACCAATGCGAGCTGCTTGCGAACGGCTTCGGCACGCTTCTGGCCGAGGGCGAGGTTGTACTCGCTGCCGCCACGCTCGTCCGTGTTGCCCTGGACGATCACCTTGCGCGCGCGATTGGCGTTCAGAAACTTGCCGTTCGCGTCGATCGTCGAGCGGTAATCGTCCTTGACGGCGTAGCTGTCGTAGTCGAAGTAGATGCTCTTTTCCATCAGCGCGCGGGCTGCCGGATCGAGGCCGCCGCTGTCGGCGTTGACGGTACGGACGCCACTGGCGTCGGCCGGGGTATTTCCGGAAGACGAACTGTCGGTGACAGGGGCGGGGTTGTCGAGCTTCGTGCCGGTACTGCAGGCGCCGAGGACGACGAGGGTGGCTGCGATCACGCCAGAGCGAATGCCGAGCTTCATGGGGTTAACTCCTTGGGAGGGTAGATATCGAACTGCTACACGACTTTACAGGACAGAACTGCAATCACGTCGATCGGACTTCGACGGAGACAAGGCGTCGTCGAAAGTGGCAGGCAACCGGTGTTCAGCGCAGATAAGGACCCCAGGTCGGCTCGCGAACGTCGCCGCCCTGCGCCGTGGTGATCCGCTGCTTGATGCGGCCGTCCAACGACACCATCGCGAGCACGCCGCGGCCACCGATGTCGGTTGCGTAGAGAATCAGCTTGCCATTCGGTGCGAAGCTCGGTGACTCGTCCTTGGCCGTGTCGGTCAGCAGCGCCTCCTGGCCGCCTGCGAGGTCGAGGACGTAGACCTGGAAGCGGCCGCCTCGGCGCGAGACGTACGCGAGCGTCTTGCCGTCCGGCGAGATCCGCGGACTGATGTTGTAGTCGCCCTTGAACGTCACGCGCTGCGCATCGCCGCCGCCGACCGGCATTCTGTAGATCTGCGGGCCCCCGCCGCGATCGCTGGTGAAGTAGACGGTCGCGCCGTCGGGGGAGAACTTGCCTTCGGTGTCGATGCCGCTCGACTGCGTCAGGCGGCGCGGCGCACCAGAGCCGTCGGAATTGATCAGGTAGACCTGCGAGTTGCCGTCGCGGGTCAGCGTCACCGCGAGCTGCCGGCCATCGGGAGACCACGCGGGGGCGCTGTTGCTGCCCTTGAAGTTCGCGACCGGCACCCGCTGCCCGGTAGCGACCGAGTGCACGTAGATGACCGGCTTGCGCGCCTCGAACGACACATAGGCCAGCTTCGCGCCATCGGGCGACCAGGCCGGCGAGATGATCGGCTCACGCGAGACCAGCGCGTTCTGCGGATTGAAGCCGTCGGAGTCGGCCACCTGCAGCTCGTAGCGCTGCGGACCCTGTTTCAGCACGTACGCGATCCGCGTCGAGAAGACGCCTTTCTCGCCGGTGAGCTTCTCGTAGATGTAGTCGGAGATGCGGTGAGCCGACAGCCGCAGGTTGGCCTGCGTCGACGTCAGCGCGAGGCCGCCGAGATCGAGCTGACGGCCCGTGTCGTAAAGCTTGAAGCGGACGTCGAGCCTGCCATCCGCGAGGCGGTTGAGGCTGCCGGTCACGACGGCATCGGCGCCGCGGCCTTTCCACTCGCCGTAGTTGACCGACGCCGTATCCGACAGCGGCGTGGCGCCGGCATCGATGTTCTTGAAAAGGCCGCTTCGGGTCAGGTCGTCGCGGACGATCTGCGCGACGTCCTGCGGTGGCTTGGCGTTGGCCGCGAAGGTGGCCGTTGCGATCGGAATCTGGTTCGCTCCGGATCCGGAAATCTCGAACTTGAGCTGCGCATGC
>JBDTIS010000175.1:0-14192 GCA_039936235.1 Burkholderiaceae bacterium | reverse complement strand
CGCGACGGACGTACTGATCCGCAGGCCGCCCTGGAGCTGCGACTGCATCAGCGCCGCGACGCTTTCGGCCTCGTCGACGTGGTGTGCGATCAGCTTGCACTTGTCGTAATACAGCAGGCCGATCTCGGTCGGTGTCACACCCTGGGTCGATCGATGCACCAGCCGCGAACCGAGGCGCTTCTCGAGTTGGGCGACCATCTTGGTGGCCGCCGGCTGGCCGACGCCGAGCTCGGCCGCGGCCTTGCTGAACGAGCCGAGATCGACGACACGAATGAAGAGCCGGACAGCCTGGATGCGATCCATCGCGGCATTGTGCGGACGATCGTCCGACCTGGCCATTCCTTTCTGGAATACCAGCAATGCCGTGCAGGCACGTTCCCCGATCGCCGTGGCACGACCATGCTCCATCGCATCGAAAGTCAACCTGCCTGGAGACGACAATGCCGAAGATGAAAGCCGCGATGGCCGCCATTCTGGTTCTGGAGAAGGAAGGCGTGACACAAGCGTTCGGCGTTCCCGGCGCAGCCATCAACCCGTTCTACGCCGCGATGCGCGAACGTCAGTCGATCACCCACATCCTCGCCCGTCACGTCGAAGGCGCGTCGCACATGGCCGAGGGCTACACCCGTGCGCAAGCCGGCAACATCGGCGTCTGCATCGGCACCAGCGGTCCGGCCGGCACCGACATGATCACGGGACTCTATTCGGCCATCGCCGACAGCATCCCCATCCTGTGCATCACGGGCCAGGCGCCGCGGGCGCGGCTCTACAAGGAAGACTTCCAGGCGGTCGACATCGAATCGATCAGCAAGCCGGTGACGAAGTGGAGCGTCACCGTCCGCGAGCCGGGTCTGGTTCCACGCGCCTTCCAGCAGGCCTTCCACCTGATGCGCTCCGGACGACCCGGCCCGGTGCTGATCGACCTGCCGTTCGACGTTCAGATGGCCGAGATCGAGTTCGACATCGACACCTATGAGCCGCTGTCGGCCTACAAGCCGGCCGCGACCCGCAAGCAGATCGAGAAAGCGCTCGACATGCTGGCCGCGGCCGAGAAACCGCTGATCGTGGCCGGGGGCGGCATCATCAATGCCGACGCGTCCGAGCGGCTGGTCGAGTTCGCGGAGCTGACCGGCATCCCGGTGATCCCGACCCTGATGGGCTGGGGCACGATCCCCGACGACCATCCGCTGATGGCCGGCATGGTGGGGCTGCAGACCAGCCACCGCTACGGCAACGCCACGCTGCTGGCCAGCGACTTCGTGCTCGGCATCGGCAATCGTTGGGCCAACCGCCACACCGGCAGCACCGAGGTCTACTGCAAGGGTCGCACGTTCGTGCACGTGGACATCGAGCCTACCCAGATCGGCCGCGTGTTCACGCCCGACCTCGGCATCGTCAGCGATGCCGGTGCGGCGCTCGACCTGTTCGTGCAGGTGGCCCGCGAACGCAAGGCGGCCGGCCGGCTGAAGAACTACGGCGACTGGGCCGACCGTTGCGCCGAGCGCAAGAAGCTGATGCATCGCAAGACCCATTTCACCGAGACGCCGATCAAGCCGCTGCGGGTCTACGAAGAGATGAACGAGGCGTTTCCGCGCGACACGATCTACGTGTCCACCATCGGCCTGAGCCAGATCGCGGGCGCCCAGTTCCTCAACGTCTTCGGGCCGCGGCAATGGATCAACTGCGGACAGGCGGGCCCGCTCGGATGGACCATCCCGGCCGCGCTCGGCGTGGTCGCGGCCGATCCGATGCGCACCGTCGTGGGTCTGTCAGGCGACTACGATTTCCAGTTCCTCGTCGAGGAGCTCGCGGTCGGCGCGCAGTTCCGCCTGCCTTACGTGCAGGTGCTGGTCAACAACAGCTACCTGGGCCTGATCCGCCAGAGCCAGCGCGGTTTCGAGATGGATTTCTGCGTACAGCTCGCATTCGAGAACCAGAACGTCGACGATCCTACGTTGAAGGGCTACGGCGTCGACCACCAGGCTGTGGTCGAAGGCCTGGGCTGCAAGTCGCTGCGCGTGACCGATCCCGAGAAGATCGGGCCCGCGCTGGTCGAGGCGCAGAAGATTGCGCGCAAGTACATGGTGCCGGTGGTGGTCGAAGTGATCCTGGAAAAGGTGACCAACATCGCGATGGGTACCGAAATCGATAAGATCAACGAGTTCGAGGATGTCGACTGCCGACATCCCGAAGGCCGCCAGGGTCTCGAGCTGGCCGGCCTGCTCGAATGACGGCGGCACAGCCGACGACCACGCCTGGAGACCGCATGCCCCGTTTCGCCGCAAATCTGACGATGCTGTTCACCGAGGTTCCGTTTCTCGACCGTTTCGAACCAGCGGCTCGCGCCGGCTTCAAGGCAGTGGAATTTCTGTTCCCGTATGCCTGGCCGGCCGCGGCGATTCGCGAGCGGCTCGACGTCAACGGGCTGCAACTGGTGCTCCACAACCTGCCGGCCGGTGACTGGGACGGCGGCGAGCGCGGCATCGCGTGCCATCCGGACCGGATCGACGAGTTTCGTGCCGGTGTCGGCACCGCGCTGGACTATGCGGCCGCGCTCGGCGCACCGCAACTCAACGTGCTGGCCGGCAAGGCGCCGGCCGGCATCGCCCCAGACGTGCTGCACCGGACCTTCGTCGACAATCTGCGCTTCGCTGCCGACGCGCTGCACGGCGCCGGACTGCGGCTGCTGATCGAACCGATCAACCGCTACGACATCCCGGGCTTCTTCATGAACACTACCGCGCAGGCGATCGCCATCCTCGACGAGGTCGGCGTCACGAATGCATTCGTGCAGTACGACATCTACCACGCGCAACGGACCGAAGGTGAACTGGCGGCTACCCTCCAGCGCTGCCTGCCGCGCATCGCACACATCCAGCTCGCCGACAACCCGGGGCGAAACGAACCGGGTACCGGCGAGATCAACTATCCCTTCCTGTTCCGGCACCTGGACCGCATCGGCTACCAGGGATGGATCGGCTGCGAATACAAGCCAGCCGCCGGCACCGAAGCGGGCCTCGGCTGGCGCGAAAGTCTCACGCAATGAACCACACGACCGAGGAGGAAAGCATGACCGCATCCCCGTTGAATATCGGCTTCATCGGCCTCGGCATCATGGGCACGCCGATGGCGCAGCACCTGATCGCGGCGGGGCACGCGCTCTTCGTCTACAAGAGGGGCAAGCTGCCCGAGGTGATCGCCAGCAGCGCAGCGACGCCATGCAGGGACGCGCGCGAGGTCGCGACGCACGCGGACATCGTCTTCACGATGGTCCCCGACACGCCGGATGTCGAGGACGTCCTGTTCGGCGAAGCCGGCGTGGCCGCGGGTCTCACGGCCGGCAAGACGGTCGTCGACATGAGCAGCATCTCGCCGATCGCGACCAAGGTCTTCGCACAGAAGATCAATGCGCTCGGCTGCGATTATCTCGATGCGCCGGTGTCCGGCGGCGAGGTCGGCGCGAAGAACGCCACGTTGTCGATCATGGTCGGCGGCCCCGAGTCGGTCTTCGAGAAGATCCGGCCGCTGTTCGAACGGATGGGCAAGAACATCACGCTGGTCGGCGGCAACGGCGACGGTCAGACCGCCAAGGTCGCCAACCAGATCATCGTCGCGCTCAACATCGAGGCCGTGGCGGAGGCGCTGCTGTTCGCCGCGCGGGCGGGTGCGGATCCGGCCCGCGTGCGGCAGGCGCTGATGGGCGGCTTCGCGTCGTCGAAGATCCTCGAGGTGCATGGCGAGCGGATGATCAAGCGCAGCTTCGATCCGGGCTTTCGCATCGAGCTTCACCAGAAGGATCTCAACCTCGCGTTGAGCAGCGCCCGCGCGCTCGGCGTGTCGCTGCCGAATACCGCGACCGCACAGGAACTGTTCAACGCCTGCGCCGCGCACGGCGGCAAGGGCTGGGATCACTCCGCGATGGTCAAGGCGCTCGAACTGCTCGCCAATTTCGAGATCGGCCAGCAGGCATGAACGGCGCTGCGTCGGCGGTGCGGCGGCTCATGCCTCACGATCCGCTCAAACCGCCATCACACCGCCATCGACCGCGAGAATCTGCCCGGTGATGTGCTTGCCCGCATCGCTCGCGAACAGCAGCGCGGCGCCCTTGAGATCCTCGTCGTCGCCGATGCGCCCGAGCGGCGCGTGCTGCGCGAGTTTCTCCTCGCCGAGCGTGGCAAGGATGCCCTTCGTCATCTTCGACGGGAAGAAGCCCGGCGCGATCGCGTTCACGTTGATGTTGTAGCGACCCCATTCGCCGGCCAGTGCGCGCGTGAAGTTCACGACCGCGCCCTTGCTGGTGTTGTAGGCCAGCGTCTGCATCGTGCCCGGCGCGTTGCCCTTGAAGCCGGCGATCGACGCGATGCTGATGATGTGACCAGAACGGCGCGGGATCATGCTGGCCTTGCCGACCGCCTGGCTGGTCAGGAAGATGCCGCGGACGTTCAGGTTCATGACCTTCTCCCACGCATCGAGCGGATGATCCTCCGCCGGCGCGCCCCAGCTCGCACCGGCGTTGTTGACCAGGATGTCGATATGGCCGAGATGCTTGATCGCGGCGGTCACGAGCGGCTGCGCCCCATCGGTCGTGCCGAGGTCGGCGGCGACCGCGTGCGAATCGATGCCGAGCTTCTTGAGATGCTCGACCGCTTCGTCGAGCTCGTTCTGCTTGCGCGACGACAGCACGAGCTTCGCGCCCTGCTCGCCGAGCGCCTCGGCGATCTGCAGGCCGAGGCCGCGCGATCCGCCGGTAATCAGCGCGGTGCGTCCACTCAGGTCGAACAATTTCTTGATGCTCATTTCAGTCTCCTCGTGATGGTTCGGTCGCCTACCAACGGCGGCCGCTGCCTTATCGGATGTTCAGAACCACGCGTCCTGCATCGTCAGCGTCGTGTCGTCGAGCGACGCCAGCAGGTCGAGCATCGGCGCGACCTTCGGCAGTTCGAACGCGAAGAAATAGCGGCACGCCGCGAGCTTGCCACGATAGAAGTCGTCGTCGCTGCCGTGCTCGTCGCTTCTGCCGCGCATGTTGCGTCCGGCGACCAGAGCCTGCTCGAGCCACATCCATGCGATGACGATGTGGCCGAACGCTTCGAGGTACACGGTCGCGTTCGCGAGCGTCAGGTTCGTGTCGCCGGCTGCATGCAGCGCGGCGGTCACGACTTCGAGTCGGTCCCACTGCGCTTCGAGCGCGGCCGCGAGCTTCTGCGAGCCGGGATCCGGCACGGTCTTGCCGCGCGCGATGGTCGCGTGCACGCGCCCGGCGAGCGCGATCAGCGCAGCCCCGCCCTGCATCACGACCTTGCGGCCGAGCAGGTCCAGTCCCTGGATGCCATGCGTGCCTTCGTGGATCGGGTTCAGCCGGTTGTCGCGATAGAACTGCTCGACGTTGTAGTCGCGCGTGTAGCCGTAGCCGCCGTGGACCTGGATCGCGAGGTTGTTCGCTTCGAGGCACCACTGCGAAGGCCAGCTCTTCGCGATCGGCGTCAGGATGTCGAGCAGCAGTTTGGCCTCGCGGCGCACGTCGTCGTCGACCGCGGTGTGTTCGTCGTCGACCAGCTTCGCGCAGAACAGGTTAAGCGCGAGACCGCCTTCGACATACGACTTCTGCGCCAGCAGCATCCGCTTGACGTCGGCATGCGCGATGATCGGCACCTGCCCCTGCGACGGATCCTTGCCCGCCGGCGGCCGACCCTGAGGCCGATTGCGTGCATAGTCGAGCGCATGCAGATACCCGGTGTAGCCGAGCGCCACCGCGCCCAGCCCGACGCCGATACGCGCCTCGTTCATCATGTGGAACATCTGCGCGAGGCCCTTGCCGGGTTCGCCGACCAGATAGCCGATCGCACCGGCCCCCCCTTGCGGCGTGAACCTGCCTTCACCGAAGTTCAGCAGGCAGTTGGTGGTGCCGCGGTAGCCCATCTTGTGATTCAGGCCGGCGAGGACGACGTCGTTGCGTTCACCGATGGTGCCGTCGTCGTTCACCAGGAACTTCGGAACGATGAACAGCGAGATCCCCTTCACGCCGACCGGCAGTGAGCCGTCGGCGTCGGGAATCTTCGCCAGCACGAGGTGGACGATGTTCTCGGCCAGGTCGTGTTCGCCGGCCGAGATCCACATCTTGTTGCCGAACAGTCGATAGGTACCGTCGTCGCGTGCGACCGCGCGGGTCCGGACGTCCGACAGCGACGACCCCGCCTGGGTCTCCGACAGGCACATCGTCCCGAAGAAGCGGCCGGTCATCATCGGCTTCACGAAGCGGTCGATCTGATCCTGCGAACCATGCGCGAGCAGCAGGTTGGAGTTGCCGATCGTCAGGAACGGATACGACGACGTGCCGACGTTGGCCGCCTTGAACCAGGCGAAGCCGGCCTTCTCGATGACCGCCGGCAGCTGCGATCCGCCGAGATCGTAGTCGCGACCCGCAGCCATCAGCCCCGCGTCGCAGAACGCCTTCAGCGCATTGCCGACCTCGGGGATCATCGTGACGCCGACGCCGTCGAAGTGCGGTTCGTTCTGGTCGCTCTTCTTGTTGTGCGGCTCGAACAGGTCGGTCGCGATCCGCTCGCAGGTCAGCATCGCGGCGTCGAAGGTTTCTCGCGAGTGGTCGGCGAAGCGTTCGCGCTGCGTCAGCAGTTCGACGTCCAGCCATTCGTACAACAGGAAGGCGATGTCGCGGCGGGAGAGGATCTTGGAGGTCATCGATGGGTGCCAGGTCGAATCACGGACGCAATGGCGCTCATTGCGAGCAAGCCGGGTGCCGACGACCGGCGGCCGCGATCGCCGCCGCCATCATCGTCACCCTGCGTTTCGATGGACGGACGCGTGCCGTGCGAACCGCATCAGACCACTTCGAACAGGCCCGCCGCGCCCATCCCGCCGCCGATGCACATCGTGACGACGACGAACTTCTCGCCGCGACGCTTGCCTTCGATCAGCGCATGGCCGACCAGACGCGCGCCGGTGACGCCGTACGGGTGCCCGACCGCGATCGCGCCGCCGTCGACGTTCAGGCGGTCGTTCGGGATGCCGAGCTTGTCGCGGCAGTAGATCACCTGCACGGCGAAGGCTTCGTTCAGCTCCCACAGGCCGATATCGGCGACCGTCATGCCGGCCTTCTTGAGCAGTTTGGGAATCGCGTAGACCGGGCCGATACCCATCTCGTCGGGCTCGCAGCCGGCGACCGCGAAGCCGCGGAAGATGCCGATCGGCGTGAGACCCTTCTGCTCGGCGGTCTTCGCATTCATGATCACCGCGGCCGACGCGCCGTCGGAAAACTGGCTCGCGTTACCGGCCGCGATCACGCCGCCGGGCATCGCCGGCTTGATCTTCGCGACAACTTCGTAGGTCGTGTCGGCGCGGATACCTTCATCCTCGCTGATCGTGACTTCCCTGATGCCGAGCATGCCGGTGGCCTTGTCCGCGACACCCATCATCGTCGTCATCGGGGCGATCTCTTCCTTGAAGCGGCCGAGCTCGCGTGACGCGGCGGCGCGGCGCTGGCTCTCGACGCCGTATTCATCCTGCGCCTCGCGCGGGATGTCGTAGCGCTTGGCGACCTGCTCGGCGGTCTGCAGCATCGACCAGTAGATCTCCGGCTTCTGCTTGAGCAGGTTCGGGTCACGCAGCATGTGCAGGTTCATCTCGGCCTGCACGCACGAGATCGACTCGACGCCGCCAGCCACGTAGATGTCGCCTTCCCCGGCGATGATCCGCTGCGCCGCGCTGGCGATGGTCTGCAGCCCCGACGAACAGAACCGGTTGATGGTCATCCCCGACGTGGTGACGGGACAGCCTGCCGACAGTGCGATCTGCCGCGCGATATTGGCGCCGGTCGCGCCTTCGGGATTGGCGCAACCCATCACGACATCGTCGACCTCGGCCGGGTCGATCTTGGCGCGCTCGATCGCGTGCCTGACGGCGTGTCCGCCCATCGATGCGCCGTGCGTCATGTTGAAGGCGCCCTTCCAGGACTTGGCGAGGGCGGTGCGTGCTGTTGAAACAATGACTGCGTCCGTCATGAATACTCCTAACGATTTGAAAGACTGCCTTACGTGACGCGCCTGCGCGTCGCGGGTCGTCTCTTAGCTGAAGGATTTTCCTTCAGCTGCCAGCTTCGCCAGCAACGGCGCCGGTACCCACGACTTGCCCTGCCGCGCCGCGTCCCTGGCCTTGCCGAACTGCTCCATCTTCATCACGACCTTCTGCAGGCCGACCGTGTCGGCGTAGCACATCGGGCCGCCGCGGAAGATCGGGAAACCGTAGCCGGTCAGATAGACCATGTCGATGTCCGACGCACGCATCGCGATGCCGTCCTCGAGGATCTGCGCGCCTTCGTTGACGAGGGCGAACACCAATCTCTGGACAATTTCTTCGTCGGTGATCTTCCGTCGTTCGATCCCGAGACGCTTCGACTCCGCGACGATCATCTCGTCGACGCCCTTGTTCGGGATCGCCGCACGATTTCCCGGCTTGTAGTCGTACCAGCCGGCGCCGGTCTTCTGGCCGTAGCGACCCATCTCGCACAGCAGATCGGCCGTTTTCGAATACGTCATGTTCGGCTTCTCGACATAGCGGCGCTTGCGGATCGCCCAGCCGATATCGTTGCCCGCGAGATCGCCCATACGGAACGGACCCATCGCGAAGCCGAACTTCTCGACCGCCTTGTCGACCTGCTCGGGCAGCGCGCCCTCTTCGAGCAGGAAGCCGGCCTGACGCGAGTACTGCTCGATCATCCGATTACCGATGAAGCCGTCGCAGACGCCCGATACGACGCCGGTCTTCTTCAACTTCTTCGACAGGCCCATCGTGGTCGCGAGCACGTCCTTGCCGGTCTTGCGGCCACGGACGATCTCGAGCAGCTTCATCACGTTGGCCGGACTGAAGAAGTGCGTGCCGATGACGTCCTGCGGACGCTTCGTGAAGTCGGCGATCTGGTCGACGTCGAGCGTCGACGTGTTCGACGCCAGGATCGCGCCCGGCTTCATGACCTCGTCGAGCTTCCTGAAGACGGTCTCCTTGACGCCCATCTCCTCGAACACCGCTTCGACGACGATGTCGGCGTCCCTGATGTCCTCGTAGTTCGTGGTGCCGGTGATCAACCCGACGCGTTCATCGAATTTTTCCTGCGTCAGCTTGCCCTTCTTGAGCGTGTTCTCGTAGTTCTTGCGCACGGTCGCGAGGCCCTTGTCGAGCGCTTCCTGCTTCAGCTCGAGGATTTTGACCGGGATACCGGCGTTCGCGAAGTTCATCGCGATGCCGCCGCCCATCGTGCCGGCGCCGATCACGGCCGCATTCCTGATCGGGCGCGTCGGCGTGTCTTCCGGAACGTCGGGGATCTTGCTGGCGGCGCGCTCGCCGAAGAACGCATGACGCAGCGCCTTGGACTCGGGCGATTGCACGAGCTCGAGGAACGCGGCGCGCTCGAACGCGATGCCGTCGCCGAAGCGCTTGGTGACCGCGGCCTCGACACAGTCGACGCACTTCAACGGCGCCGGATAGTTCTTCGCAACGGCCTTGACCGTGTTTCGGGCGAAAGCGAAGAAACCTTCGTACAGCGGGAAGTCGATCTTGATGTCGCGGATCTTCGGCAACGGTCGCCGATCCGCGATCTCGTGGGCGAACGCGATCGCCCTTTCGACGACGTCGCCTTCGATCATCCTGTCGAACAGCGCTGTCTTCGCGAGCTTCTCGGACGGAATCGGCGTGCCGCTGACGATCATGTTCAGCGCGAGTTCGACGCCGACGACGCGCGGCAGCCGCTGGGTGCCGCCCGCGCCCGGCAGGATGCCGAGCTTCACTTCCGGCAACGCGATCTGCGCGCCGGCGACGGCGACGCGATAGTGGCAACCGAGGGCGAGCTCGAGGCCGCCGCCCATCGCGATACCGTTGATGGCCGCGACGACCGGCTTGGTCGCGTTCTCGATCAGTTCGATGACCGTCGCCAGCGACGGCTCGGCGTAGGCCGCCGGCGTATTGAATTCCTTGATCTCGGCACCCGCGCAGAAGGACTTGCCCTTGCCGGTCAGCACGATCGCCGTGACCGACGGATCGGAGAGCGCCTGTTCCATTCCGGCCACGATGCCCTGCCGTGCGGCGAGGCTCATGCTGTTGACCGGCGGGTTGTCGACCGTGATCACGGCGATGCCGCTCTTGAGCTGGGTTGTAGCTGTCATAAGGCGCTTCCTAGAAATGTCACGGTTCGGCTCCGCATGCGTCGCTGCGTAGCGCTCGCGCCGGGCTCGTCCGCCGACGCGTAGTGGTCCGGGCGATGCTTCCAACCGGACGGCGATGATAGCAAAATAGAACGATCGTGCGTTTTTGTGATTCCCTCCCCTTCATGGGGAGGTTTAAGGAGGGGATGAGTTGTGCGCCGTATGCACCCGCTCCCGAAGCTACCGTTGAACCCATCCCCATCCCGGCCGTCCCCTTGAACGGGAAGGGGCAGTCAGCGCGACCGCGCCGCGGTACCGAACTACACCTCCAGCCACTCCTTCCTGATCGCCGGATTTCCCTTCAGCTCCGCCGGCGTCCCCTCGAACACGATCTGTCCGTGGCCCATCACGTACACGCGCTGCGAGATCTCCAGCGCGATCGCCAGCTTCTGCTCGACCAGCAGCACCGAGATGCCGCGATTCTGCAGTTCCTTCAGGTAGTCGGCGACCAGTTCGACGATCTTCGGCGCAAGGCCTTCGGTCGGCTCGTCGATCATGATGAAGTCCGGGTCGCCCATCAAAGTGCGACACAAGGTCAGCATCTGCTGCTCGCCACCCGACAGCACGCCGGCCGGCACGTGTTCGCGCTCCTGCAGCCGAGGGAACATCTGGTACATGTCCGACAGAGACCAGCGGCCGCTCTTCTTGCCGCTCTTCTCGCCGAGGATCAGGTTCTGCTCGACCGTCAGCCGCGGGAAGATGTCGCGGTTCTCCGGCACGTAGCCGATGCCGCGATGCGCGATGCGAAAGGCCTTCTCGCCGCTGATCTCCTCGCCTTTGAAGCGGATCGAGCCGGTCGTCGCGACCTGCCCCATGATCGACTTCACCGTCGTCGAACGACCCACGCCGTTACGGCCGAGCAGGCTGACGATCTCGCCGGCCGAGATGGCCAGGTCGACCCCGTGCAGCACGTGGCTCTTGCCGTAATACGCGTGCAGGTCGGTGACCTTCAGCAGGGGTTCGCTCGTGGCCTCGTTCATGCATGCGCCTCGTCGTCCGCATGCGAGCCGAGGTAGGCCTCCTGCACCTTGCGGTTCGAGCGGATCGCTGTCGGCGTGTCGGTCGCGATGACCTCGCCGTATACCAGCACCGAGATCCGGTCCGCCAGCCCGAAAACCACGCTCATGTCGTGCTCGACCATGATCAGCGTCTTGCCGACGGTGACACGGCGGATCAGCTCGACCGCGTGATCCGATTCGGAGCGACTCATGCCTGCCGTCGGTTCGTCGAGCAGGATGACCATCGCACCGCCGGCGACCGTGATGCCGATCTCGAGCGCCCGCTGCTCCGCATACGTCAGCATGCCGGCCGCCACGTCGTGACGGCGGTGCAGGCCGATCAGGTCGAGAATCTCTTCGGCGCGCAGCCGCACGTCGCGCAGGCGGTCGAGCGAATGCCAGAACGAATACCGGTAGCCGAGCGACCACAGCACCGCGCAGCGGAGGTTCTCGAACACCGACAGCTTCGGGAAGATGTTCGTGATCTGAAAGCTGCGCGACAGGCCGAGACGGTTGATCTCGTACGGCGCGAGGCCGAGCGTGCTCTTGCCGTCGAGCAGGATGTCGCCCGACGTGACGCCGAAGCGTCCGGAGATCAGGTTGAACAGCGTCGACTTGCCGGCGCCGTTCGGACCGATCACCGCATGGCGTTCACCGGCCGGAATGGCGAGCGTCGCGCCGCGGATGATCTCCGACTTGCCGAAGCTCTTGCGGACGTCGCGCAGCTCGATCGCGAAGCCGGCAGCGGTGGCGCTCATGAGAGTCCTCTTTCGATCTGCTCTTGAATCTCGGCTTGCGCACTGCCCCAGGTCGCCTTGAAGCGACGCGACGCGAAGAACATGAGACCGATGCCGACGGCAGCGACCAGCGCGGCGACCAGCCATGCAGTGGGCGTCGCGGTGTCGACGGTCATGCCGAACAGTCGCATCGTGGTGCCACCGGCAGATTCGAGCTGCAGGTGGTACAGCATCTCGATCAGCGACACGACGCCGACGAACAGGACGATGCCGGCGGCCACGACGCCGGCATAAGGCATCCACATCCGCCTGAACTTCCCGAACTTCGCGACCCGCAGGTTCATCATGATCAGGCTCGCGATGCCGCCCGGCGCGTACATCACCATCAGCAGGAAGAAGATGCCGAGGTACAGCAACCAGGCCTTCGTGATCTCGGACAGCATCACGAACGACAATACGAAGATCACCGCGCCGATGATCGGTCCGAAGAAGAAGCCCACGCCGCCGAGGAACGTGAACAGCAGATACGCGCCGGAGCGCACCGTGCTGACGTTCTCCGAGCTGACGATCTCGAAGTTGATCGCTCCGAGGCCGCCGGCGATGCCCGCGAAGAAGCCCGCGATGATCACGACCAGGTAGCGCACGCGCTGGGTGTTGTAGCCGACGAATTCGGCGCGCTCCGGGTTGTCGCGTACCGCATTGGCCATGCGGCCGAGCGGCGTCAGTGTGAACGCGTACATCAGGATCGTGCACGCCAGACACCACAGCGCGATCAGGTAGTAGACCTGGATCTGCGGGCCGAACGAGATGCCCAGCACCGGTTGGCCGATCACGCGGTTGGTCGTGATACCGGCCTCGCCGCCGAAGAACTCCGGCAGCATCAGCGAGCTCGCGGCCACCAGTTCGCCGATGCCGAGCGTGATCATCGCGAAGGTCGTACCGGACTTCTTCGTCGTCACGTAGCCGAACAGCACGCCGAAGAATGCGCCTGCGATGCCGCCGACCAGCGGGACCAGCGACACAGGCAGATGGAAGGAGCCTGCCGTGATCGCGTTGAGCACGTGGATGGCCACGAACGCGCCGAGGCCGACGTAGACCGCGTGACCGAAGCTCAGCATCCCCGACTGGCCGAGCAGCATGTTGTACGACAGGCAGACGATGATCAGCGTGCCGATCTGCGACAGGATCGTCAGCGACAGACTGGACCTGAAGAGCAGCGGCGCGACGATCAGCACGACCACGAAGAAGGCCCACAGCGCGGCCTTGCCGACGTCGATCGGTACGAACTTCAGATTGCGACCCTTGCTGCGCAGGAGGGCGTCAGTCATCGCGCTTGCCCATCAGCCCGCGCGGCCGGAAGATCAGGATCAGGACGAGCAACAGGTAGGGCATGATCGGCGCGATTTGCGAGATCGTCAGCTTGAACAACGGGTACCCGAAGGTATCCGGCGTGATGGTCCAGCCGAAGCGGCCGAAGAAGGTCACGAACGAGTTGTCGAGCGCAACCGCGAAGGTCTGCACGATGCCGATCAGCAGCGACGCGACGAATGCTCCGGCCAGCGACCCCATCCCGCCGACGACGACCACCACGAAGATGATCGAGCCGACCGTGAGCGCCATTCCCGGTTCGGTGACGAACGCGTTGCCTCCGATGACGCCGGCCAGGCCCGCCAGCGCGCAGCCGCCGCCGAACACCATCATGAACACGCGTGGCACGTTGTGGCCGAGCGCCTCGACCATGTCGGGGTGCGACAGCGCGCCCTGGATCACCAGGCCGATGCGGGTCTTCGTGAACAGCAGGTAGACGGCGATCAGCATCAAGACCGCCACCAGCATCATGAATCCGCGATACGCCGGGAAAGTCGTCGTGTAGATCGTGAACAGCGGTCGATCGAGGATGGTCGGGATGCGATAGTCCACCGGCGCACGGCCCCAGATCAGCTGGACGAATTCGCTGATGCAGTAGGACAGTCCGAACGTGACGAGCAGCTCCGGCACGTGGCCGAACTTGTGGACGCGGCGCAGCGAATAGCGTTCGAAAGCCGCACCCGCGACGCCTACGACGATCGGCGCGAGGAACAGAGCGGGCCAGAAGCCGACCCACACGCTGATCTGGTACGCGATGTAGGCGCCGAGCATGTAGAACGCAGCGTGCGCGAAGTTGAGCACGCCCATCATGCTGAAGATCAACGTGAGGCCGCTCGACAACATGAACAGCAGGAGCCCGTAGCTCACGCCGTTCAGGA
>JBDTIS010000174.1:0-21896 GCA_039936235.1 Burkholderiaceae bacterium | reverse complement strand
AGCGACGACGTGCGAATTATCGCGCAGCGCGGGCTTCGCCACGCGTCCGAATGATGGACCGCACGCGAACTTTCACATCGACGCGACAGGGGTCGCGACTGCCGATGTCCTTGGTCCATCAGGGTTTGCGCGCATCCAGACGCCGACTGAATGCTGATACGCTCATCGCTGGTCCTCATGCCGCACCAGCGAACGTTACGACTGCGCGCACGCGCTATTTTTTTCGCAACGCGCGACGGCAGCGATCTTCAAGAACGGGCACCCCTTGCCTTCCATCCCGTCCATGCTTCTGCCATCCACCATCGCCGCCGTCGCGTGCGAGGCGCGATCGTGGCTGGACGTGGCCGGCGGAAGCACGACGTGCTGAACCCGTCGTCCGACGGGGCGCGGACCGCGTCGACGAAGACCGGCAGCGTCATCATCGAGACGCGCGGCCTTCGCAAGGAGTTCAAGGGCTTCTGCGCGGTCAACGACGTGTCGATCTCGGTGCGGCGCGGCGAGATCCACGCGCTGATCGGACCCAACGGCGCCGGCAAGACCACCTTCTTCAATCTGCTGACCAAATTCCTGCAGCCGACGGCCGGACAGATCATCTTCAACGGCGAGGACATCACGGCGGAGAAGCCGGCCGAGACGGCGCGACGCGGCATCGTTCGTTCGTTCCAGATCTCGGCGGTGTTCCCGCACATGACTGTGATGGAAAACGTGCGGGTCGCGCTGCAACGCAGCCTCGGCACGTCGTTCTATTTCTGGAAGCCTGAGAGCTCGCTGTCCCTGCTGAACGATCGCGCGCTGCAACTGCTCGCCGAGGTGGGCCTTGAGGACTACGCCGACATACCGACGGTCGAACTGCCGTACGGCCGCAAGCGCGCGCTCGAGATCGCGACCACGCTCGCGCTCGAGCCCGAGCTGATGCTGCTCGACGAGCCGACCCAGGGCATGGGGCACGAGGACGTGGGTCGCGTGACCGAACTGATTCGCAAGGTGTCCGCCAATCGCACGATCCTGATGGTCGAACACAACATGGGTGTGGTCTCGTCGATCGCCGACACGATCACCGTGCTGGCGCGCGGCGCGGTGCTGGCCGAGGGGCCTTACGCGGTCGTGTCGAAGCATCCGAAGGTCATCGAGGCCTACATGGGCAGTACCGACGAAACGTTGCAAGGCGCCCATTGATGGCTGGCGCAGCACAGCAGGTCGCAGCGAGCGCCGACGTCCTGTCGGTCCAGGGTCTGAACGCCTGGTACGGGGAGTCGCACATCCTGCACGGCGTCGACTTCTCGGTGCGATCCGGCGAGGTCGTCACGCTGCTCGGTCGCAACGGCTCGGGTCGCACGACGACGCTGCGCGCGATCATGGGACTGGTCGGCCGGCGTGCCGGATCCATCAAGGTCGCCGACGGCGAAACCGTCAAGCTCGCGTCGCATCGCGTCGCACGGATGGGCATCGGCTACTGCCCGGAGGAGCGCGGCATCTTCTCCACGCTGTCGGCCGAAGAGAACCTGATGCTGCCGCCGACGCTGAAAGCCCACGCGAACGGACTCGTGGGCGACCCGATGCCGGTGGCCGACATCTACGCGATGTTCCCCAACCTGGAGGAAAGGGCAGCGAGCCCCGGCACGCGGCTGTCCGGCGGGGAGCAGCAGATGCTCGCCGTCGCGCGCATCCTGCGCACCGGCGCACGGTTGCTGCTGCTCGACGAAATTTCCGAGGGGCTGGCACCGGTCATCGTGCAGAAGCTCGGTGAAGTCATCCGCCTGTTGAAGCAGAAGGGCTACACGATCGTGCTGGTCGAGCAGAACTTCCGTTTCGCCGCGCCGCTGGCCGATCGGTTCTGCGTCATGGAACACGGCAGGATCGTAAAGTCGTTCGTCCAGGCCGAACTGGAACAGAACATGAACATGTTGCGCGAATATCTCGGCGTTTAGGACAACGCGTCCGATGGAAGCGGTTCAGCCGGACCATCGGCGAGGCAGACAGCGGCGGCATAACCCGCCAGAAATTCTTCAGAGGAGCTAGGCATGAAACTCAAGGTAATCGCAGGTGTTCTCGCGTCGGCTGGCGCCATCGTGACCGGTGGTGCAGTGGCCCAATTCTCGGGCGACGTCGTCAAGATCGGCTTCATCACCGATATGTCGGGTCTGTACTCCGATATCGACGGACCCAACGGCGCCGAAGCGATCCGCATGGCGATCGCGGACATGGGCGGGATGGTCGCCGGCAAGAAGATCGAACTGCTGGTCGCCGACCACCAGAACAAGGCGGACGTGGCGGCGAGCAAGGCCCGCGAATGGTTCGACACGCAGGGCCTCGACATGTTGCTCGGCGGCACCAACTCCGGCACCGCGCTCGCGATGGCGAAGGTCGCTCTCGAGAAGAAGAAGCCGTTCATCGCGATCGGTCCTGGCTCGAACCGCCTGACCAACGAGGAATGCTCGCCGTACACGATCGCCTACGCATACGACACCGTCGCGCTCGCGCAGGTGACCGGCTCGCAGATCGTCAAGAACGGTGGCAAGAGCTGGTACTTCCTGACCGCCGATTATGCGTTCGGCGCGTCGCTCGAGAAGGACGCGACCGAAGTCATCAAGGCCAACGGCGGCACGGTCGTCGGCTCGGTCCGTCATCCGCTGGCGGCATCGGACTTCTCATCGTTCCTGCTGCAGGCGCAGGCGTCGAAGGCGCAGATCCTCGGTCTCGCGAACGCCGGTGGCGACACGATCAATTCGATCAAGGCCGCCAAGGAATTCGGCATCAACAAGACGATGAAGGTCGCCGGCCTGCTGGTCTTCATCAACGACGTGCACAGCCTGGGTCTGCCCACGGCGCAGGGCCTGCTGGTGACCGATAGCTGGTACTGGGACAAGGACGACGCCAGCCGCGCATGGTCGAAGCGTTTCTTCGACAAGGCCAAGAAGGAACCGTCGAGCCTGCAGGCGGCGGACTACTCGGCGACCACGTTCTATCTGAACGCGGTGAAGGCCGTCAACAGCGACGACGCCGACAAGGTGATGGCGCAGATGCGTAAGACGAAGATCAACGACTTCTATGCGAAAGACGGGTATATCCGCGCAGATGGACGGATGATCCACGAGATGTACCTGCTCGAGGTGAAGTCGCAGGCCGAGTCGAAGTATCCGTGGGATTACTACAAGCTCGTCGCGAAGGTGCCGGGCGATCAGGCGTTCCTGTCGCCCGCGAAGTCGCAGTGCGCGCTGTTGAAGAAGTCCTGATCGCCGTCACGCCGTTCACCGACGCCCTGCGGGCGTCGGCGTTCGTCCGCGCAGCTCGATCATCGCACCCATGACTGAAATCTTCGGCATATCCGTCCAGGCACTGCTAGGCCAGTTGTTGCTCGGCCTCGTCAATGGATCGTTCTACGCATTGCTGTCACTCGGGCTGGCCGTCATCTTCGGTCTGCTCGGCGTCGTCAACTTCGCGCACGGCGCGCTGTACATGATGGGCGCCTACTGCGCGTGGTTCCTGCTCGAGAAGTTCGGCATCAACTACTGGTTAGCGCTGATACTCTCGCCGCTGATCATCGGCGCATTAGGCATCGTCATCGAACGGCTGCTGCTCCAGCGGCTCTACAAGCTCGATCCGGTCTACGGATTGCTGCTGACCTTCGGGCTGACGCTGATCGCCGAAGGCGTCTTTCGCGACCAGTTCGGCGTTTCCGGGCAATCGTACGACGTGCCGGACGCATTGCAGGGCGCGACCAACGTCGGCTTCATGATCCTGCCGAACTACCGGGCCTGGGTGGTCGTCGCATCGCTGGTCGTCTGCTTCGTGACGTGGTTCCTGATCGAGAAGACGCGGCTGGGTTCCACGCTGCGCGCGGCGACCGAGAACGCGCCGCTGGTGCAGGCTTTCGGGGTCAACGTTCCCGTGCTGGTGATGTTCACCTACGGTGGCGGGGCTGCGCTGGCCGCGCTCGCCGGCGTACTGGCCGCGCCGATCATCCAGGTCACGCCGCTGATGGGATCGAATCTGATCATCGTCGTGTTCGCGGTAGTCGTCATCGGCGGAATGGGATCGATCCTCGGATCGATCGTCACCGGGTTGCTGCTCGGTCTCGTCGAAGGACTCACGCGCGTGTTCTATCCGGAAGCTTCCAATGTCGTCGTGTTCGTGATCATGATCATCGTGCTGATCCTCCGTCCCGCAGGACTGTTCGGGAAGGCGGCCTGACGTGCAGCGCAAGAGTTCATCGTTGATGCTCGTCGGCTACGCCGCGCTGATGCTGGCCGCGCTGGCCGTCCCTTTCGTTGGCCTGTATCCGGTGCTGGTAATGAAGGTGCTGTGTTTCGCGATCTTCGCCTGCGCGTTCAACCTGTTGTTCGGGTACACGGGACTACTGTCCTTCGGGCACGCCGCGTTTTTCGGGACGGCCGCTTACGCGACCGGGTGGCTCGTCCGCGCCATGAACGTTTCGCCTGAGATCGGCATCCTGTTCGGGATGCTGATCGCCGCAGCCTTGGGTCTCGTGGTCGGGACGATCGCGATCCGGCGCCAGGGCATCTACTTCGCGATGATCACGCTGGCGTTGGCGCAGATGGTTTATTTCGCGTGCCTGCAGGTTCCGTTCACGCATGGAGAGGACGGGCTTCAGGGCGTGCCGCGCGGCGCGCTGTTCGGCGTGCTGCCGCTCGAGTCGGATGTCACGATGTATTACTTCGTGCTGGCGGTATTCGTCGCCGTTTTCATCGTGATCCGCCGCATCGTTCACTCGCCATACGGACAGGTGTTGAAGGCGATTCGCGAGAACGAGCCCCGGGCGGTGTCGCTCGGCTATGACGTGGATCGCTACAAGCTCCTGGCGTTCGTCCTGTCGTCTGCGCTGGCCGGACTGGCGGGATCGCTGAAGACGTTGGTACTAGGTTTCGCGACGCTGTCCGACGTCCACTGGACCATGTCCGGCGAAGTGATCCTGATGACCCTGCTCGGCGGCCTCGGGACCTTCCTCGGGCCGGTGCTCGGCGCCGGCATCGTGATCTCGCTGCAGGATGGGCTCGCCGATCGCGCCGGATCCTGGGTCACGGTGATCATCGGCGTGATCTTCGTCGTCTGCGTACTGCTGTTCCGCCGCGGAATTGTCGGCGAGTATGTCGCGTTTCGCGATCGTCGATCGGCCAAGGCCCGCTCCGCACATTGATTAACCGGGCAGTGTGCGCACACTGACCAAGTCTTGCTTTGTTTCACGTGAAACAGTGGATGGTGCCTGATGCGACATGCGTGGATAATCACGCCTCTTCGTCGGGACCTCTTTATGTCGTATCCAAAAAACTTCGATGTGATTGTCATCGGCGGCGGCCACGCCGGCACCGAAGCGGCGCTGGCAGCTGCGCGATCCGGCGCCGCGACGCTGCTGCTGACCCACAACATCGAGACGCTCGGCGCGATGAGCTGCAACCCATCGATCGGTGGCATCGGCAAAGGCCATCTCGTCCGCGAGATCGATGCGCTGGGTGGCGTGATGGCACTTGCAGCGGACGAGGCCGGCATCCAGTTCCGCATCCTGAACCGTAGTAAGGGACCCGCGGTCCGCGCAACCCGTGTCCAGGCGGATCGACTGCTGTACAAGGCTGCGATACGACGGAAACTGGAGAACCAGCCCGGACTCTGGCTGTTCCAGCAGGCGGCGGACGATCTCATCCTGGAGAGCGGGCGTATCCGCGGCGTTGTCACACAATCCGGCATCCGATTGACCGGTGCGACGGTGGTGCTTACCGCGGGCACCTTTCTCAATGGGAAAATCCATGTCGGACTCGAAAGCCATTCCGCGGGCCGAGCCGGCGAGCCGCCGTCGCTCTCGTTAGCGGCGCGTCTTGCCGAACTGCAATTGCCGCTCGGTCGCCTGAAGACGGGAACACCCCCCCGGCTAGACGGACGTACGATCGATTTTTCCGTGATGGAGGAACAGCGCGGCGATAGCGATCCGGTGCCGGTGTTTTCGTTCATGGGGAGTGCGGGGATGCATCCCGCACAGCGCCCTTGCTGGATCACGCAGACGAACGCCGCCACGCACGAGATCATTCGCGGTGGCCTGGATCGGTCGCCAATGTTCAGCGGTGTCATCGAAGGGGTCGGCCCACGGTACTGCCCGAGCATCGAAGACAAGATCCATCGCTTTGTCGGCAAGGATAGCCATCAGGTCTTCCTCGAGCCTGAAGGCCTGACGACGAATGAGTTCTATCCGAACGGAATATCGACGAGCTTGCCATTCGACGTCCAATGCGATCTGGTCCATAGCATCCGTGGACTCGAGCAGGCGCATTTGCTCCGTCCGGGTTATGCGATCGAATACGACTACTTCGATCCACGATGCCTGAAGGCGACGCTGGAGGTGAAGGTGATCCCCGGCCTGTTTTTTGCCGGACAGATCAATGGAACCACCGGATATGAAGAGGCGGCTGCGCAGGGATTGCTCGCAGGCGTTAACGCGGCGCGGCGGTCGCGCGATGAGGAGGGCTGGGCGCCCGCGCGGGACGAAGGCTATCTCGGCGTGCTTGTCGACGATCTGACGACGCAGGGTGTTCTCGAGCCCTACCGGATGTTCACGAGTCGCGCGGAGTTTCGCTTGAGCCTGCGTGAGGACAACGCCGATCAGCGCCTGACGGCGACAGGTCGTCGGCTCGGTCTCATCGACGACGTTCGTTGGGCGGCGTTCAACGTGAAACAAGATCATGTTTCACGTGAAACAGAGCGCCTGCGCACGACCTGGGTGTCTCCCCGAATCGTCGACGATGTCGAGGCAGAACGCATTCTCGGTCAGACGATCGAGCGGGAATACCGCTTGCTCGACCTGTTGCGGCGGCCGACAACGACTTATCGGGCACTCATGGGCCTGAAGGATCGCGACGGCCGGCTCGTATCGGCATCGCCGACTCTCGATGCGGATGTGGCCTCCCAGGTGGAAATCAACGTCAAATACGCGGGCTACGTAGACCGGCAACGCGATGAGGTCAGTCGTATCGGCGGGCTGGACAAGATGCTCCTGCCGGAAGGACTCGACTATCACTCTGTCCGGGGTCTGTCGTTCGAGGCCTGCCAGAAACTGGCGACGCAGAGGCCCGGCACGCTGGGCGAAGCGTCTCGCATCGCTGGGGTCACGCCAGCGACGATTTCACTGTTGCTGGTGCACCTGAAGCGCGGACTGGGTCGAGCGAACGGCACGTCGAAGCAAGTGGTCGCCACCTCCGATGCATGAATCGTGAGTCTCGCGTCATCCAGTACCTATTCCGCGGCCGACTTTCAGAAATTGCTAGCGGATGGGATCGCCGCAATGGGCATCCGCGTGGCTTCGTCTCAACAGGCGCGCCTGCTGCGATTCCTGGAACTGCTCGGGAAATGGAATGGGGTGTACAACCTGACCGCGGTTCGCGATCCGCGCGACATGCTGGTCGTGCATCTGCTCGATTCGCTATCCGTACTCGCGCTGATCGATGAACTGCGACCGGAAATCCTCGTCGACGTCGGCAGTGGAGCAGGGCTACCTGCAATTCCGCTAGCCATCACCCGCCCCGAAATGGAGATCCATTCGATCGATGCGGTGAACAAGAAGATCGGTTTCCAATTGCAGGCTAAGGCGGACCTCGGGCTGCAGCAACTGCATCCACTGCACGTGAGAATCGAAAATTTCTTGCTGCCGCACCCCCCCTCGGCGATCGTGTCGCGCGCTTACTCCGAGCTCGCGAAGATGCTGGATTCCATCGATCATCTTGCCGATGCCTCGACCACGGTCATCGCGATGAAGGGCGTCGAGCCGACTGCCGAAATCGCAGGGATTCCTGCGTCGTGGGTCGTGCAGGAAATCCGCAAGCTCGAAGTCCCACTGCTCGGCGCGCAGCGCTGCGCCGTCATCCTGAAGCGCGCGTAGTGTCACGCATCAACCCTGAAAGCCGATGGCCAAGATCTTTGCAAGTGCGAACCAGAAGGGCGGTGTCGGCAAGACGACGACAACCGTCAACCTCGCCGCGGCGCTCGCCGCGCTGTCGCAGCGTGTGCTGCTCGTCGACCTCGATCCGCAGGGCAACGCGACGATGGGTTCGGGAATCGACAAGCGATCGCTGCCGACCAGTGTGTATCAGCTGCTGCTCGGGCTGAACCCGTTGCCGTCGGTGATCCGGCCGTCCGAGACGGGTCGCTACGACGTCGTACCGGCTAACCGCGAGCTGGCCGGTGCAGAGCTCGACCTGGTCGAACTGGAGCGGCGCGAGACGCGGCTGAAGGCCGCTCTGGCGCCGCACCTCGCCGAATACGATTTCGTTCTGATCGATTGTCCGCCAGCGTTGTCGCTGCTGACGCTCAACGGTCTTACGGCGGCTCACGGGGTGATCATCCCGATGCAATGCGAGTACTACGCGCTCGAGGGACTGTCGGACCTCGTCAACACGATCAAGCAGGTGCATCGGAATCTGAACCCCGAGTTGGAGATCATCGGGCTGCTGCGGGTGATGTTCGACCCGCGCTCGACTCTGGCCAGGCAGGTCTCCGACCAGCTCGAACAGCACTTCGGCAAGAAGGTCTTCAAGACGCTGGTGCCGCGGAACATCCGGCTGGCCGAGGCGCCTTCGTACGGCATGCCCGGCGTGGTCTTCGACAAGGCGAGCAAGGGCGCCCAGGCGTATGTCGCCTTCGCCGCCGAGATGCTCGAACGCTTCAAGCCGGGCATGTCGGGACTGCACCCGATGCCGCCGACCATCACCCCTGAACCCCTGAGCGAGCCCGCGTCATGACCAAACGAAAAGGCCTCGGCCGCGGACTCGAGGCGCTGCTCGGCACATCCGACGCTACCGCCCAGGCGGAGACTGCTGCCCGTCCGCACGTCCTGCCCCTCGCTACGCTGCAGGCCGGCAAATACCAGCCACGCACGCGAATGGACGAAGGCGCGCTCGGGGAGCTCGCCGAGTCGATCAAGGTACAGGGCGTGATGCAGCCGGTGCTGGTTCGTCCGCTGGTAGCCGGCGGCTACGAGATCATCGCCGGCGAGCGTCGCGTGCGCGCGGCGGCGATTGCCGGTCTTACCGAAATCCCGGTGCTCGTGCGGGACGTGCCCGACGAGTCCGCCGCAGCGATGGCGCTGATCGAGAACATCCAGCGCGAGGATCTGAACCCGCTCGAAGAGGCGCAAGGCGTGCAGCGTCTGATCACCGAATTCCATCTGACGCACGAGGATGCCGCGCGCGCGATCGGACGCTCGCGCAGCGCGACGTCCAATCTGCTGCGGCTGATCAATCTCGCAAAGCCGGTCCAGACGATGCTGATGGCCGGTGACATCGACATGGGTCACGCCCGCGCATTGCTGGCGGTCGACGCTGCGAACCAGATCACGCTCGCCAACCAGATCGTCGGCAAGCGGATGTCGGTGCGCGACGCGGAACGGCTGGTCTCGCGCGTCGGCGCCGACTTCGCGCTGTCGTCGTCGACCGCCCCGAGAGCCTCCCGCGGCGATCACCGAAGCGCCGACTTGAAGCGGCTGGAGACGGAATTGTCGGATTCTTTCGCGACCAAGGTCGAGATCCGCCTGCGCACCAAAGGCAGGGGACAGGTCCTGATCGACTTTGCCAGCCTCGACGAGCTGGACGGCGTGTTGGCCGCCCTTCGTGGAAAAAATGGCTAGCGAGCACACACTTACCAAAAATCCACAGGTTAGCAGCTCGATGGTCTAGTCGTCGTGCTGTCGGTGCGCTTCGCGCGATTCACCGTCTATGCGGTCGACAGGGATGCTGACGCCTTCGAATCGGCTGATAGACGTGGCGAACCAACATTCGGGTGCGGACGCTGGTAGATGGAACGCGGGCGCTGGCGTTTCGGGGGTGGAGGGGGCGAAAAGTACCCACCAGTCCTCGCCCATGTCGGTTTGACGCGGAGGGTGCAAAAAAAGTATCATTCCGCGGCTTTGCTTTTGGCGCATGAGCGCGTACCGATTCGATTCCCGTGGCACGGGGAGTCGTTGACGGAAAAATGCCGAAAACCGCGAGAGCAGGGGTGAGAACCGCGCAGCAGCAGTGAGACGCAATGGCCAGAGCGGTCTACTTGCAAGCGGCATTGACTTTGATGGTCGCTGCCCTTGCAGCCTTAATCGGAGGAAGAAACGCAGCGCTTTCCGCCGCTCTGGGCGGATTGGCGTGCGTCGTACCGAACGGTTTGTTCGCTGCGCGCCTGTTCGCGGACAGTCGCAGGCCCGGCGGGGCCACGGTTTACGGCGTGTTCATCGGCGAATTCGTAAAACTCGCCGCGACGGTCGTGCTGTTGTTCGTGGTGGCGCGGCTGTATCGCGAAGTGAACTGGCTGGCGCTGATCGTCGGCATCATCGCCGCACAGAGTTATTTTTTGGCTTTCATCTTCGGGCGCTTTCGCACATGACCCGAGGCCGGTCGACTACGTATATCGAGCACAACAAGCATGGCTAGCGAAAGCACAGTGGCGGAGCACGTACCAACCGCATCCGAATACATCATCCACCACCTGACGTTTCTGACGAACAAGAAGCAGACGGCGGTCGTCGATTTCTCGGTCATCAACTACGACTCGGTGTTCTTCACGCTGATGATCGGCGTGGTGGCGTCGATCGTGTTGTGGCTCGCGGCACGCAAGGCAACGTCCGGCACGCCGGGTCGCCTGCAGGTCGCCGTCGAAATGTTGGTCGAGATGGTGGACGATCAGGCCAAGAGCATCGTCCACAACGTCAATAGCCGGCTCCTCGTCGTGCCGCTGGCAATGACGATCTACATCTGGGTCATCCTGATGAACGCCATGGACTTCCTGCCCGTCGACCTGTTGCCATGGATCGGCGAACACGTCCTCGGCCTCGAACACCTGCGCGTCGTGCCGACGGCCGACCTCTCGGTCACGATGGCGATGTCGATCGGCGTGCTGCTGCTGTGCCTGTTTTACAACGTCAAGATCAAGGGTGCGGGCGGTTGGGCACACGAACTGATCACGGCACCGTTCGGCGACAAGGTGTGGCTGTATCCGGTCAACTTCGCGATGCAGATGATCGAGTTCGTCGCCAAGACCGTGTCGCATGGGATGCGGTTGTTCGGCAACATGTATGCCGGCGAGCTGATCTTCCTGCTGATCGCCCTGATGGGTGGTGCATTCGCGTTGACCGCGACCGGGATCGCCCTCTTCGTCGGCCATATCGTGGCCGGAACGGTCTGGGCGATCTTCCACCTGCTGATCGTCTGGCTGCAGGCGTTCGTGTTCATGATGCTGACGCTGGTCTATCTCGGTCAGGCCCACGACAGTCACTGAATACGCATCGCCCCGCTTTCGTTTTGTCCTGCGCTTTTGTTAGTACAACTTTAAGGGAGTCACCATGGAAGTCATTAGTTTCGTTGCCATCGCCGTCGGCCTGATCATCGGGCTCGGTGCGATGGGCGCTTGTATTGGCATCGGCCTGATGGGCAGCAAGTACCTCGAATCGGCCGCGCGCCAACCCGAACTGATGAACACGTTGCAGACGAAGATGTTCCTGCTCGTCGGCCTGATCGATGCATCGTTCATCATCGGTACCGGTGTCGCGCTCTGGTTCGCAACGGCCAACCCGTTCCTGGCCCAGATCGCCAACCTGCCGAAGTAATGCGCGGGGCGCACATCGCCAACCGCACTTCCTTACTTCGTCATTTCGTTTCAGAGGCAACAACGTGAGCATCAACGCTACGCTGATCGCGCAGTTGATCGAGTTCCTGATCTTCGTGGGCTTCACGATGAAGTTCGTCGTGCCGCCCATCATGTCGGCACTCGACGAACGCGCCAAGAAAATCGCCAACGGTCTGGCGTATGCAGACCGTGCGAAGCTCGAACTGAACGAGGCGCACAAGCGCGTCGACGCTGAGCTCTCGCAATCGCGCTCCGACAATCAGGTCCGGCTCGCCGAGGCCGAGAAGCAGGGCGCGCTCGTGATTGCCGATGCCCGCAAGGCGGCTGAGGCTGAGAAGGCTCGTATCCTCGCGGAAGCCAGGGCTGAAGCCGACCAGGAAGTGCAACGCGCACGCGACACGCTGCGCGATCAGGTCGCGGCCCTCGCCGTCAAGGGCGCCGAGCAGATCCTCAGGAAGGAAATCGATCCGGCGCGTCATGCCGAATTGCTGACCGAACTCAAGGCTCAGCTGTAAGCGACCATGGCAGAGATCTCCACCATTGCACGGCCCTACGCGGAGGCGCTGTTTCGCGTCGCCTGCGAAGACCCTAGTGCCGACGCGTTGAAGGGCTGGTCCTCGCTGGTCGAGAACATGGGTGCCGTCGCATCCGATCCCGACATGGCGCGGGTGATGAGCGATCCGCGCGTCACCGGCGATCAGGTCTACAGCATCTTCGTCGCGGCGCTCGGCAGCGAGCCGGACACGCATACACAGAATTTCGTGCGCACGCTGATCGACAACGATCGGCTCGGAACCATGCCCGAGATCGCCACGCAGTTCGCGCTGCTGGTCGACGCGAAGCAGGGCAGGGCCGAAGCACGGATCACGAGCGCGTTCCCGATGAGCGATGCGGATGTCGCCGATCTCGTCGGTGCGCTCGAAAAGAAGTTCGCGATCAAGCTGAAGCCGGTGGTCGAGGTGGATGCGGCGCTGATCGGCGGCGTGCGCGTCGTGGTCGGCGATCGCGTGCTCGATACGTCGGTGCGCTCTCGGCTGGATGCCATGAAGGCCGCGCTAGTAGCCTGACTCAATACCTGATCGCACCCCTCATGGGCTGCGAATATGAATTTTCCGGAGCGTAGCCATGCATCTCAACCCATCCGAAATCAGCGAGCTGATCAAGAGCCGCATCGAAGGCCTCGGCGCCTCGACCGAAGTCCGCAACCAGGGCACGGTCGTGTCGGTGACCGACGGCATCGTCCGCATCCATGGCCTGTCCGATGCGATGCAGGGCGAGATGCTCGAGTTCTCGCCGGACTCGCAGGGCAATCCGACTTACGGCCTCGCGCTGAACCTCGAGCGCGATTCGGTCGGCTCGGTCATCCTGGGCGAGTACGAACACATCTCCGAAGGCGAGACGGTCAAGACGACCGGTCGCATTCTCGAAGTGCCGGTCGGTCCCGAGCTGATCGGCCGCGTCGTCAACGCGCTTGGCGCGCCGATCGACGGCAAGGGCCCGATCAACGCGAAGATGACCGACATCATCGAGAAGGTCGCGCCGGGCGTGATCGCCCGCCAGTCGGTCTCGCAGCCGTTGCAGACCGGCTTGAAATCCATCGACGCGATGGTGCCGATCGGTCGTGGCCAGCGCGAACTGATCATCGGCGACCGTCAGACCGGCAAAACCGCGGTGGCGCTCGACACGATCATCAACCAGAAGGGTCAGGATTGCGTCTGCATCTACGTCGCAATCGGCCAGAAAGCGTCGTCGGTCAAGAACGTTGTGCGTGCGCTCGAACTGAACGGCGCGATGGAGTACACGATCGTCGTCGCCGCCACGGCGTCCGAGTCGGCAGCGATGCAGTACGTGTCGGCCTACTCGGGCTGCACGATGGGCGAGTACTTCCGCGACCGCGGGCAGGACGCGCTGATCATCTATGACGATCTGTCGAAGCAGGCCGTCGCGTATCGCCAGATCTCGCTGCTGCTGCGCCGTCCGCCGGGCCGGGAAGCGTATCCCGGCGACGTGTTCTATCTTCACTCGCGACTGCTCGAGCGTGCCGCGCGCGTCAACGCCGAATACGTCGAAGCCTTCACGAAGGGCGAGGTCAAGGGCAAGACCGGATCGCTGACCGCGCTGCCGATCATCGAGACACAGGCCGGCGACGTGTCCGCGTTCGTGCCGACCAACGTGATCTCGATCACCGACGGCCAGATTTTCCTGGAGACGTCGCTGTTCAACGCCGGTATCCGCCCCGCCATCAACGCCGGCATCTCGGTGTCGCGCGTCGGTGGCGCCGCGCAGACCAAGGTCATCAAGGGCCTGTCCGGCGGTATCCGGACCGACCTCGCACAGTACCGTGAGCTGGCCGCGTTCGCGCAGTTCGCCTCCGATCTCGACGAAGCGACCCGCAAGCAGCTCGATCGCGGGGCGCGCGTGACCGAACTGCTGAAGCAGGCGCAGTACTCGCCGCTGCCGGTGTCGCTGATGGCCGTGTCGCTGTTCGCGGTCAACAAGGGCTATTTCGACGACCTCGAGATCAAGCAGGTGCTGCCGTTCGAAAGCGGGCTGCACAAGTCGCTGAAGGCGAAGAACGCTGCGTTGCTCGAGAAGATCGATACGACGAAGGTGCTCGACAAGGATTCGGAGAAGGAGCTCGCGGACGCGATCGCAGAGTTCAAAAAATCGGGTTCCTATTGAACCCGAATTCACGACCCGAGATTGCGCTGCGCGCAGTCTCGTCTTTGAGTTGAGGACGATCTAATGGCAGCGGGTAAAGAAATACGCGGCAAGATCAAGAGCGTCGAGAACACCAAGAAGATCACGAAGGCGATGGAGATGGTCGCCGCGTCCAAGATGCGCAAGGCGCAGGAGCGCATGCGCAAGTCGCGACCCTACGCGGACAAGGTCCGCAACATTGCGGCTCACCTGGGCGAGGCCAATCCCGAATTCACCCATCCGTTCATGGTCGCGCACGACGATGCCACGGCAGTCGGCTTCATCATCATCACGACCGACAAGGGTCTGTGCGGCGGCCTGAACACGAACGTGCTGCGCGCAGTCACTGCGAAGATGCGTGAACTGCATGCCGAGGGTCTCGAGCCGCAGGCGGTCGCGATCGGCAACAAGGGTTTCGGTTTCCTTTCGCGCGTCGGCGTGAAGGTCGTGGCGCACGCCACGCATCTGGGCGATGCGCCGCACCTCGAGAAGCTGATCGGGCCGGTCAAGGTGATGCTTGACGCTTACGCGGATGGCAAGCTGAAGACGATCTATCTCTGTTACAACAAGTTCGTCAGCGCGATCGCGCAGTTGCCGACGGTCGAGAAGCTGTTGCCGTTATCCACCGAACACATGCAGCAGACGGACGACGAGAAGAAGGCTTACGCCTGGGACTATCTGTATGAGCCCGATGCGCAGAGCGTGATCGAGTTCCTGATGGTCCGCTACGTCGAGGCGCTGGTGTTCACGGCCGTGTCCGAGAACATGGCGTCCGAGCAGTCGGCGCGGATGGTGGCGATGAAGGCTGCGACCGACAACGCCGGCAGCGTCATCGCCGAGCTCAAGCTGATCTACAACAAGACCCGCCAGGCGGCAATCACGACGGAGCTGAGCGAGATCGTCGCGGGCGCCGCGGCGGTCTAGTCGAGTCGCATTGCAATACATTGGGTCCCGGCCTGGGCCGGGACGACATGGTCAGCGTGAACGATAAGGATTGATATGAGTGCTGCAACGATGGATATGAGCGCCACCCCCACCAAGATCCTGGCCGAAGGCAAGATCGTCCAGTGCATCGGCGCCGTGCTCGACGTGGAATTCCCGCGCAATGCGATGCCGCACATTTACGACGCGCTGAAGATGGAAGGCTCCGCGCTGACGCTCGAAGTGCAGCAGCAGCTCGGAGACGGGGTGGTTCGCTGCATCGCGCTCGGCTCGTCCGACGGGCTGCGCCGCGGGATGATGGTGAAGAACACCGGCGAAGGCATCTCGGTCCCGGTCGGCCTCGGCACGCTCGGCCGCATCATGGACGTCCTCGGCAACCCGATCGACGAAGTCGGTCCGATCAAGGCGGACAAGTTCGCCACGATTCATCGTCGCGCGCCGGAGTACGACGAGCTGTCGCCGTCGCAGGACCTGCTCGAGACCGGCATCAAGGTCATCGACCTGATCTGTCCGTTCGCCAAGGGCGGCAAGGTCGGCCTGTTCGGCGGCGCCGGCGTCGGCAAGACCGTCAACATGCTCGAACTGATCAACAACATCGCCAAGGAGCACTCGGGGCTGTCGGTATTCGCCGGCGTCGGTGAGCGTACGCGCGAAGGCAACGACTTCTATCACGAGATGAAGGATGCCGGCGTCATCGACGCCGAGAACTTCGAGAACTCGAAGGTCGCGATGGTCTACGGCCAGATGAACGAGCCGCCGGGCAACCGCCTGCGCGTCGCGCTGACCGGGCTGACGATGGCCGAGCACTTCCGCGACGAAGGCCGCGACGTGCTGTTTTTCGTCGACAACATCTATCGCTACACGCTGGCCGGTACCGAAGTTTCCGCACTGCTGGGCCGCATGCCGTCGGCCGTGGGCTATCAGCCGACGCTGGCCGAAGAGATGGGCCGGCTGCAGGAACGCATCACGTCGACGAAGACCGGATCCATCACGTCGATCCAGGCCGTCTACGTTCCTGCCGACGACCTGACCGACCCGTCGCCTGCAACGACCTTCGCCCATCTCGACTCCACCGTCGTCCTGTCGCGCGACATCGCCGCGCTGGGTATCTACCCGGCCGTCGATCCGCTCGACTCGACGTCGCGCCAGCTCGATCCGAACGTCGTCGGCGAAGACCACTACAACACGGCCCGCGCCGTCCAGGGCACGCTGCAGCGCTACAAGGAACTACGCGACATCATCGCCATCCTGGGCATGGACGAGCTCGCGCCGGAAGACAAGCTGATCGTCGCGCGCGCGCGGAAGATCCAGCGTTTCCTGTCACAGCCGTTCCACGTGGCGGAGACGTTCACCGGCGCGCCCGGCAAGTACGTGTCGCTGGCCGAAACCATCCGTGGCTTCAAGATGATCGTCGCCGGTGAGCTCGATGCGTTGCCCGAGCAGGCGTTCTACATGGTCGGCACGATCGACGAAGCCATCGAGAAGTCGAAGAAGGTCGCCTAAATGGCCAACACGATCCACGTCGATGTCGTCTCCGCCGAAGAGAGCATCTTCTCCGGCGAGGCGGAGTTCGTCGCGCTGCCCGGTGAAGAGGGCGAGCTCGGCATCTACCCGAAGCACACGCCGCTGATCACGCGGATCAGGCCGGGTGCGGTGCGCATTCGCATCCCCGGCAAGTCCGAAGACGAGTTCGTGTTCGTCGCGGGCGGCATCCTCGAGGTGCAGCCGAACGTCGTGACCGTGCTGGCCGACACCGCGATCCGCGGCGCCGATCTCGATGAGAGCAAGGCGACCGAGGCGAAGAAGAATGCCGAGGAAGCGATGGCCAACGCCAAGAGCGACCTCGACCTCGCGCGGGCGCAGTCGGAACTGGCCGTGATGGCCGCGCAGCTCGCCGCGATCCAGAAACTGCGTCACAAGCGGTAGACGTCGTCGGGCGGCAACGTGGGCCAGGTCCCTCTTCGCTGCGCTCCGTCGGGATGACACGATACCTAGGCATGTCATTCCGAACGAAGTGAGGAATCTCACCCGCGTCCCGCCCTAGATGCGCGAAGACGCGGCCGGTCCAGGCAATCAGCAGATCCTCGTATAGAACCGTAACGGACAAACGGCCGCGTAGCCTCGTTGCCGCCGATCACGACCTGGGCGTCATCGGTCACGCGACGCCCTTCGTCATCGACCCGCATGTTGAACGTCGCCTTGCGGCCGCAGCGGCACACCGTCTTCATCTCTTCGAGATCGTCGGCCAGCGTCAGCAGCGCGCGTGAGCCGGGGAAGGCCTGTCCCTGGAAGTCGCTGCGGATGCCATAGCAGATCACCGGGGCGCGCTCGACGTGCGCGAAGCGATGCAGGTCCGACACCTGCGCCTCGGTAAGGAACTGCGCTTCGTCGATCAGCACGCATGACGGCAACGGCCGCGACAGGAGCAACGCGCTGAAATCGGTCTCTGCGTGGAACAACTCGGCCGGCCGTTCGACGCCGAGCCGCGACACGACGCGACCGGCGCCGAAGCGCGTGTCGATCGCTGCGGTGAACAGCGCCACCCTCCGGTCGCGTTCCTCGTAGTTGTGCGCGACCTGGAGCAGCGCGGTCGACTTGCCGGCGTTCATCGCTGCATGACGGAAGTAGAGCTTCGCCATCGCATCCTTCGCGTCGAAAAACCCGCGCAGTCTAATGCGTCGGCTCTGCGATTCAAGGCCGCCGCGCCATTAGAATGCGGGACTTCCGACGGAACACACCATGCCATCGAACCGACTCGCAAACGACACCTTCCTTCGCGCACTGATGCGCCAGCCGGTCGACCACACACCGGTGTGGCTGATGCGTCAGGCCGGACGCTACCTTCCGGAATACCTCGTTACGCGCAAGAAGGCTGGCTCCTTCCTCGGCCTCGCGAAGACGCCCGACTACGCGACCGAGGTCACGCTGCAGCCGCTCGATCGCTACGACCTCGACGCGGCGATCCTTTTCTCGGACATCCTCACCGTTCCGGACGCGATGGGGCTCGGCCTGCGTTTCGTCGAAGGCGACGGACCCCAGTTCGAGCGGCCGGTCCGCACCGAAGCGGACGTGGCGAAGCTCGTCGTACCGTCGCGTGAGAGCCTGCAGTACGTCTACGACGCGACATCGCAGATCCGGCGCGCGCTGGTGCGGGCCGACGGACTGCAGCGCGTGCCGCTGATCGGCTTCTCGGGCAGCCCGTGGACGCTGGCCTGCTACATGATCGAGGGCCGATCATCGCGCGATTTCCTGACGATCAAGACGATGCTGTACAAACGGCCCGACCTGCTCGCCCGGTTGCTCGACGTCACGGCGCGCGCGGTCGTCGACTACCTGACCGCGCAGATTGAGGCCGGCGCGCAGGCCGTCATGCTGTTCGATACCTGGGGCGGCGTCCTGTCGCACACCGGGTATCGGCGCTGGTCGCTGGCGTACATGCAGCAGATCATCGATCGACTGCCCCGCACGCACGACGGCAATCGCGTGCCGATCGTCATCTTCACGAAGGGCGGCGGCGCGTGGGTCGACGACATCGCCGCGACCGGCGTCGACGCGATCGGCCTCGACTGGACGGCCGACCCAGCCGCTGCCCGCGCGGCGGTCGGTCAACGTTGCGCGCTACAAGGCAATCTGGACCCGGCAGTCCTGCTCGGCGGCGACGATGCCATTCGATCCGAAGTCGCCAAGGTGCTGCAAGCGTTCGACAGTCCGGCGACGCCCGGTCACGTGTTCAATCTCGGCCACGGCATTTCGCAGTTCACGCCGCCGGACGCCGTGACCACCGTGATCGAAACGGTTCGCGCCTTGACGAGCGCGCCGGTCGCCGAGCTTGCCGACTGACCCGTTGATGCAATGCGCCATGCGTTAACGGCGAATAGCGTTGCGAATCCGACGCAAATGTTCTTGACTTATGCACAAACTCCGGTGACGCCGGGATCCGGGCGGCCGCAGGTTTCAGCAAGTTGTTGTTCTGTGTAAGTTATTGATAATTAACGAAGTCGCTGCTGCGCAATGTTTCGGTATTTTGACAAAAGTCCTTTGCGCTCCGGCAGTTAGCCGCGCCGCAGGCGGCTTCTTCACAAAGTTGTCCACAGCATCTGTGCAAACAAAAAAAGCGTCGTAGTCACAACCACTTACTGCATATATCTGCTGCACTTGTGCGGTTTTGCGTTCTCTTGAGAAGGCGCGATGGCCACGTTCGTCCGTGTTGCGATCGACCAGCCGGCGGCCGTCGCGGCGTCGATGGCCACCGGCGACGGGCTGTACGATTATCGCTGGATGGGCGATGCGATCGACGTGGGTCGTTTCGTGATCGTGCCGTTCGGTACTCGGTCGATCGTCGGCGTCGTCGTCGAGGTCAGCGGGACGACGGCTGTCGACATCCAGCGGGTACGCGACGTCGCGGCCCTGGTCGACGGGTTCGCGCCGTTGAGCGCCGATTGGTTGGCGCTGGCGCGTTTCGCCGCCGGCTATTACCACCGGCCGCCAGGCGAGGTGATGCTGCCGTCGCTGCCCGCGCCGTTGCGGCTGGCGGCGCGCTACACGATCGATGCACAGCCGGATGGTGCCGACGGCAAGCGTGCGACGCTGCCCGCGATCGCCCGCGCGATCAAGCGGGCTGCGAAGCCTGTCGCAGCGGTGGCGCCGGTGCCGGTCGCCGAACCGGTCGCACTGAACGCGATGCAGGCGGCCGCGCTCGATGCCATTCTCGACGCGCGCCGCACCGGCTCCGACCCGCGGCCGATCCTGCTCCACGGCATCACCGGCAGCGGCAAGACCGAAGTCTATCTTCGCGCCATCGCCGATACCGTCGCCGCTGGCCTGCAGGCCCTGGTGTTGGTGCCGGAGATCAACCTGACGCCGCAACTCGCGGAAACCTTCCGCGTCGGCCTGCCGCAAGCGCGCATCGGCAGTCTTCATAGCGGGCACGCGGACGGTGAACGTCTGCGCCAGTGGGTGCTCGCTCACGAAGGGAAGATCGACGTCTTGCTAGGGACGCGGCTGTCCGTTCTCGCGTCGTTGCCGCGTCTCGGACTGATCGTCGTGGACGAAGAGCACGATCCGTCGTACAAGCAACAGGAAGGCCTGCGCTACTCCGCGCGCGACCTGGCGATCGTCCGGGCGAGCCTGGGCCGCGACGGCAAACCGTTCCCGATCGTGCTCGCATCGGCCACGCCGTCGATGGAGAGCTGGGCGCGCGCAGTGAGTGGTCGCTATCGAAAGCTGGTCCTGTCGGCCCGCGCGTCGCCCGACGCCGTCCTTCCGATGATCCGTCTCGTGCCGACGCTGCGGGTCGAGACACAGCACGGGCTGACGGAGACGCTGCGCCTCGCGATCGCGGACCGGATCGCGAGGCGCGAGCCGGTGCTGATCTTCCACAATCGACGCGGCTACGCGCCGGTCGTGGCCTGCGGCGCCTGCGGATGGCTCAGCGCGTGCCCGCGCTGCAGCGTCAACGCGGTCTTCCACAAGGCCGATCGCCATCTGCATTGCCATCACTGCGGATGGCACAGCCGCGTGCCGCGCACGTGTCCGAGTTGCGGCAATGCGGATCTCGCCGCGGTCGGGCGCGGGACGCAGCGGGTGGAGGAGAGCTTGCGCGCGCTGTTCCCCGATGCGCGGATCGCCCGCATCGACCGGGACAGCACGCGTCGCAAGGGCTCTGCGGCCAGCCTGCTCGAAGCCGTTCATCTCGGCGACCTCGATATCCTGGTCGGAACACAGATGCTCGCGAAGGGCCACGACTTTCGCAACGTGACGCTGGTGGGTGTGCTCGACGCGGACAGTGCGCTGTACTCACACGACTTCCGTGCTGGTGAGCGCCTCTTCTCCAGCCTCATGCAGGTGGCGGGACGTGCGGGGCGCGGCGGCCTGCGGTCGGAGGGCGCCGAAGTCCTGATCCAGACGCGCGCTCCCGAACATCCGCTGTTCGAAGCGCTGGTCGCGCACGACTTCGAACGCTTCGCCGCAAGCCTGCTGAACGAACGGAAGTTGGCCGGGCTGCCGCCGTATTCGTACCAGGCGGTGATGCGCGCCGAGGCGCCCGACGCCAGCGACACGATCGCGTTTCTAGCCAATGCCCGCGCGCAGGGCATCAAGTTGCTGGAGTCTAGGCCGGACTCGGGCATCGAACTGTACGATCCGGTGCCGATGGCGGTGGCGCGCGTGGCCAATGTCGAGCGGGCGCAGCTGCTGATCGAGTCGCGGGGCCGCCCGGCTCTGCACGCTTTTCTCGAATCCTGGCTCGCATCGTTGTGGGCGCAGCGTTCGCGGATCCGATGGCACGTCGAAATCGATCCGCTGGACATTTGAAAATTGCCTGTGCCATCGTCGTGACCCGTCCTACAGGTCGATCAGGACGTCACCGAAGCCCGGAGCCCGGATGAAAGAACAGACTCCGCAGGCGGTCGAGAGGCGCGTAGTGCGACAGGTCCGCGTCCTCCTTTTCACTAACCTAGCGAGGTCGATATGAACAAGGAACAAGTCAAGGGTCGTGCCGAGGAAGCGGTTGGCAAGGTCAAGGAAGTAGCAGGCCATGTAACCGGCGACAAGGAACTGGAAGCGAAGGGCGACGCGCAACAGGTCACCGGCAAGGTTCGTTCGACCGCCGGCGACACCGTGGAAGACGTCAAGGACGTCGTCAAGGG
>JBDTIS010000173.1:0-5120 GCA_039936235.1 Burkholderiaceae bacterium | reverse complement strand
GATCGCATCGTCGTCGACTGCCTGGAAGACGATGCGGCAGAGCGCGTCGTCGCCGTCGCGCTCGAGATGGCCGGTGTCGCTGATTAGTCCCATTGGTCATCCCGGCGAAGGCCGGGACCCAAGTTCGGTCCATTCGTCACGCCTTGCATGTCGCTCCGAACGCATGTGAGGAACGGCGACCGCGCGTTGGGGCCGTCGGCGCCTCGAATTTCGTCACGTACTCCATCGCCGGCTTCTTGATCGGATCGGTGTCGGCGAGTTGCTCGGCGACGAGCATCGGCGCGGTCGTCATGAACGACCCTTCGACCGCATTGCCACCGACGCGCAGGTAGTCGTTGTTGGCGACGCCCTGGGTCTGATAGACCGGGCCTTTCCAGCCGCGGTTGGCCGGCTCGATCTGAGGCAGCGCACCCGGGGTACCCGAGGCCGCGCCGGAAGTGGACAGATCGGACGCACGGGCGAAGGTCCCGGCGCGAAGCGTAGCGGCCGCGCAGAGCGCGCGTGTCGCCCGACAAGAGGACAACTTCTCAGGCGAAGGTGGTGCCCGGCCCGCCTTCCTCGCGGAGGACGACTTCCCCGATCACCGTCGCGGTTTCTCCGGCCGAGCGGAGGAACGCCAGCGCGGTGTCCACTTCCGCGGCGGCGACCACGATGACGAAGCCGATGCCGCAGTTGAACGTGCGTAGCATCTCGTCGTCGTCGATGCCACCGGCATCGGCCAGCCAATCGAACAGCGGCGGCCGTGTCCAGGTCTTCGCATCGATCCCGGCGGCCAGCGTCGTCGGGAACATGCGGTGCGTGTTCTCGGTGATCCCGCCGCCGGTGATGTGGGCCATCCCCTTGACATCGACCCGCTCGAGCAGCGCGCGCACAGCCGCGACGTAGATCCGCGTCGGCGCGAGCAGGGCTTCGCCGAACGTGCGCGTCTCGTCGACCGCCGACGGCCACACGTCGCGGAGCGGCGTCGCGAGGTCGACGCCCGAACGCTCGATGACCTTGCGGACCAGCGAGAAGCCGTTCGAATGCAACCCGCTCGACGCGAGGCCGATCAGCGCGTCGCCGGCCGCGATCCGCGTGCCGTCGACCGCCTTGCTCTTCTCGACGACGCCGACGCAGAAGCCGGCGAGGTCGTACTCACCGACCGGGAACGCGTTCGGATGCTCGGCCGTCTCGCCGCCGATCAACGCGCAGCCGGCCTGCTCGCAGCCCGCCGCGATGCCGCGGATGACCGCCGTGGCAGTCGCCACGTCGAGCTTCTCGCAGACGTAGTAGTCGAGGAAGAACAGCGGCTCGGCGCCCTGCACGAGGATGTCGTTGACGCTCATCGCGACGAGGTCGATGCCGATCGTCGCGTGCCTGTCCAGCGCGAACGCGAGCTTGAGCTTCGTGCCGACGCCATCGGTCCCGGCCACCAGCACAGGCTCTCGATAACGCTTCGGCAGTTCGATCAGCGCGCCGAAGCCGCCGATTCCCGCCAACACCTCGGGCCGCATCGTGCGGCGCGCGTACGGCTTGATGTTCTCGACGAGCGCGTCACCGGCATCGATGTCGACGCCGGCATCACGGTAGGAAAGTCCGGTCATGGCGAGAAACGCGAAGGAAGGGGACGGCTGGAAGGTCGGATCGGTTCGCTCCAGCGGCTCTATGCACCGGTTGAAGCACGCCGCCTGATAAACTCGCACGTTTGGCGCCGGAAACACCTCGCGTCGGCCCGGCCACCAGAGGGCGATCGCGACATCGATCGGAAAGCGCGCCGCATTCTATCGCAGCGGTGACGGGCTCGACGGCTCCGGCCCGCTGCGCCCGCGTCCTTTCACAACCGGGCTCCGGCCTCTCATCCTTCGCGATTCGCAGCCCGCATGATCCAAACGGAAAAAGGCACCACCCCCCTGTTGCGGCAGACGCTCCTGTGGGTGACTCTCGTCGTCGTGGTCGGCGTGCTGGTATGGATGCTCGCGCCGGTCCTCACGCCGTTCCTGATCGCGGCCATCATCGGCTACATCCTGAATCCCGGCGTCGACTGGTTGGCGAGGCACCGCGTCCCGCGCTGGGTCGGCACGTCGCTGATGCTGATCCTGCTGATCGTCCTGGTGGTGCTGCTGGTCCTGATCATCGTGCCGGTCATCCAGAAGGAATTCATCCAGGCCCGCGACAAGCTGCCGGAGCTCCTGACGCGCATGCAGACCGGGCTCGCGCCCAAGCTGTCGTCGCTGTTCGGCGTCGACATCGAGTTCAGCAGTGCAGCCATCCGCAGCTATGCGGCCGAGCACTTCAACTTCGAGAGCATCGGACAATCGGCGCTGGCCTACCTGCGTGTCGGCAGCGCCGCCGCGCTGTCGTGGCTGGCCACCGCTTTCCTGGTCCCGATCGTCCTGCTGTACCTGCTGGTCGACTGGCACATGATCTGGTCGAGCATGCAGGCGTTGATCCCGCGCGGCCTGCATGCCCGGCTCGGCGCGATGACCGGCGAAGTCGACCGGGTCCTCGCGCAGTTCCTGCGTGGGCAGTTGCTGGTGATGGTGATCCTCGCGGTCTACTACTCGGTGACGCTGTCGATCGCGCGCTTCGACGGCGCGCTGCCGATCGGCATCCTGACCGGACTGCTGGTCTTCATCCCCTACGTCGGCTTCGCGTCGGGGCTGGTGCTCGCGCTGCTGGCCGCGCTGCTGCAGTTTGGCAACCTCTACGGCTTCGCTGCCGTGGCCGTGATCTACGGCATCGGCCAGATCATCGAGAGCGTGTTCCTGACGCCGCGCCTGGTCGGCGAGAACATCGGGCTCCATCCGCTCGCGGTGATCTTCGCGCTGCTCGCGTTCGGCGAGCTGTTCGGCTTCTTCGGCATTCTGCTCGCGCTGCCGGTCAGCGCGGTGCTGGCCGTCGCACTGAAACACCTGATGAAGCACTACACCGAGAGCGACTTCTACCGCGGACGCGACGGCCTACCGGGCGCGAGCGATCCGTCGCCGGTCGTGGTGGTTACGAAGAAGCTGTCCTGAACGCAACGCAAGCTGTCCCATGACCCAGCTATTGCTCGACCTCGAGCTGCCCGTCGCGCCGACGTTCGACAACTTCATCGTCGGACGCAACGCCGAGTCGCTGAGCGCGCTGCGGCGGCTGACGTCGACGCCCGCAGCCGACGCGTCGTCGCGCTGCCTCTACCTGTGGGGCGAGAGCGGCAGCGGACGCAGCCACCTGATGCAGGCGATCGCCGATGCGATCGAGACGCGCTGCATCGGCGGCGCGGAGGCGACGCCCGAACTGCTGCGCGCCCGGGTCGATGGGCCGGGGCGCCGCGTGCTCGTCGTCGACGACGTCGCTGCGATGAACGCGGACGCGCAGGAGGCGCTGTTCCACGCCATCAATCGCGTGCGCGACGATGCGTTCGGCGCGATGGTCGTCTCCGGCGACGCGCCGCCGCGCGATCTCGTGCTCGATCCCGCACGCGACGACCTCCGATCACGGCTCGCGTGGGGACTGGTCTATCAGCTCCATCGCCTCGACGACGACGAGAAGGACGCCGCACTGGTCCATCGCGCCGCCGACCGCCGCTTCCCGTTGACGCCCGAGGTACGCCGCTATCTGCTGACGCACTTCTCGCGCGACCTCGGTTCGCTGATGCGGATGGTCGATGCACTGGACCGTCATGCGCGCGAAAACCAGCGCATCGTGACCGTGCCGCTGATCCGCGACTTCCTGCAACGAAACATCGTCTTCCCGACGCGCGAAGAGCGCGTCGGCCAGCGCGTCTGACCCATCGCCCATGCCCGACAGTCTCAGCGCCATCGCTTCATCCGACTCCCGCTCGAAGCATGCCGGCGCAGGCCTGCGCCTCGCGCTGTTCGATCTCGACCATACGCTTCTGCCGGTCGACAGCGACTACGAATGGGGCGCCTTCCTCGCACGCAAGGGCGTCGTCGACGCGGTCTGGTTCGCGCGTCGCAACGAGGAATTCTATGCGCAGTATCTGGCCGGCACCCTCGACATGGTCGCCTTCCTCGCGTTCGGCCTCGCGCCGCTGGCGGCCCACGACCGCGCGACGCTCGAGTCGTGGCACGACGAGTTCATGCGTGACGTGATCGAGCCACAGATCCGGCCGAGTGCGGTCGCGCTGGTCGATGCGCATCTCCAGGCCGGCGACCTGTGCGCGGTCGTGACGGCCACCAACGCGTTCGTCACGGCGCCGATCGCACGGCGCTTCGGGGTCGAGCACCTGATCGCGACCATCCCTGCCCAGGAAGACGGCCGCTTCACCGGCGGCATCCGCGGCGATCCGTGCTTCCGCGAGGGCAAGGTCACGCACACCACCTCATGGCTCGAAAGCCTCGGCCGGGCGTGGCAGAGCTTCTCGTCGTCGACGTTCTACAGCGACTCGCGCAACGACATCGCGCTCCTCGAGCACGTGACCATCCCGGTCGCGACCAATCCCGACGCTACGCTGCTCGCACACGCGACCGCACGCGGCTGGCGTCATCTATCGCTCTTCGATGATCCGCAAACTCATAAATAGAATATTCGGCCGGCCGCGCGCCGCGACCGTCGCAGAAGCCGGAGTGACGCACGGCGCGAAGCCGGACACCGCATCCGGCGCCAGCGCCACGCCGAAAGCGCGGCGCGCCGCGCGCAACAGCCGCGGCAAGGACAGCGGTCCGGTGATGGTCCCTCCGTCGGCGCACGGCATCGATCCGAAGCTGCTGTCGCCGAACGCGACGCGCGTCACGAAGACCCTGCAGGAGGCCGGCTTCAAGGCCTTCGTCGTCGGCGGCGCCGTACGTGACCTGCTGCTGCACGTGAAGCCGAAGGACTTCGACGTCGCCACCGACGCGACACCCGAAGAGATCCAGCGACTGTTCCGTCGCGCGCACATCATCGGTCGACGATTTCGTCTCGTACACGTGATGTTCGGCGCGGACACGATCGAGGTTTCGACGTTTCGTGCCGGAGGTACCGCGACGGACGCCGCGGCCCCGTCCGCGCCTGCCGGCGAGCCGCTCGTGCAGGTCATCCCGCCGGAGCCCGACGGCCGACGCCGCGACCGGCGCGATCGTCGCCCGACCGGACCGCTGCAGATGTCCGACGAACACGGTCGTGTCCTGCGCGACAACGTGTTCGGTTCCCAGGAA
>JBDTIS010000172.1:0-9780 GCA_039936235.1 Burkholderiaceae bacterium | reverse complement strand
GAGAACAAGCTGATGCAGCCGGGTGCGACCACCGTCAGCGGCGTGCCGGTCGACCTGTCGAAGATCAAGTCACCGGTCTTCATCTACGGCTCGCGCGAAGACCACATCGTCCCGTGGCCTGCGGCCTATGCGAGCACGCAGTTGCTGCAGGGTCCGAAGCGATTCGTGCTCGGTGCGTCGGGTCACATAGCCGGCGTCATCAATCCGCCGTCGAAGAAGAAGCGCAGCCACTGGACCTTCGATCCGCCGCGCGGCCGCTTTCCGGCCGACGCCGATGCGTGGATGGCATCGGCCACCGAGACGCCGGGCAGCTGGTGGACCGAGTGGAACGACTGGCTCGCCGGTTTTGCCGGCAAGAGGATCAAGGCGAAGTCGGCCTATGGCAACGCCCGCTACAAGCCGATCGAGGCGGCGCCCGGACGCTATGTCGCGGTCCGCGCGACCTGAACACGCCGTCCTTCGAGAAAAACACGACAACAGAGGAAACACATGGAAGACATCGTCATCGTCGCCGCCGGCCGCACCGCGGTCGGCAAGTTCGGCGGCAGTCTCGGCAAGATCCCCGCACCGGAACTCGGTGCACATGTCATCAAGGGCGTCCTGAAACGCGCGAAGCTGTCGCCCGACCAGGTGTCGGAAGTCATCATGGGACAGGTTTTGACGGCCGCGTCCGGGCAGAACCCGGCGCGCCAGGCGCTGATCAAGTCCGGCATTCCGGTCGAGGTTCCGGCGATGACGATCAACGTCGTCTGCGGGTCGGGCCTCAAGGCCGTGATGCTCGCCGCGCAGTCGATCGCGAACGGCGACGCGGAGATCGTCGTCGCCGGCGGCCAGGAGAACATGACTGCCTCCCCGCACGTACTGCCCGGGTCGCGCGACGGCTTCCGCATGGGTGATGCGAAGCTGGTCGACAGCATGATCGTCGACGGCCTCTGGGACGTCTACAACAAGTACCACATGGGCCAGACGGCAGAGAACGTCGCGGCCGAATACGACATCTCCCGCGAGATGCAGGATGAGTTCGCCGTCGCGTCGCAGAACAAGGCCGAGACCGCCCAGAAGGCAGGGCGCTTCGACGACGAGATCCTGCCGTTTCCGATCCCGCAGAGGAAGGGCGACCCGGTTCAATTCGCGAGCGACGAGTTCGTCCGTCACGGCGTCACGGTCGAGGCGCTCAGCGGGCTGCGACCTGCCTTCTCGAAGGAAGGCAGCGTCACGGCCGCGAACGCGTCCGGCCTCAACGACGGTGCAGCCGCGGTCGTCGTGATGAGCGCGGCGAAGGCGAAGGAACTCGGCCTGACGCCGCTGGCGACGATCAGGTCGTTCGCCACGACGGGCCTGGAGCCGAGCGTGATGGGCATGGGACCGGTAAGCGCGTCGAAGCGCGCACTCGCGAAGGCCGGATGGACGGCGGACCAACTGGATCTGATGGAGATCAACGAGGCGTTCGCGGCGCAGGCCTGTGCGGTCAACCAGCAGATGGGCTGGGACACGTCGAAGATCAACGTCAACGGTGGCGCGATCGCGATCGGCCATCCGATCGGCGCGTCGGGCTGTCGCATTCTGGTCTCGCTGCTGTACGAGATGCAGCGGCGCGACGCGAAGAAGGGCATCGCGTCGCTGTGCATCGGCGGTGGGATGGGCGTGGCGATGTGCGTGGAGCGCGCATAGCCTGGAGGGAGCGACGCAAGTAGCTGCACAACGACTTCGATAACCATAGGCAGGAGACGACATGGCACAACGTATCGCGTACGTGACGGGCGGGATGGGCGGCATCGGGACTTCGATCTGCCAGCGGATGGCCAAGGAGGGCTACAAGGTCGTCGCCGGTTGCGGACCGAGCCGGGACTTCACGAAGTGGCTCGGCGAGCAGGAGGCACTCGGCTTCACGTTCCATGCGTCGGTGGGCAACGTCGGCGACTGGGACTCGACGGTCGAGGCGCTCAAGAAGGTGAAGGCGGATCACGGGCCGGTCGACATCCTGGTCAACAACGCCGGCATCACCCGCGACGGCATGTTCCGCAAGATGAGTTACGAGGACTGGCATGCGGTCATCGAGACGAACCTGAACTCCCTGTTCAACGTGACCAAGCAGGTGATCGAGGACATGGTCGAACGCGGCTTCGGACGGATCGTCAACATCAGTTCCATCAACGGGCAGAAGGGCCAGTTCGGCCAGACCAACTACTCGACCGCGAAGGCCGGCATCCACGGCTTCACGATGGCGCTCGCGCAGGAAGTCGCGTCCAAGGGCGTAACCGTCAATACGGTGTCGCCGGGCTACGTGGGCACCGACATGGTCCGTTCGATTCGCCAGGACGTGCTCGACAAGATCGTCGCCGGTATCCCGGTCAAGCGCCTCGGACGTCCCGAGGAGATCGGCTCGATCGTCGCGTGGCTGGCATCGGACGAAGGCGGCTACGCGACCGGCGCGGACTTCTCGCTGAACGGCGGCCTGCACATGGGCTGACGGCGTTAGTGATCGGTGTTCGACAAGACCGCGAGGCCTGTGCCTCGCGGTTTTTTTACGCGCGCGGCGCGAGCATCTCGCGGAACATCGGATGCGACGTCGGTCCCGGTCGCAGCGCGCGCGAGCCCTCGATGCGCGCGAGCCAGCCGCGATCGACGAAGTGCGTCAGCAGCGCGACGGCCAGTGGCCCCGCGAAGTGATCGCGGCGCTCGGACCAGTCCACGCACGGATAGGCGATCCCGCGTGGCGACGACGCGACGCGCGCCGCGTCGAAGCCGAGCGCGTCGAACACGCGGCCGTGTCCGTCGGCGAGCCGGTAGCGATCGTCGTGCAGCGTCACCGCGTCGTGCGCGATCAACGCATCGTGCAGCTGCACGCCGAGACGGCCGGCGAGATGTCCATAACAAGTGCGGGCATGACGCAGCGGCCGCATCGCGTCCTGCGACCAGACGCGACGACCGGGCCTCGCATCCGCATCGCGATCGGCGACAACGGCCAGTGCCTCCAGCGCGTGGGCCACGTCGCCGTCGGCCAGCTTGAAGTAGCGATGCCGACCCTGGGACCGGACATGCACGAGGCCGGCGTCGACCAGCTTCGCGAGATGCACGCTGGCGGTCTGCGGCGTGACATCGGTGGTCCGCGCGATCTCGCCGGCCGTCAGCATCGCGCCGTCGAGAAGGACGGTCAGCATCCGCGACCGGGTCGGGTCGCCGATCATCGCGGCGATGCGGGCGAAGCGTGGTTCCGGAGCGGCGTTCACGAGCGTCCCTTCGATCGGTGGCAGGTGGATGGAGCTTGCCTGGATCCCGTGCGCGACGTTTCGTCTTGCGACGAAGCGTGTGCGGCTACATGCGCATGCATCCGCCCTCGTACAATCCGCCGGTGACCGATCTCTCGCATTTCCACAACCGCCTCGCGAAGAACGCGCGCCATCTGCGCAAGTGGGCCCGCCGCGCCGACATCCACGCCTATCGCGTCTACGACCGCGACGTACCCGAGTTTCCGGTCGTCATCGACTGGTTCGAGGCCGACGGCGAAGGGAGCTCGGGAAGCGGCGCCTTCCTGCAGTTCCAGGAGGTCGACACCGGCTGGCAGCAGGGCGAGGCCGAACACCGCGAGTGGGTCGATCACCTGATCGAGGTCGCCGGCGAGACGCTGGTGGTACCGGTCGACCGGATCGCGATGAAGCATCGCACGCGCCAGCGTGTCGGTGGCGACAAGACTGCCCAGCATCTCGCGTCGGGCCTCGACGAGGACGACCTCGTCGTCCGCGAAGGCGGCCACCGCTTCATCGTGAATCTGCACAGCTATCTCGACACCGGGCTGTTCCTCGACCATCGCGTGACGCGCGGGATGGTCGGCGCACGCGCCGGTGGCCGGCGCTTCCTGAACCTGTTCTCCTACACGGGCAGCTTCACCGTCTACGCCGCGCGCGGCGGCGCGTCACTTTCCGAGAGCGTCGACCTGTCGAACACCTATTCGCAGTGGGCCGAGCGCAACCTGCGACTGAACCGCATCGACCTGTCGAGGCACCGGATCATCCGCGCCGACGTGTTCACGTGGCTGCGCGACGCGGTGTCGGCGTTCGAGGCCGGCGATCGCGACGGCGTCGACCTGATCGTGCTCGATCCGCCGACGTTCTCGAACTCGAAGGCGATGCAGGGCGTGCTCGACGTGCAGCGCGATCACCCGTGGCTGATCCGTCAGTGCCTGCAGCTGCTGGCGCCCGGCGGCGAGCTGTTCTTCTCGACCAACCTGCGCAGTTTCGAACTCGACTCGCTGGTGCAGGAGAAGGCGCGCTTCACCGAGATCACCGCACGCACGGTGCCCGAGGACTTCCGGGATCGCCGCATCCATCGCTGCTGGCATATCACGCATGGCGAAAGCGCGTGATGAACGTGTTCACGTACGGCTCCTTGATGTTCCCGGAGGTGTGGTCGCTGGTCGTCACCGGCGACTATCGCTCGATGCAGGCCAGGCTGGATGGTCACGCGCGCTTCGCGATCGATGGCGAGACCTATCCGGGGATGGTCGTGACGGCGGACGCCGGCGTCACCGGCGTGGTCTATCTGAACGTCGACGACGACGACCTCGCACGGCTCGATGCATTCGAAGGCGACGAATACCGGCGCGACGCGGTCACGATCGTCGGGTCGGACGGCACGACCCACGTCGCGCAGGCCTATCTCTACCTGCTGGAGGATCGCCTGCTCGCGTCGGCGTGGAAGCCCGACGCGTTCGCGATGCAGCGCTTCATCGAGACCTACTGCCGCGATCGGCTGGCGTGACCCGCAGTCGATGAGCGATCGCTACGACGTCGCCGTCATCGGCGCCGGTGCGGCCGGGATGATGTGCGCGGCGGTCGCCGGACAGCGCGGCCGGTCGGTCGTGCTGCTCGACCACGCGGCCAGGCTCGCCGAGAAGATCCGCATCTCGGGCGGCGGCCGCTGCAACTTCACGAACCGCGACGTCGGGCCTGCGAACTTCATCTCGCAGAACCCGCGGTTCGCGCGATCCGCGCTCGAGCGCTACACGCCGCAGGACTTCATCGACCTGGTCATGCGTTACCGGATCGGCTTCCACGAGAAGCACCGCGGCCAGCTGTTCTGCGACGAGTCCAGCGAGCAGATCATCGCGATGCTGGTGGCCGAGTGCGACGCGGGCGGCGTCGATTGGCGCAGGCCGGTGCGGATCGTCGATCTCACCGCCGATGCGGTCGACGGATACCGGATCGACACCGACGGTGGCGCACTGTTCGCGAAGCGCGTCGTCATCGCGAGCGGCGGCCTGTCGATCCCGAAGATCGGCGCGACCGACTTCGCGTACCGGACGGCGAAACGCTTCGGTCTGCGCATCGTCGAGCCGCGACCCGCGCTGGTGCCGCTCACGTTCGACGCCGCTTCGTGGGCACCGTTTGCCGCGTTGAGCGGCCTGGCGCTGGAAGTCGACATCGGCTGCGAACAGCGGAGCGGCGAGCCGGTGCGCTTTCGCGAGGATCTGCTGTTCACGCATCGCGGACTCTCCGGTCCGGCCGTCCTGCAGATCTCGAGCTACTGGAAGCCCGGTGGGGCACTCGATATCGATCTCGTGCCGGCTGTCGATCTGTGCCGCGAACTGCTGGAGAAGAAGGACACGTCGAAGCAGAACCTGTCGCAGGTCCTCGCCGCGTGGCTGCCGAAACGGCTCGCCGCCGAGTGGCAGGCGCGCAGCGACGTGCCGGATCGACGTCTCGCCGAGGTGCCGAACGGGATCCTGAAGACGTTCGCAGCGGGCCTCGAACAGTGGCGCCTCACGCCCGACGGCACCGAAGGCTTCCGCAAGGCCGAGGTCACGGCGGGCGGCATCGACACGGCCGGGCTGTCGCAGAGGACGCTGGAGTCGCGGCACGCGCCCGGATTGCACTTCATCGGCGAGGCGGTGGACGTGACCGGCTGGCTGGGCGGCTACAACTTCCAGTGGGCCTGGTCTTCCGGTTTCGCGGCGGGTCAGGCGGTCTGACGGGTCGGATTCGCAATTCGACGCGTCCCACCATTCCATTCTTCGCAAAAGTCCGCTAGAATCGCTGGCTTCGCTTTTGTGCAACCCGTGGGTCCGCCCACCTTTTTGCCCCCTCCCCAATGCCGACAGTACGCCTCAAGGAAAACGAGCCTTTCGAAGTCGCTCTGCGCCGATTCAAGCGCACGATCGAAAAGACCGGCCTCCTTACCGAACTCCGCGCGCGCGAGTTCTACGAGAAGCCCACCGCAGAGCGCAAGCGCAAGCTCGCCGCCGCGGTGAAGCGCCATTACAAGCGCCTTCGTAGCCAGCAGCTCCCGAAAAAGATGTACTGACCCGCTTCGGACCTTCCGGTCCGGGCGCATGCAGTCGTTTCGAGCCCGCTCCGGCTTTCGCCGCAGCGGGCTTTTGTATTCCATGTCGGCCGCTGCGTCGACAGCTCTCTCGAGGACCGCCATGACTCTTCAGCAGACCATCACCGAAGACATGAAGAACGCGATGCGCGCGAAGGACAGCGCGCGTCTGACGACGATTCGCATGCTGACCGCCGCGATCAAGCAGAAGGAAGTCGACGAGCGCGTCGTGCTGACCGATGCCGACGTGCTCGCGATCGTCGACAAGCTCGTCAAGCAGCGCCGCGACTCGGTCGCCGCCTTCGAGAAGGCCGCGCGCCAGGATCTGGTCGACAAGGAGCAAGCCGAGATCGAGATCCTGTCGGCCTATCTCCCGAAAGCGATGACCGATGCGGAGATCGCCGACGAGATCGCCGCCACGATCGCCGCGCTCGGTGTTTCCGGACCGCAGGGTATGGGCAAGGTGATGGCCGAACTCAAGCCGAAGATGGCCGGACGCGCCGACATGACGCGCGTCTCCGGGCTCGTAAAGGCCGCGCTGACCGCCTGACGCGGATGAATCCGGCTTCGATCGGCCGCACGGCGTGATCCCGCAGTCGTTCATCGACGACCTGCTGCAGCGGGTCGACGTGGTCGAGGTGGTCGGGCGTCACGTCAAGCTGCGCAAGGGCGGCGCGAACTTCATGGGGCTCTGTCCCTTTCACAACGAGAAGTCGCCGTCGTTCTCGGTCAGCCCGACGAAACAGTTCTATCACTGCTTCGGCTGCGGCGCGCACGGGACGGCGCTCGGCTTCCTGATCGAATACAGCGGCCTGACCTTCCCCGAGGCGGTCCGCGATCTCGCCCAGTCGGTCGGCATGACGGTGCCCGAGACGCGCGGTCATGCGATCGAAGGCGGCGCCAGCGGCGAGGCGGGAGGCGGCGAAGCCTTCGACGAATCGGCGACGCGAGCCTCGGTCCTGATCGACGCGCTCGAGATCGCGGCCGGCTTCTATCGCAATGCGCTGCGCGGTTCCCAACGTGCCATCGGCTACCTGAAGAAGCGCGGGCTGACCGGCGAGGTCGCCGCGCGTTTCGGGATGGGCTACGCGCCGGACGGCTGGACCGGTCTGCAGGCCGCGTTCGAGGACTATCGCAGCGCGGTGCTGGTCGACGCCGGCCTCGTCATCGCGAAGCAGGATGAATCCGGCGACGAAGCGGCTGCGCCGTCACGCTTCTACGACCGTTTTCGCGATCGCGTCATGTTTCCGATCCGCAATGGCCGCGGTCGCGTGATCGGCTTCGGCGGCCGCATCATCGACGAAGGCGAGCCGAAGTATCTCAACTCGCCGGAGACCGCGGTGTTCCAGAAGGGTCAGGAACTGTACGGTCTGTTCGAGGCGCGCCAGGCGATCCGCGAGGCCGGCTTCGCTCTGGTCGTCGAGGGCTACATGGACGTCGTCGCGCTCGCGCAGCTCGGCGTCGCCAACGCCGTCGCGACCCTCGGTACCGCGTGTACGCCGACCCACGTGCAGAAGCTGCTGCGCCAGACCGACCGCGTCGTGTTCAGCTTCGACGGCGACACGGCAGGGCGCAAGGCCGCGTGGCGCGCGCTGGAAGCATCGCTGCCGCTGGCGACCGACGAGAAGGCGCTGGCCTTCCTGTTCCTGCCGACCGAGCACGACCCCGACAGCTACATCCGCGAACACGGTCGCGACGGCTTCCTGGAAGCCGTCGGCAAGGCCCTGCCGCTGTCCGAATACGTGCTGCGCGAGATCGCGCGGACGAACGACCTGCGCAACGCCGAAGGCCGGGCGAAGGCGTTGTTCGACGCGCGGCCGCTCGTCAAGGCGCTGCCGGCGGGTGCGGTGCGGATGCAGATCGTCCGCTCGCTCGCGACGACGACCGGCGCGGCGGTCGAGGAAATCCTCGATTCGTTCCAGATCGCGCAGGTCTCGGCCAGCCGCCGCGCGCGGCCACGGCGTATCGATCGCAAGCCCCCGCAGGGCCTCGCGCAGCGCGCCCTGAGCGCCCTGATCATGTATCCGGTGCACGCGCACGGATTGAGCGCGTCCGACATCGCGACGCTCGAAGAGGCGTCCGACGACGCGCGCGACCTGATCACCGAGACGATCGCCGCTGCGAAGGCGCAGGGGCCGGACGTCGATTTCATCGCGATGTCGGACGCGTTGCGCGAGTCGCCGAGCCGCGAGACCTACGAGTCGCTGATGCAGGACATCCTCGCGGTCGACGAATACCGCCGCGACCTGCTGCTGCGGACCGCCGCGGACGAAGCGAAGGAAGCGGTCGAGGCCGAGCGACGCGAACAACGCAAGGCAGCCCGGGCGCTGGAATTGCGCGACACGATCCGCCGGATGCGCGGCCAGATCATCCGCGCCGAACTCGACAGGATCGCCCGCGAAGGGTTGGCCGGGGACGACAACAAGGAGGCGTTCCGCCGTCTCGTCGAAGAACAGGGCCGCCTGCAGCGTGAATCCTGAGCCATGCGACGTCTACGCCGATCCGGTTCGCGGCGAAGCTGGAAATTGCAGGTCGGCCCTGTTAACATGCGCGGTTCCTCGCTCGATGGAGAGCAACCGCCGCGGTACCCGAGGTCATCCCGCGACTCACCCGAACCCCGTCGAGCGATTGCGTCCCAGGAATCATTGCGCCAACGCGAAAATCGTCAGCCTTCGGGCACGGAGCGATTCCGGTGGTCTTCCCGTTTTCCCTTTATTCGCCAAGCCCTTTGGGTAGAAACCCGGCGACGCGGCCCCATGTGCGGTGACTATCCGCACGTGCCATGACCGTGCAGCACACAGCCAGGAAATTTCATGTCGCAGCCTTCTTCCAAAAAGACCCCGTCTTCCGCAGCCAAGAGCGCCACTCCTGCCGGCAAAGGTGCGTCGCGCGTCGCGACCCGGGCGGCCGCGGGGCCGACCACGGCCGTGAACGGTCGTGCCACGGTCAAGCCGATCCCGCCGAAGGACGTCGGGGCGGGCGTTCCTGCTGCCGCCGCGCCTGTCAAGGCCGCCGCCGGCGCTCCGGTTGCCGGCAAGCCGGCCGTCAAGGTTTCCGCGCCGAACGAGAAGCTGAAGGCGCGTGAGCGCAAGGCCAAGGAAAAGGCCTTCCTGCGCGAGGCACTGGCCGCCCGTCAGCCCGGCACGGAAGAAGAACTCGAGGCCCGTCGGACCAAGCTGAAGACGCTGATCAAGCTCGGCAAGGAGCGCGGCTTCCTGACCTACGCCGAGATCAACGATCACCTGCCCGACGACGTCGTCGATGCCGAAGCCATCGAAGGCATCATCGGCACGTTCAACGACATGGGGATCGCGGTCTACGACCAGGCGCCCGATGCCGAGACGCTGCTGATCAACGACAACGCGCCGGTCGCGACCAGCGACGACGATGCCGAAGAAGAAGCCGAAGCGGCGCTGTCCACCGTCGACTCGGAGTTCGGCCGCACCACCGACCCGGTCCGCA
>JBDTIS010000171.1:0-5638 GCA_039936235.1 Burkholderiaceae bacterium | reverse complement strand
GAGGGATGTCGGTGGCTGATCGACGGCGGCACGGACCCCGGCTGCCTACCTGGCGCGGCAGCTCATGGACTCGTCAGAAGCCGAAGTCGCTCAGCGCTGGATGATCGTCCGGCCGCCGGCCGAGCGGCCAGAAGAACTTGCGATCGGCCATCGGGATCGGCGAGTCGTTGATGCTGGCGTGGCGGTGATGCATCAGGCCTTCCGTATCGAACTCCCAGTTCTCGTTGCCGTAGCTGCGATACCAGAAGCCGGCGTCGTCGTGCCACTCGTAGGCGAAGCGAACGGCGACGCGGTTCTCGTGGAACGCCCACAGTTCCTTGATCAGCCGGTAGTCGAGTTCACGCTGCCACTTCCGCGTGAGGAATGCTTCGATCGCTACGCGCCCGGTGACGAACTCCGCGCGGTTGCGCCAGTGGCTGTCCTCCGTGTAGCCGAGGGCGACGCGTGCCGGATCGCGCGTGTTCCAACCATCTTCCGCGAGCCGCACCTTTTGCAGCGCCGTTTCCATCGAGAAGGGGGGGAGGGGGGGTCGGGCCATCGATAGCTCCTGGAAGTCGTTGTGCTCGTGAGGATGAAAGGCCATCGCGCCGTGCGCACCACCCGAAGGTGAGAAGGCAGTGCGGCCCTTCGTGGCGTGTCGCACGGCTCGCCGAACCTGCATTCTCGTCGCGACGCCGTCTTATCGACGGACCCTGACATTCAATCGAGGAAACTGAATGAAGTCCATTGCCATCGAGGCCGTACACGTGTGCGCGGTGCTCGTCGCGGGGCGCTGGCCCTGTTCGGGCCGAGCGCGTACTCGCTGGATGCCGGTTGTTCGGACGCAAGCAGGTCATCGTGCGATCGGGAGACGACACGAAGGACGAGTAGTCGGTGAAGCGGGCATGGGCCCGAAAGAGGGCGCCGGGAATGCCGGTGACAAGGCATCGCCGCTCTTCGGCGTCACCATCCCGACGGGTTACCGGCAGTGGGAGCTGATCGCACCGTCGCAGGAGACGGGCCGGCTCGACGAACTTCGGGGCATGCTCGGCAACGACATCGCGTTGAAGGCCTACTGCGAAGGCACGCTGCCGTTTCCGGACGGCGCGAAGCTGGCCAAGCTGGCGTGGAAGCATGCGCCGTCGGTCGAGTTCGAAGGCGCCTTCGTCCCGAGCGGCGCGACGATGGTTCAGATCATGGTCAAGGACGCGAAGAAATATGCGGCTACCGGCGGCTGGGGATTCGGCGCTTCATCGACGGCCAGCCGGTCGACGAGGCGCAGCACAGGTCGTGTTTCCCATGCCACCAGGCCAACGTGAAAGGCCCGTGATCTCGATGTCGCCGAGCATCAAACGATAGCAGCCCGGACCCTGTCTTCACCTGCGGCGAGCCACGGGTGTTCGATCTGAAGACCGACGAGATGGTGACGGGCATCACGCCGGAGCGATGCCGGGCTTCTGGCGGATGCATTCGACGATCCCGCTGACGTCATCCCGGCGAAAGCCGGGACCCGGCGCCGTTACCCCAGGTGCAGCCGGAAAAAATCAGCCGTCCGTCCATTCGCCAGCGCAGCGGCATCCTTGTCGTAGTGGACGCCGCCGTGTCTCGCGAACGCGTGCCTGCAACCCGGGTACGTGAATACGCGCGCCGACGCATTGCCCGCGAGTGCGTCGACGATGGCGTGCTGCGAGGTCTTCGAGATGTACTCGTCTTCTTCACCGAAATGAATCAACAGCGGCGTCCTGACGTGGTCGGCTTCGCCCAGATACTCCTCGGTCCTCGCACCGTAGTAGACGACCGACGCGTCGGCGCCGTGGCGGGCAGTCACGATGAAAGTCATCAGTCCGCCGAGGCAGAAACCCATCAGTCCGACCTTGCCGCTGGCACCGGGTAACGATCGGGCCATCTCCAGGGTCGCCACGATATCCGCGACACCGGTGTCGTAGTCGAATGCCGTGTAGAGCGCGAAGCCTTTCTCCCATTCGGCGTCGGTCCTATCGGACAGGTCGACCCCCGGCTCCATCCGCCAGAACAGGTCCGGACTGAGCGCCAGGTAGCCCTGCGCCGCGAGCTCGTCGCAGGTCGCCCTGAGGTCGGCGTTGACGCCGAAGATTTCCTGGTTGACGACGATGGCCGGCGCCGGCAGGGTTGCCGGTTGCGCCAGGTAGGCCCGGAAGCTTCCGTCCGGCGTATCCACGGTGATCCAAGAATCCATCTGCTTCTCCTGTCGAAACGTCGAAACGGTCGGGTGCTGCCAGTCTGGGCGACGACGGCGCCAGGACGCTGCGCGCGACGATGGACTGGATTCTCATGGCTCTCGTCGCGGGATCGAATTCTATGTCTGGAAGGGGTCTGGTGGAGAGCCTCCATCGTGTCCGCCCGTGCCACGCTGCGCCTCTCCCGGAAGGGCGACGCAGGCTAGGCTCGAACGGCCGGAAGAACAAGGTGTCGCTGCGTCTGCGAACGTCTGGTCGACGTTCGACGTGACGCGCGGGCTTCCGTGCCAGATACCGCCAACACGATTTCAGATCGCCTACGATTCAACAATCGTTGTATGGTAGCTCCGATGAATGAAACCGCGGTCCTTGCAGATCGAATGGATCCCGTCAGCATCGGGTGCGGTCCCTCCCTCGCAGGGCAGGGCCCTCACCGTCATGCAGGTGTCCGCCCGGGCCCCGAGCAGCCGCGCCGTCATCGTTGCCACAGGATCCGATGATCGTCGAGCAGGTTCGTGGTGCCGCGGAAGTCGGGCAGCAGGCGCGCCGTGTAGTCCTGCGGTGCACGCGTACTCGCGACAGTTGCGACATAACTTTCGAACGTGTTTCCGGTCGAAGAGTTCCCCGTCGCGCGGTCCATCGTCACGACACAGGGCGCCCCATCCTGGCTGTCGGCGAACAGCTCGACCCTGACCATGTCCGGATCGATGCCGCCGAGTTCGACGTGGACCTCGAACAGGTGTCGTGAACCGCGCGTCTCGAATGCGAACCGCCCGAAGCGCACGGCGGCCCAGCCACGATCCAGGCGCTTTCGGCGGTCGACGAGCTGTTTTCCGAGCGCGCCGTTGTCCGCGCTGCGCGATCGATACGCAGCCGCCGCAGGCAGGTAGTGTCTTTCTGTGTATTCGCGCACCGCACGCGCTGCGGAGTAGACGGGCGTCAGTGCCGCCATGCTTTCCCTGATCTTAGCGACCCAGGCGACCGGGATGCCGCGCTCGTCGCGCGCATAGAACGCGGGGACAACGGTCTGCTCGAGACGCTCGTACATCTGTTCCGCGTCGGCCGCGTCGGAGGCGCCGTCGTCGGCCCGCTCGTTGCGATCGCCGAGCGACCAGCCCGTCTCGGGCGTGTAGGCCTCGGCCCACCAGCCGTCGAGCTCCGAAAGGTTGAGGCCGCCGTTGACCAATACCTTCATGCCGCTGGTGCCGCAGGCTTCCCAGGGCCGTCGCGGGGTATTGAGCCAGACGTCCACGCCCTGGACGAGTTGTTCGGTCAGCCGCATGTCGTAGTCGGCGAGGAAGACGATGCGTGACCGTGCCGCCGGTCGGCGAATCATTTGCGACCATCGCAGGATCAACTGCTGGCCCTCCCGGTCCGCCGGGTGCGCCTTGCCTGCCAGGATCAGTTGCACCGGACGTTCGACATCGTTCAACAGGCGAAGCAGCCTTTCCGGGTCGTGCAGCAGGAGGTTCGGTCTCTTGTACGCGGCGAATCGTTTCGCGAAGCCCAGCGTCAGGACGTTTGCATCGAGACACTGTCCCGCCACCTCGATCGCTTCGGCAGATCCACCGGACAGGGCGACCTGAAGCGCCATGCGCGCGCGTGCATCGTCGACGAGCTTCGTCCTCGCCGTGACACGCGCGTCCCACAGCGTCGTGTCGGGCAGATCCCGGATGCGGCTGCTCAGTCGGTCCGTCTCGCCGATCAGCCAGCGGTCCTGTCCGCAAGTGTCGCTCCACAGGCGATCCGAGACCGCCGAGTCCCAGCTTGGGACGTGCACGCCATTGGTCACGTGTCCGACCGGGACTTCGGCCGCCGGACAGCGCGGGAAGAGCGGTGCGAACAACTTCCGGCTGACCTCGCCATGCAGGCGGCTCACGGCGTTGACCTGTCCGCTGCCGCGAACCGCGAGATAGGCCATGTTGAAATCTTCCGATGCGTCGTCGGCATTCTGCCGGCCGAGGGCCAGCAGTTCCTTGAGCGTGATGCCCAGAGATTCAGCGTAGTGCCCCAGGAACTGAGTCACGAGCGCCGGAGAATAGTGGTCGAAGCCCGCTGACACCGCGGTGTGGGTCGTGAACAGGTTGCCCGCCCGTGTGGCAGCCAGAGCGACCGCGAACGGCTGGCCCGAGCGGGCCATGAACGTGCGTGCCCGTTCGAGCACGGCCAGCGCGGCATGTCCTTCGTTGAGGTGGAAGACGTCTGCCTCGATCCCGAGCGCGGATAGCAGCCGGCACCCTCCGATCCCGAGCACGATTTCCTGCTTGAGCCGCAGTTCCGGACCACCACCGTACAGCTCGCTGGTGATGCCGCGATGAATCGGAAAGTTCGCGATGTCGTTGGTATCCAGCAGATACAACCTGACCCGACCGACGCGGACCTGCCACGCGCGCAGCCAGACCGAATAGCCCGGTAGCGCCACCTCGATGCGCAGCCAGTCGCCGTCGGCGGTGCGGACCGGGGTGACCGGCATCTGCCCCGGGTCGTTGTACGGATAGAGCGCCTGCTGGGCGCCGTCGCTGTCGATGACCTGGCGAAAGTAGCCCTGCTGATACAGCAGACCCACCCCCACCACCGGAACGCCGAGATCACCGGCGGCCTTGAGCTGGTCGCCGGCCACGTTGCCGAGTCCGCCCGAGTAGATGGGCAGCGTTTCGCTCAGCATGAATTCGAGGCTGAAGTAGGCGACCTGGGCGAGCGCGGCAGGCGGCTGCGTGCGCTGGAACCAGGCGGGGTTGTCGGCGAGCTCGCGCGTCGTCGCATGCATCGCATCGACCTCGCCGCGAAAGACGGGATCGGCCAGCAGCGCTTCGATCCTGTGCGGAGAAACCGTCTGCAGCAGCGCCCAGGGGTTGCGCGTCATGTCCCACAAGCGCGGATCGAATCGGCGCCACAGGGCGTCGGCTCCATGGTTCCAGGACCAGCGAAGATCCAGCGCCAGTTCGACGAGCGCGTTCAGGCCGTCGAGGTCTGCGGGCAGGTCGCCGGGCAATCGCACGCCGGAGGGGTGGGTCGTGAAGATCATGAACGGCAGCCCCACGGTACGGCGAGGAGGTGATGGGTGTGATTGCGCTGGCGAACCCACGCCCTCCGGACCGATGTTGAAGGTCCGTGCGACGCGCGTGTTCTCCGATACGGTTCGGTACCGTACAGACTAGCGTACCGCAGCCGTCCATCGTGTCGGACACGCAATCCGGCGACCGACCGGAAGTCCTCACGAATCTCTTCCCGAAGGGCCTTGCCAGATGACCACCCGACCATCGCCGACGATTGGTGACCCGCAAACCTCCGAAGCCGGACCGACCGGGCGCGTCGCCTCAGACCCGCTCACGCCCGAACTGCTGCACGGCATCGACGCCTACTGGCGCGCCGCCAACTACCTGTCGGTCGGCCAGATCTATCTGGCCGACAACCCGCTACTCAAGCGTCCGCTGGCCGTCACC
>JBDTIS010000170.1:0-10979 GCA_039936235.1 Burkholderiaceae bacterium | reverse complement strand
CTTGCTCGGACCGAAACTCGGTTTGTCTGCGCCCGGCAGCATCGTCTGCCCGACCGGCCGATGGAAGCTTTCGCCGCTGACGCCGATCGTCGACGAGCGACCGTGATACCCGATCGGCACCCACTTGTAGTTCGGCATCAGCGGCGCATCGGGCCGGAACAGCTTGCCGATGTTGGTCGCGTGATAGACCGACGCGTAGAAGTCGGTGTAGTCGCCGATGCGCGCCGGCACTGCGTGCTCGGCGTCGGCCTGCGCGACGATGCAGGGCTCGAGCGCAGCGGCCTCCGGCGATCCGCTGCGCAGCGCACGCGACAGCGCGAGCCGCAACGCGGACCACGTCGCAGGGCCCTTCGCCATCAGGTCGTTGAGACTGTTCGCGTTCGGGTCGTCGAGCGCGGCGACGATGACTGCCGCCAGTGCGGTCGACGTCTTCGCGGCGGCCGCGAGGTCGACGACGCCGTCGCCGATCGCGACGCCGATGCGAAACGGCTCGACCGACTCGCGATGACGAAAAACGCCGAACGGCAGGTTCTGGATCGGGAAGTCGCAGTCCGGTCCGTTGGCCGACACGACCCAGCTCTGCAGATGAATGTCGTGGGTTTCGTTGAGCGTCGTCATCGGATTCGGGCGTTGTGGATGTGGGTCTGGGGGTGTGCGTCGCTCGTGAGATCCCTCACTGCGTTCGGGATGACGAGTTTCCCCGTTCCGAGCGCAATGCACTTCCGGCAAAAACCCCTTGTCGTTCCGAACGCAGTGAGGAACCTCAGCCAGCCGGCCCGCGAGGCTACTCCATCAAGACACCCTGAAATTGTTCTTCAGCCCCTGCCAGCACTCGAAGTACTCGGCCTGCAATTGTGACGTCTCGAGCGCAAACCGCGTGGGATGCAGGATGGCCGGCGTCTCGAACATGATGGCCATCGTGTCGCGGATGTAGTCGGGCCTGGTCGTGTCCGACTGCGACGCCTTGTCGAACGTGCCGGCGTCGGGACCATGTCCGGACATGCAGTTGTGCAGCGACGCGCCGCCGGGCACGAAGCCTTCGGCCTTCGCGTCGTACGCGCCATGGATCAGCCCCATGAACTCGCTGGCGAAGTTGCGATGGAACCACGGAGGCCTGAACGTATCCTGCGCGGCCAGCACGCGCGGCGGGAAGATCGCGAAGTCGAGCGAGTCGACGCCGGGCGTCGCACTCGGCGACTGCAGCACGAGGAAGATCGACGGGTCCGGATGGTCGTAGCTGATCGACCCGATCGTGTTGAAGCGCCGCAGGTCGTACTTGTACGGCGCGTAGTTGCCGTGCCACGCGACGACGTCGAGCGGCGAATGATCGATCGACGCGGACCACAGCCGGCCGCCGAACTTGGCGACGAGCTCGAAATCGCCGTCGATGTCCTCGAAGCGCGCATGCGGCGTAAGGAAGTCGCGCGGATTCGCGAGGCCGTTCGAACCGATCACGCCGAGGTCGGGCAGTCGCAGCAGCTCCCGATAGTTCTCGCAGACGTAGCCGCGCGCCGTGTCGCCTGGCAACTCGACGCGAACGCGGCAGCCGCGCGGGATCACGACGATCTCCTGCGGCTCGACGTCGAGCGTGCCGAGCTCGGTCGCGATACGCAGCATCCCTTCCTGCGGAACGATCAACAGTTCGCCGTCGGCGTCGTAGAAGAAGCGGCCTTCCATCGACCGGTTGGCGGCGTACAGATGGATCCCGCAGCCGTCGTTCCCGGCGATCGTCGTCAGCCCCTGCACGAAGTCGGTGGGTGCGGTCGGCATCGGCAGCGGGTCCCAGCGCAACTGGTCCGGCGGCGTGGCTACCTCGTCGAACCTGCTGCGGATCAGCCCCATGTCGATCTCGACGAAAGGACGATGCACCGCGGCAGGCCGGATGCGATACAGCCACGATCGCCGATTGTGGCTGCGCGGCGCAGTGAACGCGGTGCCCGTCAACTGTTCGGCATAGAGTCCGTGCGCGACGCGCTGCGGCGAGTTGCGGCCGACCGGCAGCGTTTCGGCGACGGCCTCGGTGGCGAACTCGTTGCCGAAGCCCGACTGATAAGTCAGTTCCGAAGTGACGGACGAAGGGTGCAGGACGGTAGCGGTCATGGTCGTAGCTTTCCTGAAGTGCCGGCGTCGGGCGGCGGTCCGACACCATCGCGGGCGCGTCGCATGGCGTCGCGCAGCACGTCGGCATCGCCGATGTGATTCGCCAGCAGCAGGATCAACTTACAATTGACGAGTTCGCTCTCTTCGCGCGTGAGGTCGCTATGCGTGTCGATCAGCCGTTCGTAGAAGTCGTCGGGACGGGCGATCCTGGGTTCGATGGAGACAGTAGGCATTGGATTGCACTCAGTCATTGCAGGTCGCTCTCGCCAGCGCGCGGAGCACGTCGTCCGGCGTCCAGCGGCGCCAGCGGGCACAGACATGCTGGTCGGGACGCACCAGGTAGGCGGAACCGGGAGTGGCATCGTAGCGCGCCGCGACGAACCCTTCGCGATCCACGACGGACGTGATGGCTGCGTTCAGGCCGATCGTCAGCAGTCGCAGCGGAATGTCATGCGTGACCGGTGCGTCGGACATCCCGCCTTCCTGATCGACGAAGACCATCAGTGTGAAGTCGTCGCGCAACTGGTCGAGCAGCCAGCCGTCGCGGCCGTCGACGCGGACCGGCGCATCGACGCAGGTCGCCCCGGGCACCATCGCCCCGGCGAAGGCATCGACATCCCGCGTGTTCAGCAACGAATCCACCAGTGTGGCAGGCAACGACAGCCGGCCGCTGTTGACCAGATTCCGCGCGAACGGATGATCGCTGGCGAGCCGCAGCACCGCATCGCGGAAAGTGCGCGAGATGTCGCTCTTCGGCGTGATGAAGTCGGTCGATCGCGTCGAGTTCAGGATGTTCTCGTCGGCCGCGGCGACCCGTTCGTCGTCGTAGCTGTCGAGCAGCCGATCGGGCGCCCTGCCCTGCAGCACCAGTCGCAGCTTCCACGCGAGGTTGTCGGCGTCCTGCACGCCGGAGTTCGCGCCGCGCGCGCCGAACGGCGAAACGCCGTGCGCAGCGTCGCCGGCGAACAGCACGCGACCATGGCGGAAGCGATCCATCCGCAGGCACGCGAAGGTGTAGACGCTCACCCACTCGAACGTGAATTCGGCGTCTTCACCGAGCAACGCCCTTACACGCGCGGCAACGCGCTCGGGTTCGCGTTCGACGACCGGATCGGCATCCCAGCCGAGCTGGAAGTCGATCCGCCACACGTTGTCGGGCTGCTGGTGCAGCAGCACCGACTGGCCCCGATGGAAAGACGGATCGAACCAGAACCAGCGCTCGGCAGCGAAGCGTGCGGATGCCTCCGGGGACATCCTGACGTCGGCGATCAGGAAGCGGTCGCGGAACGTATGGCCGTCGCTCTTCAGGCCGAGCATGGCCCGCACCGGCGACCGCGACCCGTCGCAGGCGACGACGTAATCGGCCACCAGCGCATACGGACCGTCGGGCGTGTCGATCGTCAGCGTCGCGCAGACATCGTCCTGCACGAGCCCGGTCGCGCGATTCTTCCATCGCAGCTCGATGTTCGGCTCGGCGGCCGCGATCTCGTAGAGGAAACCCTCGACGTAGTACTGCTGCAGATTGATGAACGCGGGCCGGCGATGGCCTGGTTCGTCGAGCAGGTCGAAGCTGTACACCAGCTCGTCCTGGAAGTAGACCTTGCCGACGTTCCACGAGACGCCCTTGTCGACCATGCGGTCGCCGCAGCCGAGCCGGTCCCAGATCTCGAGCGTGCGCTTCGCGAAGCAGATCGCGCGCGAGCCGGTCGACAGCGTGTCGTCGTCGTCGAGCACGACGACCCTGATCCCTTGACGGGCGAGGTCGATCGCGGTGGTGAGTCCGACCGGACCGGCGCCGATCACGACGACCGGATGACGCGAAGGCAGGTCGCGCCCCTGGTCCGACGAGCGCCGGTAGCCGAACGTCAGGCTCTGGTAGTCGAGCGTCATGGCGAGTGGAAGACGATCAGGCTGCGAAAGCGCTCGGAAGGACTCAACCTTCGAGCGCTTCCCACATCGCTTGGTCTCGCTCGGCGGTCCAGATGCGCGGATCCGGATACTTCGTCGCGAGGTCGTAGGCGCGCGTCACATCGAACGGCATGCAGTGGTCGAAGATGACCCAGTGACCGTACTTCGGCTTGAGTTTCGCGTAGGTCTCCTTGTAGGTCGCGCCGAGGTCCTTGCCGCTGTGCGCCGCGATCTTCACCGCTTCGTAGAGTTCGGAGATGAAGGCACGCGTGCCGGCCAGTCCTTCGGCCACCTCGGTCGGCGTCTTCAGTGCGGCGCCGCGTCCCGGCACGAGCGCCGACGGATTCAGCGCAGCCACCGCGTCGAGCGTGGTCGGCCAGTCCTCGAAGTAGCTGTCGCCGGCGTACGGCGTGGCTCCGAACTCGACGAGGTCGCCGGACAGCAGCGTCTTCTCGCCGGGCAGCCAGACGACCGTGTCGCCCTTGGTATGGCCGCGGCCGAGCTGCATCAGCTTGACCTCGAGCTTGCCGAGCCACAGCGTCATCTGGCCCTGGAACGTCATCGTCGGCCATGTCAGGCCGGGCACGCTCTCGACCGACTGGAACAACCGCGGAAAACGTCCGATCTCGCTCGCCATGTCGGCCTCGCCGCGCTCGACGATCAGGTCGTAGGTGTCCTGGCTGGAGATGACTTCGGATGCCCCGTAAGCCGTGGCTCCGAGCACGCGCACCGCGTGATAGTGGGTGAGCACGACGTACTTGATCGGCTTGTCGGTGACCTCGCGAATGCGGCGGATCACGTCCTGCGCCATCACCGGCGTGGCCTGCGTGTCGGCGACCAGCACCGCGTTGTCGCCGATCACGATGCCGGTGTTCGGATCGCCTTCGGCGGTGTAGGCATAAGCGTGTTCGGACAGCCGCTCGAACGTGACCTTCTTCTCTTCGAGGTCGGCCTGTGAGGCAAAGGTCTTGTGGGTGTTCATCTTCTTCTCCGTCCGGTACGCGGCCAGGCCGGTCCGAAATCTGTCGGGACTTGCGTGGCGGCGCAGCGGGCGCTGCATCGCGAAACGCGTCGCTGCGTCGCAACCGCATCGTCGCACCGTCCGCACGCGTCAACAAGTCGGGTGTCGCCCGCCGCTACTTTCGGACGTGCGAAGGCTATGGAATCAACGGTGGCGAAGCCGGCCCCGCCGCGCTCCCACGGCCAGCATGCCGAGCAGGCGTCGATGCACCTCGTCGAATTCGTTCATGAGCGCTTCGATGGGCTCGGGACTCGGATTTCCCTTGGTCAGGCATTCGGCGGCCCGCAAAAGCCGGATACGCACGGCGCCGTGTCCCCTGATGGCGAACCGCAGCAGATCGTAAACATCTGCCAAGATGCCCTCCGCAGTTACTTGAATTGGGATGGGTTACGGACGGATGGGAAACGCAGCTTCACGATGAGGCGAGAAAACCGCGCTATTTCAGGGTCCTACGCATGCAACCGCGATCACGTCAAGCGCTCGCCGCGAGTTCGGCTCGAAACAGCGCATCGAGCGCCGCATGCCAACGCTCTTTGTCGGGCTCGTCCGCGAAACTCGCGTCGAAGCTGTTGGCCGCCAGCCGATGCGCGTCACGCGCGCCGAGCTGCGGAAGCGCCGCGAAGGTCTCCACGAAGTTCTGGTTGATGTACCCGCCGAAATAGGCCGGGTCGTCGGAATTGATCGTGATGCACAGGCCCGCGGCCAGCAGATCGGCGAGCTTGTGCTGCGCGAGCGCCGGATAGACGCACAGCTTCACGTTCGACAGCGGACAGACCGTCAACGGAACCTGCTCGGCCGCGAGCCTGGCCACCAGCGCCGGATCTTCGATGCAGCGGACACCGTGGTCGACGCGTTGCACGTGCAGCAGGTCGAGTGCGTCGCTGATATACGAAGGGGGACCTTCCTCGCCGGCATGCGCGACCCGCTTGAGCCCCAGCTCGCGACATCGTGCGAAGACGGGCGCGAACTTCCCCGGCGGGTTGCCACGCTCGCCGCTGTCGAGACCGACGCCGATGAACGCATCGCGATAAGGCATCGCCGCCTCGAGCGTCGCGAACGCCGACGCCTCGTCGAGATGCCGCAGGAAGCACAGGATCAGCGCGCCGTCCACGCCGAGGTCGCGTCTGGCGACTTCCACCGCGCGCCGCAGCCCGCCGATCACCACGCCCATCGGGACACCGCGTGCGGTGTGCGTCTGCGGATCGAAGAACAGTTCGGCGCGCACCACATGGTCCTCGGCGGCACGGGTGAAGTACGCCATCGCCATGTCGAAGAAGTCTTCTTCCTTCAGCAGCACGCTCGCGCCGGCGTAGTAGATGTCGAGGAAGGTCTGCAGATCGGTGAAGGCATACGCCGCCCGCAGCGCTTCGACGCTGTCGTAAGGCAGCGTCACGCCGTTGCGCGCGGCCAGCGCGAAGATCAGCTCGGGTTCGAGCGAGCCTTCGATGTGGATGTGCAGCTCGGCCTTGGGCATCGCCCGAAGCAGGTCGGGGAGGCGTTCGGGTCGGATGGATGCGAAGTCGATCATGGGCTGGTGCGTGTCGATGATTCAGCGGAAGGCGACTTCGGCGAAGCTGCGCAGCTTGCGACTGTGGAGCTGATCGAGCCTGAGGGCGCGCAGCAGTTCGACGGTGCGCATCCCGACCCGCAGATGCTGGTCGACGCGTTCGCGATAGAACTGGTTGGCCATGCCGGGCAGCTTGATCTCGCCGTGCAGCGGCTTGTCGCTGACGCACAGCAAGGTCCCGTACGGGACGCGGAAGCGAAAACCGTTGGCCGCGATGGTCGCGCTCTCCATGTCGAGCGCGATCGCGCGGCTCTGGCTGAAGCGGCGTTCCGGTCCCGGGTGGGGCAGCAGCTCCCAGTTGCGGTTGTCGGTCGACGCCACGGTGCCGGTGCGCAGGATCCGCTTGAGCTCGTAGCCGGACAGCCGCGTGATGTCGGCCACGGCCTGCTCGAGCGCCTGCTGAACTTCCGCCAGCGCAGGGATCGGTATCCACAGCGGCAACTCCTCGTCGAGGACATGGTCTTCGCGGACGTAGCCGTGCGCGAGGATGTAGTCGCCCAGGCGCTGTGTCGTGCGCAGTCCGGCGCAGTGGCCGAGCATCAGCCAGGCATGCGGCCTGAGGACCGCGATGTGGTCGGAGATGTTCTTCGCGTTGGCCGGACCCACGCCGATGTTGACCATCGTGATGCCGGTGCCGTCGGCACGCTTCAGGTGATAGGCCGGCATCTGCGGCAACCGCGGTGGCGGCTCGTTGCGATGCGGGTCGCCGTGATCGCTTCCGACGCGATGCGTGATAACGTTGCCGGGCTCGACGAACGCCACGTAGCCGCGCCGATCGAACGCGTCCGTGTCCACCGTCTCCGGATCGACTGAAGGATCACCAGCCATCGTCTCCAGCCCGATCCGCACGAATTCGTCGATGTAGAACTGGTAATTCGTGAACAGCACGAACTTCTGAAAGTGCTCCGCCTCGGTGCCGGTGTAATGCCGCAGGCGCTGCAGCGAGTAGTCGACGCGCGGCGCCGTGAACAGCGACAGCGGATGGGCATCGCCGGCGCGCAGATCCTGTGTGCCGTTCGCTATCCCGTCGTCCATCGCAGCCAGGTCCGGCAGGTCGAACAGGTCGCGCATCATCGTGCGACGCTCGACCGGCATCGCCACGTCGATGGCATCGGACTGCAGGATCGCGGAGTGGATCGCGAAGTGGATCGGTATGGGATCCTCGGAGACCCCGATCTCGAGCTCGCCGGTGTGGTTGCGCAGCAGCAGGGCGAATTGCTGGCGCAGATAGTCGGCGAACAGCTCGATCCGCGTCAGGGACGTCTCGAAGCGGCCGGGTCCGGCGACGAAACCGAACGAGAGTCGCGAGTCCGCCCGCACCACGGTGTTGGTCCGAATGCGGACGAACGGGTAGCAGGCCCGGACCTTCTCGGCCTGTACGTCCCCCTGCACGAAGGCAGTGAGCTGTTCGCGCAGGTAGGTGACGGATCCGTCGTAGATCGTCGCGGCGTAGGCGACGGCAGCATCGGGGTCGGAAAAGCGCTGAGTGGGGAAGAGCGGCGTGGGGGTCACTGAGGAGCTTGGTAGCGGTGGATGCGGCGATCACGATGCGTCGACGTAGGACATTGTCCCGCGTCATTGTCCCGCGGCATTGTCCGGTATGCATCCCGCCGGCCAATCACTCACTTCACCAGTTCGGCGAGCCGCTGTTCGAGCTTCACCGGCGACAGCGCGCCGACGTCGATAGCGAGTACGCGTCCGTCGGCCGCCAGCCAGACGGTGGTGGGCCAACCCTGCAGCGCGATCGCGCGCGCGACCTGAGACCCCGTGTCGCGGACGCTGTTGCGCAGTGCAAGACGTGCGTCGGCCAGGTAACGCGCGATCAGCCGCTCATCCTCGCCCTGATTCACGAACACGAAGACGATCTCCGGATGGGCATCCTGTGCGCGCGCGAGCATCGGCATCTCGCGGCGACATGGGCCGCACCAGGTCGCCCACAGGTTGACGACGAGGGGACGCCCGCCGAAGGCCGCCAGCGTCGTCGGCGCGCCGGCGCCATCGGTCACATTCAACGCCTGCAGGGCCAGACGCTTCTGGACGCCGGCCGTCATGTGCAGCGCTGCGGTACCGGCGACGAACAGCAGCAGGCTCGTCGCCAGGGCTGCCTGGATCCGACGGGTCGCATGCGGATTGCGTCCGGCACCCCCGGGACGCACGGCCAGCGTATAGAGCCAGCCGCCAAGCAACCCGAATGGCACGTTCCATCCGCCGTCGCTCACATCGACGATGTCGATCGGGTGCGCCAGGTAAGCGTCCAGCCATTCGACGACGAACGCCACGCGCGCGGCCACGATGGCGACGACGAACGCGCGGGTCAGCCGCCCGATCATGCTGCGATCGGCATCGCGCAGCAGCCAGCGGCCGCCCACCCATCCGAGGCCGAGCGACGCGCCGGTCAGCAGCGTCGTCGTCGACAGGACGAACGGACCGACCACGATCGCTTCGTTCATCGACGGGAATCGTCGGCGACACGGCGCGCGCCGCGCGCCGCAGCATCCGGGTGACGTCCCACTTGCCGCTGCTACCTTCGCGCGGTGGCGTCCGTCGGCTTCAGGACGACATCGGCCGCGGTGACCTGCTTCGCGTTGCCATAGGCCGACGCCAGGTAGATGCCGAGCAGCTTGACCTCTTCATCGCTGATCGGGGCACCGTAAGCATGCTGCATCTTCGCCATCTCGGCAGTCCACTGCGCGACTGTCATCGCGGGCGGCTGGTAGGCGATGTAGTCGGCGGAGTGGCAGATGCCGCACTTCTGCTCAGCGATCGCATAGCCCGGCAACGACGATGTGCGCAACGCGACGGTTTCCGGCGGGAGCGCGATGTCTGCCGGGGCCGCGAACGCAGCGACGGATGCTGAAAGGAACAGCAGGGCCAGCGCGGGGATGACGTTTCTCATGGTCGTGGCCTCAGGCGATCGTCACGGTGGTTGACTCGACGACATGCCGCCGATAACCGGCCGGATTCCAGTCGGCGGTCGGCGGCTGCGTCTCGCCGCCGTTGCTGGTCGCCCTGACCATCAGCGTCGCCGGCCCCGCCGCGGCGAACGCCACCGGCAGGCGCCAGTCGCGAAACGAGTAGCGGCCGAGGTCCTTGCCGAGCGTCGCGTCGATCCACTGCGCACCGCCGTCGATCGAGACCTCGACCTTCGCGATACCCGTACCGCCATCGAACGCGATGCCCCTCAGTTCCGCCCTGCGTTTGAGCCTGCCTCCATCGACGACGCTGGTGATGAAGCTGCGTGTCGCCAGCTTCGAGATCGGCCGCGTCTTCGCGGCGGCGGTACCCGGTGCGACACACTGGCAGTCATTGTCCGGCACGCGATAGCCGGTCGTCATGAAGAACGCGTCGTGACCGTCGAACGTGTGGTCGATGACCTCGATCTCCGACAGGTGCTTGACCCAGTAGGTGCCGAAATAACCCGGCACGATCAGCTTGACCGGATAACCGTTCAGCAGCGGCAGGTCCTTGCCGTTCATCTGCCAGGCCAGCATCGGTTCGCCGTCGAGCGCATGGTCGATGTCGAGCGCCTTGCGGAAGTCGGGCGTGGTCGGAAGCACCGGCTTGTCGAGTCCGTTGAACGTGACCTGTTTCGCGCCGGCCGCGACGCCGGCCTTCTCGAGCACGGCCTTGAGCGGCACGCCGACCCAGCGCGCGTTGCCCATCGCGCCGTTGGCCAGTTGCGCGCCGAATACCCGCGGCGCGAAGAAGCCGCGGCTGTTGCCCGAACACTGGTTGACCGCGGTGACTTCGACCGGCGGCGCGATCGCCTTCAGGTCGGTTAGCGACAGCGACAGCGACTGGTTCACGAGTCCCTTCACTTCGAGCCGGTAGGTCGCGAGGTCGACGCTGAGCGGGATGCTGGCCAGGTGATAGCGGACGAAGAACGCATCGTTAGCGGTGATCGGGCCCTCGTCGAAGTAGGCGAACGGCGTCTCGAGGTGCGGCGGCCGCGTATGAACGCGGATCAAAGGCCGCTTCTGCGGATACGAGATCATCGGCCGGGGACCGTCAGCGAAGGTGACGCCCTCACCGGTGTCGGGCGACTCCGCAGCGAGCGCTGCCAGCGGGGACGCCGCGAGCGCGAAAAGCCCCGCTCCGCGGATGAAGCGACGTCGATCGGTCGATTTGCGCGGACGATTCGTGGCGCCGGTGCCACCGATGTGGATCTTCATCGTTCTTCCCCTTCTGGTTGTCCGGACATCATGCACTTGCGCGATCCATTCCGGCCGCGCGCAGGCGTGGGTAGTTTCCCTTGCTAGGGCATCTCGGCGGCGTGTCGACGCAGCAGAGCCATGATCCCGACGTGGATCGTGATCTTGCGAGGTGCGGCGGCGTTACAACAACCTATTGCCCGCAGGGTCCGATTCCTTCACTGTCTCGGGG
>JBDTIS010000169.1:0-29222 GCA_039936235.1 Burkholderiaceae bacterium | reverse complement strand
ACCCGACCTTCTCTGGCCCATCTCCATGGATACCGCCGCCCTGATGCAAACGTCGCTCGACACCGTCGACCTGCAGATCGAAGGCATGACCTGCGCGTCGTGTTCGTCGCGCGTCGAGAGGGCTCTGGCCAAGGTCTCCGGGGTCGTTTCGGCGGAAGTCAACCTGGCGACCGAGCGCGCGGCGATCCAATTCGAGTCGCCGGCCACGACCAGGGCGCTGATCGCGGCTGTGGAAGCGACAGGCTACAAGGCAAGCATGCCTTCGACGAGCACAAAGGCCGCAGCGCCGGCCACGGCGACCTGGTGGCCGATCGCGGTGGCGGCGGCGCTTTCGCTTCCTTTGGCATTACCGATGTTCGGCCTGGTCTTCGGTCGTCACTGGATGCTGCCGGGATGGCTGCAACTCGCTTTGGCTGCCCCCGTCCAGTTCTGGCTGGGTGCTCGTTTCTATCGCGCCGGCTGGAGTGCGCTGCGAGCGGGTGCCGGCAACATGGATCTGCTGGTCGCGCTCGGCACGTCGGCCGCGTTCGGCCTGAGCGTCTACGAACTGCTCGCGCACGGCGCCGAGGCGCTGGGTCACCTGTACTTCGAATCGTCGGCCATCGTCATCACCCTGGTGCTGATGGGCAAGTGGCTGGAAGCGCGGGCGAAGCGGCAGACGACCGATGCGATCCGTGCCCTCAATGCCCTCCGTCCCGAAACCGCGCGATTGCGCCGAGGCGGTGTCGACATCGACGTGCCGATCGACCAGGTCGAGCCGGGCGATCTCGTCGTGGTCAGGCCAGGCGAGCGGGTCCCGGTCGACGGCTCGATCCGGGAAGGCACCAGCGACCTCGACGAGTCGCTGATCACAGGAGAAAGCCTGCCGGTCACGCGAGAACCGGGCGGTCGCGTCACCGGGGGTTCGGTGAACGGGGACGGGCTGTTGCTCGTGCAGACGATCGCCGTCGGCGCCGAATCGACGCTGGCGCGGATCGTCCGGATGGTGGAGTCGGCGCAAGCCAAGAAGGCGCCGATCCAGCGGCTCGTCGACCGGGTCAGTGCCGTGTTCGTACCCGTGGTCCTCGGCATCGCCCTGCTGACATTGCTCGCTTGGGGTCTGGGCACCGGACAGTGGGAGCAGGCCATCCTGAATGCCGTCGCGGTCCTGGTCATCGCCTGCCCGTGCGCGCTCGGCCTGGCCACACCGACGGCGATCATGGCGGGCACCGGCGTCGCTGCACGGCATGGCATCCTCATCAAGGACGCAGAGGCGCTCGAGATCGCTCATTCGATCCGCGTCGTGGCGTTCGACAAGACGGGAACCGTCACGGAAGGCAAGCCGTCGTTGGTCGAGGTGTTGCCGGTGGAAATCTCGCGTAGCGCGCTGTTGGCATGGGCTGCCGCGATCCAGGCGGGTAGCGAACATCCTCTGGGCCGAGCGGTGACTGCGACCGCGAAGGCGGACGGGATCGAGGTTCCGGGCGCAGCCGACGCGCGCTCATTGCCCGGACGCGGCATGGCCGCAGAAGTCGATGGGCGCCAGATGCGCCTCGGCAGTTCACGCTTGATGGACGAGCTCGGCGTCGACGTCTCGGCCCTTCGATCGCAGGCGGATCGGCTCGCCGCGGAGGGTCGTACCGTGTCCTGGCTCGCTGACATAACGGCTCGACCGCGCCTTCTCGGGCTATTCGCATTTGGCGATGCGATCAAGCCGGCCGCCGGTGCCGCCATCGCACGGTTGCGCGCCATCGGCGTCCATTCCGTTCTCGTGACTGGCGACAATCGGGGGAGTGCGGCCGCCGTCGCAACCGCGCTGGGCATCGATCGGGTCGAGGCCGAGGTCCTGCCCGAGGGCAAGGCGGCGATCATCGGCCAACTGAAAGAGGGCGGCCAGACCGTCGCGATGGTCGGCGACGGCATCAACGATGCACCGGCGCTGGCGGCAGCAGATGTAGGCATCGCCATGTCGACGGGCACCGACGTGGCCATGCACGCGGCCGGCATCACTCTGATGCGAGGCGATCCCACGCTGGTGGTGGACGCGATCGATATCTCGCGGCGTACCTATCGAAAGATCCGTCAGAATCTCTTCTGGGCGTTCGCCTACAACGTCGTCGGTATTCCGTTGGCCGCGCTCGGGCTGTTGAACCCGATCATCGCGGGCGCTGCGATGGCGCTCAGCAGCGTCAGCGTCGTGTCGAACGCGTTGCTGCTGCGGCGCTGGAAGGGACACTCGCAATGAGCACGTTGATGAACATCGGGCAGGCGGCCAAACAAGCCGGTCTGTCTTCCAAGATGGTCCGTCACTACGAATCGCTCGGTCTGTTGCCGAAGATTGCTCGCACCGACTCCGGCTATCGGCAGTACGGAGATCAGGACGTGCACACGCTGCGATTCATTCGCCGCGGCCGGGCCCTGGGTTTTAGCATGGCGGAAATCGCCGACCTGCTCAAACTCTGGCAGGACCGGCGGCGCGCGAGTGCAGACGTCAAGCGGATCGCCTTGGCGCACGTCGCCGACCTTGATCGGCGAATCGCGGCGATGACGGAGATGAAGAAGGTTCTCGAGAATCTCGCTGATTGCTGCAAGGGGGACCATCGCCCCGCTTGCCCGATCCTGGATCAACTCGGAAGCGATGCCGCTTGAGCCATGCAGCGTTGCACGACGGGACTCACCTTATTCAGGCACCGGTCTGTCGCGTTCAGCGTTTGGAATTGATCTAAAGAACATCACGTCTCAGATCTGTTCAAAAACCTAGTGTTGCGACGACCGGTCGAATTCGCCCAATACACGTCGGTCGAGTTGGTCAGCCGTTGCCGGGCCATGGGCGTGCGAACGTCTAAGGGTACAGTCGGTGATTCGACGACAACGCAATGGCCGAGAGCTTTTTCGCCAGCCTCGAATGCGAGCTGCTCGATCGAACCACCCTCAAGACGAAGACCAACGCGCGCCTGGCGTTGTCCATCACCATCGAGGGCTGGTACAACCCGGGGCCGCGGCAAGGTGAGCGTACGGCCTCACCATTTCCGCGCCGGCCCAACCCCCATCTCTTGCAAGACTGGAGTTTGAGTTGGAGCCATCGCAGTCCAGATCGGCTTCGTACACGTTTTTCGAGTTAGCTACTTGATTCGAAAAACGTATTTTGGCTCCCCGACCTGGACTCGAACCAGGGACACACGGATTAACAGTCCGTTGCTCTACCAACTGAGCTATCGGGGAATTAGGGAAGCGCGCGAGTATAGCGGCGCATGCGGAGGGGCGCAAACGCGGTGTTGCGCGCGCGCCGCCGCAGGCCGGACGGCTAAAAATGAAAGAGGGCGATCGGACGCTAGTAGACGACGCCGCCAACGGCTTTCGTCCCGTCGGCATACGATCTTCCCGACGTCATTCAGACGAAATCGGACAGCGACGGTGCGCCTTCATGACTTGCGGCGTCAGGCGAAGAATTTGCTTTGCGCCCCCGTGCCGCCATGGGAAGATGCCTCCAGACAAAGCGCGCCATTGCGAGGCCAGCGCATCACCATAGGTGGGATCGAACACTTCGAAGGCATTGGTTTCAGCGGGTCGTCCGTTCCAGAACGACCAAGTCGCAGTTCGCAATTCAATCGTGCCTTTACATGAACGATTTCGAATCGAAGCCGACCATTCTGATCGTCGACGATACACCGTCGAATCTGACTATTCTCAGTGACATCCTCAAGGACGATTTCCGCGTCCGGATCGCGACTGACGGGCCGAAGGCGCTGACCATCGCGCGCGCGGAAACGCGGCCGGACCTGATTCTGCTAGACGTGATGATGCCCGGGATGGACGGCTACGAAGTCTGTCGGCAGCTGAAGGCCGATGCGGCGACCCGTGAGATCCCGGTCATCTTCGTGACCGCCATGAGCGAGGTCGAAGACGAGACGCGGGGCCTCGATCTCGGCGGCGTCGACTACGTGACGAAGCCGATCAATGCGGCCATCGTGCGCGCGCGGGTACGAACGCATCTCGCCGGGGCGGCGCATTCCCGGCAGATGGAGACGATGATCGTCGAACTGGAGCGGCGCTCCGCGGTACTTGCGGAACTGAACCGCACCCTCGAGATGCGCGTTGCCGCAGAAGTGAGCCAGGTCGAAAAGCTGGCGCGGCTGAAGCGCTTCTTTTCCCCTCCCGTCGTCGAGTTGATCCTGTCGGGCGACGCCGAGGATCCCCTCAAGAGTCATCGGCGCGAGATCGCAGCGGTATTCGTCGATCTGCGCGGCTTTACTGCGTTCGCCGAGTCATCCGATCCCGAAGAGGTGATGGGCGTCCTCGGCGAATACCACGACGCGATGGGACGCCTCGTGATGAATCACGGCGGCACACTGGAGCATTTCGCCGGCGACGGAATGATGATCTTCTTCAATGATCCTATCGCCGTGGAGAACCCATCGGCCGTTGCCGTCGGCATGGCGATCGCGATGCAGGAATGCTTCGCGACGATGGTCCGCGCATGGCAAAGGCGTGGGTATGAATTGGCGATGGGCATCGGCGTCGCGCAAGGCTACGCCACCATCGGTGGGATCGGTTTCGAGGGGCGACGCGACTATGGCGCGGTGGGTCCCGTCACCAATCTCGCGGCGCGCCTCTGCGCCGAGGCGAAGGCCGGGCAAATCCTCATCTCGCAACGCGTCCATGCCTGTGTCGCCGAATTCGCCCGATCCGAAGCGGTCGGCGATCTGTCGCTGAAAGGGTTTCACCGGCCTGTCTTCGCCTACGCGGTGACGGGAACGGCCGAACTGGTCCACGAACGAGTCGCCTGAGGAAAGAGCGCGTGCGGCTTCGCGAAATTTCCACCTGGTTCTTTGCGATCGTGCTGACGACCCTGGCAGCGAACGCCATGTTCCTCGTCCTGATCCGCCAGTCGTATCACCACGTCGTCGAAGCACAGGATCATCGGCAGCGCGCGCTCGATCTGGCCAACGAGTTGCAGCAGGAGACCGAGCAACTCGCGAGCCTCGTCCGTGCCTACACGGCGACCGGCGAGCCGAGGTTCCTGCTGTACTACTACGACATCCTCGGCGTTCGCGAGGGCCAGAAGCCGGCACCTGCGAACTTCAATCCGCGTTCCTATTGGGACAACGTGATCGCTGGGCGGATCAAGCACGCGCTACCCGCACAAGGCCCGCGACGATCCATCTCCGACCTGATGAAGGAGCGTGGCTTCGGCGCCGATGAACTGCAGGCGCTGCGCCGGGTACTGGACGCGACCGAGCAGATGAAGAAGATCGAGCAGATCGCCTTCGCCGCCACACAAGGCCTCTACAACCCGGCGACCAACGAGTTCGTTTCGGACGGGCCACCTCGGCTCGATTACGCCAGCGCGCTCGTCAACAGCAAGGAATACAGCGTTCTCAAGGCCGATCTTTCGACGGCGGTCGAAACCCTCGTCTCCCTGACCGATCGCCGGACCAGCGCCGACGTTGCCACCGCGGAATCGAGCCTGGAGCGCTGGATTCTCCTGTCGCTGATCTGCATGGCTGCGACCATCGTGATGATCGTCATTGCATTGCGGGTGATACGAAAGCAGGTGCTCGTACCGATCCAGAACCTGGGCCGAAGTGCCGACCGACTCGCCGCCGGCGACTACGAGACACGCACGGGCGGCCAGGCTGGCGTCGACGAGCTCACCGCGCTCGGTCGTACGCTCGACCTCATGGCGCAAGCCATCGAAGACGACATCGGTCGGCGCCGCGCGGTCCATGCCGAACTCGAGGCGGCTCGCAAGCAGGCTGTCGATGCGACCCAGGCGAAGTCGATGTTCCTGGCCAACATGAGCCACGAGATCCGCACGCCAATGAACGCGATTCTCGGCATGGCTTACCTGGCGTTGAAGACGGATCTCAGTCCCCGACAGCACGACTACGTCAACAAGATCCACGACGCGGCTCGATCGCTGCTGGGCATCATCAACGACATCCTCGATTTTTCGAAAGTAGAGTCGGGAAGACTCGAACTCGAGCTGGGTCGCTTCCGGATCGAGGACGTTGCCGGCAACGCGCTGTCGCTGCTCAGACAGCGCGCTCACGAAAAGGATATCGAGTTGCTCTTCGACGTCAGCGAGTCGCGCGTGCTGGGCGAAGGGGGTGCCTTGATGGGCGATGCGCTGCGGCTCGGACAGGTGCTCAACAACCTGCTGTCCAACGCGGTGAAGTTCACGCACAGCGGTCATGTGAAGTTGTTGATCCGCGTCGAGCATCGCGACGATTTCACGGAGACGCTGTGCTTCAGCGTCTGCGACACCGGTATCGGGTTGACCACCGAGCAGATCGGCCGACTGTTCCAGGAGTTCACGCAGGCGGATGGCTCGACGACCCGCCGCTATGGCGGTACCGGTCTCGGGCTGACGATCGCCAAGAAGATCGTGGAGCTGATGGGCGGCCGGATCTGGGTCGAAAGCGTTCCTGGAGCCGGTTCGAACTTTTCGTTCACGGCTCGTTTTCCGCTGACGTCGCCGCCGGCGCCGCCGTCGGCGCCGCTGCCCCATGCCGCCGCCATGCGCGTCCTGGTCGTCGACGACCAGCCCGACGCACGCTCCGCGCTGACCGATCTTCTCCACGCGCTCGGCGTCGGTGTCGAGCAGGAACATGGCGTCGATTGTGCCGACGATGGCGACACGGCGTTGGTCATGGTCGAGGAAGCCGACGAGGCCGGTCGCCCGTATGACCTTCTGTTGATCGACTGGGTCATGCCGCGGATGGACGGGGCTGCCGTCCTGCGCGCGTTGCAGGCGCGTACCAGCCGACAGAAGCCGCTCCCGGTGATCATCTCCGCCTACGACACGGAGGTGCTGCACGACGCGGCGGAGCAGCTCGGCGCGCGTCATTTCGTGCCGAAGCCGGTGCTGCCCGAATCGTTGCGTGATCTGGTCCGATGGCTCGCCGGTGAAGAGACGCCTTCCTTGAAGTCCACCGTGATCGCGACGAAGACAGTCGATCTGAGCGGCCTGCATGTGTTGCTGGTCGAGGACAACCCGATCAATCAGCAACTCGCGGCGGAGTTGATGGAAGGCCGCCAGGTCGAAGTCGAAGTTGCGAATAACGGGAAGGAAGCCATCGACCTGATTACCGCCCACCCGCTGAATCATTACTCCGTCGTGCTGATGGATCTTCAGATGCCGGTGATGGACGGCTATGAAGCGACGCGACTGCTACGACTCGATCGACGCTACGTCGATCTCCCGATCGTGGCCGTCTCCGCGCATGCGATGTCGGACGAACGCGAACGGTGCCAGGTGCTCGGGATGAACGGGCACATCAGCAAGCCGATCGATCCGGAATTGCTCTACGCGACGTTGGCCGAGTTCAAGCGGCCCGGCGTCGTGGCTCGCCCCGGGCCGACGACTTCGGTGGCGATGCGCAGTTCGCCGCAGGTCACCGCCGGCGGCCATGCGCTACCTTGCATCCCCGCGCTGGACACCAAGTCAGGGCTGCGTCATGCCGATGGCAACGAAGCGCTCTACCTGCGGCTCCTGCAACGCTTCGCCCTCGACTTCGTCGACTTCGGTACGAAGATGGAGGCGTTGCTCGACAGCGGCCGCTGGGAGGATGCGGTACGCGAAGCACATACGTTGAAAGGACTCGCGGGTAGCCTCGGAGCGGCTGACCTGCGGCTGCAGGCTCTCGCTCTCGAAGCTGCGACGAAGCGCAGCGACATCGTGGAGTCGCGCGCGCGACTGGCGACGACGACGCGGCATCTGACGGGTCTTCTCGCGGCGCTGCGCGCGAATCTCATGATCGAGAGGAGGGCGAGGATTCGCGAACATCTGGCTGCCGGCGATCCGCGAGTCGGGCCGGCGCATCCGTCCGAATTCCCGCCGTGGTTGTCTCACTTTCGCGACCTGCTCGAACAGGCCGACCTGGAAGCGAAATCGTTGTGGGAGGCGAAGCGCGCCGAGATCGTCGATCGCCTTCCGATTCAGGTCGTGGAACAAATCTCCGTTGCCATCGAGAACTTCGACTTCGATGCGGCATTGCGCCTGACTCCTCGGATGCCGCGGGAACAGGCGCCACAGACGGGGATTGCGAAGTGAGCCGCCTCTCGATGCGAATCGCGGGCGCGGTGGCCGCATGCCGCATATCGCCGACTGTCTTTCACTGTGGTCTGGCGACCCTTCTGGCGTTGGCAAGCGTGCAACGTGCCTGCGCCGTCGATTTTTCGGTATCCGGCTTCGGCACGCTGGGTTATGCCCGATCGAACGAGTCTTTCGAGTACCAGCGCTTCATCGACGACGACGGTACGTTCAAGCGCGATTCGGTCCTCGGATTACAGGTCGACGCCAAACTGACGAACGAGTTCGCCGCGACCGTGCAGCTCAAGGGGGCTGCTGCCGACGGGAGCGATCGTCGCCTCGAGGGCAGTGTTTCGTGGGCGTTCCTTTCCTACCGGCCGACCAACGATTGGCTGTTCCGCGCCGGCAAGCAGCGCATACCCATCTACCTCTATTCGGAGAACTACGACGTCGGTGCGACTTACGACTTTGCGCGACTTCCCACCGAAATGTATTCGCTGCTGCCCAGCAACGACGCGCTCGGCTTTTCGTTCAGCAAATCGTGGAAGGTCGGCGAGGGCGACTTGTCGCTCGATGGATATGTCGGTACCTCGCACAACGACATCCGCTACTGGTTTCGCCCCACGACGCCGCCAGTACCGGACGTTGGCGCGGTGTACAAGAAACTTGATTTCCGGGGCGGCGGTCTCGTCGCCGCTTACAAGGCTGCCGATGACACTTTTCGCATCGGCGTGCATCGCGCGAACATTCGCGCACACAGCGGGCAGCCGTTGCCCATCGGTTTTCCTTTCGTCACCATTGCACCGGGTGTCGGCTACTACCAGGTCTCGTCGAACCAGTCCGGTTTACCCACCGTCGGCAGCGTGACGAACACGACGATTGCGATCGGTGCCGACGTCGCGTTGCCGGCGAACGTTCGCGTCGTCGGCGAATTCGCGCGCAGCCTGGTTCCGCACACCTATCTCGCTCCCAAAGCGAACCGCGGGTATCTCGCATTGCTCAGGCGCACCGGCAAATGGACGCCGTATATCACCTACGCATTTCTGCGGTCGCCACAGGAGCAGCGAGACATCTATGAGCGGGTCAACGACAACGCGGTGCCGTTGTTCATTCCGGATGCGCCGTTGATCAATGCCTCGCAGAAGGCCGGTGCCGACTCGATCCTGGTCTATCACCAAAGCTCCTGGGCATTCGGTACCTCTTATTCGTTCTCGGCGACGAGCAAAGTGAAGGGTGAGTTCCTCCGTACCCGGATCGGCGACGTCTCCAAGCTCGTCGATTCACCTTATGACGGCGTGTTTCGCAACCACAGCATCAACGTTCTTTCGCTGTCGTACAGCGTCGTCTACTGATGCTTGCCACACGCTTCCAGCTTGCGTTGCGGATCGTCGTTCTCACCGTCGCGATGATGGCGGGTGAATCCCACGCCGCAGGGGGCATCGTCGTGATCGGTCACCCCGGACTCGGAAGTCTCGACGCGGCGACGCTGGAGAAGGTCTACACGGGACGGGTGATCGAAATCAACGGAATGCCGGTCACCGCGATCAACGCCAGCAGCGGCAGCGCGGTCCGGAACCGTTTTCTGCAGAACTATCTGAACGAGGACGAGGACAAGTACACCGCCTACTGGGTGGTTCGACGCTACATCGGCAAGGGGGCTCCGCCGCGCGAGGTCGCCAGCAGCGCTGCCGTGATCAATTTCGTGAAATCGACGCCCGGTGCGATCGGCTACATCGAGGAAGCGGATCTCCAGCCCGGCGTCGCGGTGTTGCTGAAGTAAACGCCCGATTTATCGGAAATCCGGCGCCTGGTCCGCGTGCGAGTCTGCCTTGCACACCGTCGCGATCGCGTCGGCCACAGCATCGATGTTGCCCTCGTTCAGCGATGCCACGCACATGCGCCCCGTGCTCAACGCATAGATCGCGAACTCGTCGCGCAGGCGCTCGACCTGACGCGCCGTGAGGCCGGAGTACGAGAACATCCCGCGCTGCTTCTCGATGTGATCGAAGTCGGCATCGGGCATCCGTTCGCGCAGCCGCGCGACCAGGCCGACCCGCATCGCGCGGATGCGATCGCGCATGCCGCCGAGCTCTTCTTCCCACATCCCACGCAGTCGCGGCTCGCTCAGCACCGCCGTGACAGTCGCGCCGCCGTGCGTCGGCGGATTCGAATAATTGGTGCGGATCAGGCGCTTCAACTGGCTCAGCACGCGTGCGGATTCGCTCTTGTCGGCCGTCACGATCGACAGGGCGCCGACGCGTTCGCCATACAGCGAGAACGACTTCGAGAACGAGCTCGACACGAGAAACTCCATGCCCGAGTCGGCGAACGCGCGGACGACGGCGGCGTCGGCCTCGACGCCGGTGGCGAAGCCCTGGTACGCGATATCGAGGAACGGCATCAGGCCGCGCGCGGCGACGATCTCGAGAATCTTCGCCCACTGGGCCTGGTCGGGGTCGGCGCCGGTGGGGTTGTGACAGCACGCATGCAGGACGACGATCGTGCCCGGTGCCGCCGCCTCGAATGCAGCGATCATCCCGTCGAAGTCGATGCCGCGCGTCGCCGCGTCGTAATAGGGATAGTAGCGGACGTTGAACCCAGCCTGCGTGAACAGCGCGAGATGGTTCTCCCAACTCGGGTCGCTGATCAGGACTTCGGCGTTCGGCGTGAGCTGATGCAGGAAGTCGGCGCCGATCTTCAGGCCGCCCGTGCCACCGAGCGCCTGCGCGGTCACGACGCGGCCGTCCGCGAGGATCTTCGCGCCGTCGCCGAACAGCAGTTTCTGCGTCAGCGCGTTGTAAGGGACGATGCCATCGATCGGCAGATAGCTGCGCGCCAGCGCCTTGGTGGCCCGCTGGTTCTCGGCTTCGCGGACTGCGGCGAGCACCGGCACCTTGCCGTTTTCGTCGGTGTAGACGCCGACGCCGAGATTGATCTTGAACGGGCGTTCGTCGGCGTTGAACGCTTCGGTCATCCCGAGGATCGGATCCTTGGGCGCAAGTTCGACGCTTCGAAAAGGGGAGGGCATGATGAGCATCATCGATATGGCAATTTTGGGCAAAAGACAGCATGCAGGCAATCTGCAAGCGGTTGATTACCATGAGATATCAAAAAACACTGGATTCGCGTAGGAGTTAAGCGCGATAATCCTGCTCCAATGTCGCAGCGCACCAACGATGTTCGATGGTCGCGTCGCGCGCCTCTTGTGGTGCTGAAAAGCGCACTGCAACCGCACAAATCCTAGCATGGCCGCCTCCCTCGCCCCCCAGTCGCACAACGCCGATCTCATGGCGTTCGACGGCAGTCCGTTTCAGCTTTTCCAGCCGTTCGATCCGGCCGGCGATCAGCCGCAGGCGATCGACAAGCTGATCGAAGGGCTCGACGACGGGCTGGCGTTCCAGACACTGCTCGGGGTGACCGGGTCCGGCAAGACGTTCACCATGGCCAACGTGATCGCGCGGGCCGGTCGGCCGGCGCTGGTGCTCGCGCCGAACAAGACCCTCGCTGCGCAGTTGTATTCGGAATTCCGCGAGTTCTTCCCGAACAACGCGGTCGAGTACTTCGTCAGCTACTACGACTATTACCAGCCCGAGGCCTACGTCCCGCAGCGCGACCTGTTCATCGAGAAGGACTCGTCGATCAACGAACACATCGAGCAGATGCGGTTGTCGGCGACGAAGTCGCTGATGGAGCGACGCGACGTGGTGATCGTCGGGACCGTGTCGACGATCTACGGAATCGGCAATCCGAGCGAGTATCACAAGATGATCCTGACGCTGCGCGTCAAGGACAAGGTCAGCCAGCGCGACGTGATCCAGCGGCTGATCGCGATGCAGTATCAGCGCAACGAGGTGGACTTCGGTCGCGGCACGTTCCGGGTGCGCGGCGACGTGATCGACGTCTTCCCGGCCGAACACGCCGAGTTGGCGGTGCGGATCGAGCTGTTCGACGACGAGATCGACAGCATGCAGCTGTTCGATCCGCTGACCGGCAAGGTGCGCCAGAAGATCCCGCGCTTCACGATCTATCCGGGCTCGCATTACGTCACACAGCGCGGCACGGTCGTCAACGCGATCGAGACGATCAAGGCCGAGCTGCGAGAGCGCCTCGACTTCTTCTACAAGGAGAACCGTCTCGTCGAAGCGCAGCGTCTCGAGCAGCGGACCCGTTTCGACCTCGAGATGATGAGCGAGATCGGCTTCTGCAAGGGCATCGAGAACTACTCGCGGCACATTTCGGGCGCGAAGCCCGGCGAACCGCCGTCGACACTGATCGACTACCTGCCGCACGACGCGCTGATCTTCTTCGACGAGAGCCATGCGTTGATCGGCCAGTTGAACGGCATGTATCGCGGTGACCAGGCGCGCAAGACGAATCTCGTCGATTACGGCTTCCGGTTGCCATCTGCGCTCGACAACCGGCCGTTGAAGTTCGATGAGTTCGAAGGCAAGGTCCGCCAGGGCATCTTCGTCTCGGCGACGCCGGCCGACTACGAGAAGACCCATGCCGGGCAGGTCGTCGAACAACTCGTGCGGCCGACCGGTCTGATCGATCCGCGGATCGAGGTCCGTCCGGCCAGCACGCAGGTCGACGACGTTCTTTCCGAAATCAATCTCCGGGTCGCGAAGGCGGAGCGGGTGCTCGTCACCACGCTGACCAAGCGGATGGCCGAGCAGCTCACCGACTATCTCGGCGAGCACGGCGTGAAAGTGCGTTATCTGCATTCGGACATCGAGACCGTGGAGCGCGCCGAGATCATTCGTGACCTTCGTCTCGGTGTCTTCGACGTGCTGGTCGGAATCAATCTGCTGCGGGAGGGTCTGGACATCCCGGAGGTGTCGCTGGTGGCGATTCTCGACGCGGACAAGGAAGGGTTCCTTCGCGCCGAGCGGTCGCTGATCCAGACGATCGGGCGCGCGGCACGCAACATCAACGGAACCGCGATCCTGTACGGCGACTCCATGACCGAGTCGATGCGGCGCGCGATCGACGAGACCGATCGGCGGCGCGCGAAGCAGGTCGCGCACAACCTGGCGAACGGGATCGAACCGAAGGGCGTCATCAAGCAGGTGCGCGACATGATCGACGGGGTCTACGACTCGCAGTCGGCTCGGACAGAACTGAAGGCAGCGCAGGAGAAGGCGCGCTACGGCGCGATGGACGAGAAGCATGTGGCGCGCGAGATCAAGCGGCTCGAGAAGTCGATGCTAGATCACGCGCGCAACTTGGAATTCGAGGACGCGGCACGATCTAGAGACCAGCTTGCACAGCTTAAACAGCAGATTTTCGGAGGCGCGGGAGATACCGCAATCCTCCCACCCGGTAATGGGAATAGGGCTGCCTGACAAGTAAGTAGAGCGCGACGAATAGTGGCGGGTGCCCGTGACGGTTCTGCCGTACCAATTTTCTTTTTTTGCACCGGATAGGTGACGAATAATGTTGAAGTACGAAGCGTTCAAGATTCTGATCGTCTGCATGGGTAACATCTGCAGATCCCCGACAGCCGAAGCTGTATTCCGCACGAAGGTGCGGGAAGCGGGGCTGGAAAAACACGTCACGGTGGACTCCGCGGGCACCCACGGTTTCCACGCTGGTGAAGCGCCGGACACGCGTTCGTCGCGCGCGGCGAAGAAGCGCGGCTACGAAATGGAGTCGCTGGTCGCCCGCCAGATCACGAAGGACGACTTCGCCAGCTTCGACATGATTCTGGCGATGGACTGGGAAAATCACGCGATGTTGCAGCAACTCGCGCCGCGTCAGTACCATCACAAGATCAAGTTGCTGATGAGCTTCGCGACGGAACACGAGTCGGCCGTCGTGCCCGACCCGTATTACGGCGGCGCCGATGGTTTCGAAGTCGTGCTCGACTACGTCGAAGACGCCTGCGTGAACCTCGTCGACTTCGTCCGTCGACGAATGGCGCAGAAGGCGGCGGCTTAGCAGAGCAAGAACGGCGACCTCAAGGGGTCGCTTTTTTTGTCTGGCCATCTAAACGGTTGGCGTCGCTATCTCGTTCGAAAGAGATGCGACGAATTTCAACAGCGACTCCTGAGTCCGCCTTTCATGCGTGGAGCGTAAGGCCCCTCCTACTTCGGGACGACGGTTGCCAATATGTCGTTCCGAACGGATGTGAGGAACCTCGTCCGCGTCGCATTGTTTCGCACGTGATCTCTGGCCCGCCGAATACTTGACTGATTTAGTCGGGAATAGTATCTTGCGGGTCTGCGCCGTCGAATTCCGAGTTCAATTTTCTTCCAGCCCCCATGCGTCTCACCACCAAAGGCCGTTTTGCAGTCACCGCGATGATCGATCTCGCGTTGCGCGAGCACGCCGGTCCGGTGTCGCTCGGTGGTATCAGCGGTCGCCAGGCCATCTCGCTGTCGTATCTCGAACAATTGTTCGGCAAGCTCCGTCGCAACGCGTTGGTCGAAAGCGTCCGTGGTCCCGGCGGCGGTTATCGGCTTGGGCGCGCTGCGGCGGACATTTCGGTTGCCGAGATCATCGATGCGGTCGACGAGGCGGTCGATTCGACGCAGTGCAAAGGCAAGGAAAATTGCCTCGACGACCGCCGCTGCCTGACTCACGACTTGTGGGCCAACCTGAATACGCACATGGTCGAATACCTCGACGGCGTTTCGCTCGAAAACCTCGTCAGCGAGCAGCGTGACCGGCTCGTCCGGTGCGAGAACTCCCCGCAGATCCACGTGCTGCGCGATCGTCGCGCTCCGTGCGACAAGCCCGCGGATGCCCTGATCAATTAGGAACCCTATGCAACACATGCTTCCGATCTACATGGACTACTCGGCGACCACGCCGGTGGACCCGCGCGTCGCCGAGAAGATGATCCCCTTCCTGACCGCGCAATTCGGCAATCCGGCGTCGCGCAGCCATCCGTACGGCTGGGACGCAGAAGCCGCCGTCGAGAACGCCCGCGAGGAAGTCGCGAAGCTGGTCAACTGCGACCCGCGCGAGATCGTCTGGACGTCCGGCGCCACCGAAGGCGACAACCTCGCGATCAAGGGCGCAGCCCACTTCTACAAGGAGAAGGGCAAGCACATCATCACGGTCAAGACGGAACACAAGGCCGTGCTCGACACCTGTCGCGAGCTCGAGCGGGAAGGCTTCGAGGTCACCTATCTGCAGCCGCAGCCGAACGGACTGATCACGCTCGACCAACTGCGCGCCGCGATGCGCGACGATACGGTGCTGGTGTCGGTCATGCTGGTCAACAACGAGATCGGCGTGATCCAGGACATCCCGGCGATCGGCGAGCTGTGCCGCGAGCGCGGCATCATCTTCCACGTCGATGCGGCGCAGGCGACCGGCAAGGTCGCGATCGACCTGACGAACTGGAAGGTCGACCTGATGACCTTCACCGCGCACAAGACCTACGGTCCGAAGGGCATCGGCGCGCTGTACGTGCGTCGCAAGCCGCGCGTGCGCCTCGAAGCGCAGATGCACGGCGGCGGTCACGAACGGGGCATGCGCTCGGGCACGCTGGCCACGCACCAGATCGTCGGTATGGGCGAGGCATTTCGCTTGGCGCGTCTCGAGATGAACACCGAGAACGAGCGCGTGCGGATGCTGCACGACCGCCTGTGGAACGGACTGTCGGACATCGAAGAGGTCTATCTGAATGGCGACGCCGAGCATCGCGTGCCGCACAACCTCAACGTCAGCTTCAACTTCGTCGAAGGCGAGTCGCTGATCATGGGCATCAAGGAGCTCGCCGTGTCGTCGGGCTCGGCCTGCACGTCGGCCAGCCTCGAACCCAGCTACGTGCTGCGCGCGCTCGGACGCAGCGACGAACTGGCGCACTCGTCGATCCGCTTCACGATCGGGCGCTTCACGACCGAGGAAGATGTCGACTTCGCGATCAACCTGCTGAAGTCGAAGATCGCCAAACTGCGCGACCTGTCGCCGCTGTGGGACATGTACAAGGACGGCGTCGATATGGAATCGATCCAGTGGTCGGCACACTGAACTAGAACACGCAAGGGCCTTGCGAATCTGCAGGGTCGATAGCTACCGGAGAGCAACATGGCATACAGCGAAAAAGTCCTCGACCACTACGAAAACCCACGCAACGTCGGCTCGTTCCAGAGTCGCGACGACGAAGTCGGTACCGGCATGGTCGGGGCGCCGGCCTGCGGCGACGTGATGAAGCTGCAGATCCGCGTCGGCGCGGATGGCCGTATCGAGGACGCGAAGTTCAAGACCTACGGCTGCGGCTCGGCCATCGCGTCGTCGTCGCTCGTCACCGAATGGGTCAAGGGCAAGACGCTCGACGAAGCGATGAGCATCCGCAACACGGCGATCGCCGAAGAACTCGCACTGCCACCGGTCAAGATCCATTGCTCGATCCTCGCCGAAGACGCGATCAAGGCTGCGGTGCAGGACTATCGCGCCAAACATCTGAACACCGCGCCGGCGGAGAAGCAGGCGGCGTGATGGCGACGGTCACCGATCCGGTCTTCACGAAGGTCGTGCCTGTCGTCGGCGCGACCGTCCTTTCGGGCGTCGCTCTGACCGAGAAGGCCGCGCGTCACGTCGCGCGCTACATCGAGCGACGTGGCAAGGGTCACGGCCTGCGCGTCGGCGTCCGCACCACCGGCTGTTCGGGTCTGGCCTACAAGCTCGAGTACGTCGATGAGCCGGTTGCCGAAGACCAGGTGTTCGAAAGTCACGGCGTGAAGGTCTACGTCGATCCGAAGAGCCTGCCGTACATCGACGGCACCGAACTCGACTTCACGCGCGAAGGGCTGAACGAAGGGTTCAAGTTCAGGAACCCGAACGTCAAGGACGAATGCGGCTGCGGAGAGAGCTTCCGCATCTGATCGCCCCAACCGGCATCGTGCAATCGAGGCGGCTTGGCCGCCTTGTTTTTTTCATGAATATCCACGACAACCACTTCGCCTTGTTCGGCCTCGCCGAACGCTTCGGGCTCGACCTGCCCGCGCTCGATCGCGCCTATCGTGACGTACAGACGCGCGTCCATCCCGATCGCTTCGCCGGCGGCGGTGCTGCCGAGCAGCGCGTCGCGCTGCAATGGGCGACGCGTGCCAACGAGGCCTATCGCGTGCTGCGCGATCCGCTGCGTCGCGCGATCTACCTGTGCGCGCTGCGCGGCCACGATCCCGCCGACGAGAACAACACCCACATGGCCCAGGAATTTCTGATGCAGCAGCTCGAATGGCGCGAGGCGCTCGACGATGCCCGCGCTGAAAACGATTCGAATAAAGTCGAAGCATTGCGCGCCGCGCTGGTCGCGAAGCAGGGCGCGCTGCGTGACGGCGTCGAAGGTTCGCTCGACACCGACGAGGACGTGAAGACGGCCGCCGAACACGTGCGCCAGTGGATGTTCGTCGAGCGTTTCGGTGAAGACGTCGCCACCGTGAGCGACCGCCTCAAGGCGCCGGTCCACTGATGGCACTGCTCCAGATCTCCGAGCCGGGCATGGCGCCGGCGCCGCACCAGCGACGGCTTGCCGTCGGCATCGATCTCGGCACGACCAACTCGCTGGTCGCCGCGGTGCGCAGCGGCGTCGCCGAGGTCCTGCCCGACGAACACGGACGGGTGCTGTTGCCGTCGGCGGTCCACTATCGCGGGGATGGCACGGCCGGTATCGGCCACGACGCGCTCGCGCAGCGCGCGGCCGATCCGCGCAACACGATCGTGTCGGTCAAGCGGCTGATGGGTCGCGGTCGCGACGACCTCGACGAGGCGATGCGCTACGACCTCGCCGATGTGTCTGCGGGCCAGCCCGGCGGCGGCCTGATCCGCCTGTCGACGGCCGCCGGCGTCAAGACGCCGGTCGAGGTGTCCGCCGAAATCCTCGCGACGCTGCGGCAGCGCGCCGAAGACACGCTCGGCGACGATCTCGTCGGCGCGGTGATCACGGTGCCTGCCTACTTCGACGACGCGCAGCGCCAGGCGACGAAGGATGCCGCGCAGCTCGCCGGCATCAACGTGCTGCGTCTGCTGAACGAGCCGACGGCGGCCGCGGTCGCCTACGGGCTCGACAACGGCATCGAAGGTACCTACGCGGTCTACGACCTCGGCGGCGGCACGTTCGACCTGTCCATCCTGAGGCTCACGCACGGCGTGTTCGAAGTGTTGGCGACCGGCGGCGACACGGCGCTCGGCGGCGACGACTTCGATGAACGACTGTCCGGTCTTGCATTGAAGGCGGCCGGCGTCACGACCGATCTGCTGAGTGACGCCGAACACGCCAGCCTCGCCGCCTACGCGCGCGCTGCGAAGGAAGAGCTCAGCGACGCATTGGTCGTGGATCTCGCGTTCGAAGCGGCCGGCGTCCATCGTCACGCCGCGATCTCGCGCGACGCGTTCGCGTCCGCGACGGCCGACCTCGTCGACCGCACGCTGGCCGCCGCGACGCGCGGGCTGCGCGACGCGAAGCTGGCTGCGACCGACGTCGCGGGGGTCGTGATGGTCGGCGGCGCGACGCGGATGCCGCAGGTCCGTGCCGCGGTCGAGCGCTACTTCGGCAAGCCGCCGCTGGTCGACCTCGATCCCGATCGCGTCGTCGCGCTAGGCGCCGCGATGCAGGCGCATGCGCTGGCCGGCAACCGGGCGGTCGACGGCGAAGAATGGCTGCTGCTCGACGTGATTCCGCTGTCGCTCGGCGTCGAGACGATGGGTGGATTGGCCGAGAAGATCATCGCGCGCAACTCGACGATTCCGGTGGCGCGCGCGCAGGAGTTCACGACCTTCAAGGACGGCCAGACCGCGATGGCGATCCACGTGGTCCAGGGCGAACGCGAGCTGGTCTCCGACTGCCGCTCGCTCGCGCGTTTCGAGCTGCGCGGCATCCCGCCGATGACGGCCGGCGCCGCACGCATCCGCGTGACCTACCAGGTCGACGCCGACGGGCTGCTGTCGGTAACGGCGACCGAGCTCACGTCGAAGGTCGAGGCGCACATCGCGGTCAAGCCATCGTACGGTCTCGGCGACGACGAGGTCGCGCGGATGCTGAAGGAAAGTTTCGGCGCGGCCGACAGCGACATGCGGATGCGCGCGTTGCGCGAGCAGCAGGTCGAGGCGCAGCGCATCGTCGCGGCGACCGAGTCCGCGCTCGCGGCCGATGCGGCGTTGCTCGACGCGCATGAAATCGAACGCATCCGCTGCCGCATCGACGCGGTCCGACGGGTCGCCGAAGGCGACGATCATTCGGCGATCAAGGACGCGATCGACGCGCTGTCGCACGGCACCGAACGCTTCGCCGAATTGCGGATGGACGCGAGCGTCCGTCGTGCGCTCGCCGGCAAGCGCCTCGACGAGATCGCCTGATCGTCGCGATACCCGACCACTAGAACCCATCCATGCCGAAGATCACCGTACTCCCGCACCCGGACGTCTGTCCGCAGGGCGCCGAGTTCGAAGCCGAAGTCGGCAAGAGCCTGTGCGTCAACCTGCTCGCGCATCACGTCCCGATCGAACACGCGTGCGAGATGTCGGCCGCCTGCACGACCTGCCATGTGATCGTGAAGCAGGGCTTCGATACGCTCGTGCCGTCGGACGACAACGAGGACGACCTGCTCGACCAGGCCTGGGGCCTGACGCCGCGGTCACGGCTGTCGTGCCAGGCGATCATGGCCGACGCCGATCTCGTCCTCGAGATCCCGAAGTATTCGATCAATCACGCCAAGGAAAACGGCTGAGGCCGACGGAGAGCGACCGATGAAGTGGACCGACATCGACGACATCGCGATCGCGTTGGTCGAGAAGCACCCGGATATCGATCCGCTGACCGTCCGCTTCACCGACCTGCATCGCTGGGTCACCGAGCTCGACGGGTTCCACGACGATCCCAATCGTTCCGGCGAAAAGATCCTCGAGGCCATCCAGACGGCCTGGATCGACGAAGTCTGAGTCCGCGTCATGCGCTGGCTGTTTTCGCGTGCGGTTTCAGCCGGGATCGATCGCTCGGACTGGATCGACGAAGCCGGCTGGCAGGCGCTGATCGCGAACGAGGCGTATCTCGCGCGACTCGACGACGATGCGTTCCGCAGGCTGCGCCGTCTGTGCGGTGACTTCGTCGCGACGAAGGCGATTAACGGCGCCGGCGGCCTCGACGTCACCGACGCGATGATCGGCCGCATCGCGACGCAGGCCTGCCTGCCGATCCTGGAACTCGGCCTCGCCGCGTATCCGTCGTTCGAGGAGATCGTCGTATATCCGGCCGACTTCATCGTCGAACGCGAGATCGTCGATCAAGACGGCGTCGTTCATGCGTGGAGCGAGCCGGTCGCCGGCGAGTCGTGGGAGGACGGCCCGGTCGTGCTCGCGTGGGACGCGACCGAGCGCTCGGCGAAGGATCAACGCCCGAGCCCGTTCGCTTTCAACGTAGTCATCCACGAGTTCGCGCACAAGCTCGACATGACGAACGGGGCGGTCGATGGAATGCCGGCGTTTTCGCGGACGCTGCATCCGGGGCTGGACCCGTCGCGGTGGCTACAACTCCTGCATGCGGCTCTGGGCGACTTCATCGTGAGGCTCGAAGCGGTGGAGCGTTCGATCCCGCGCCACGTCGATCCCGACTCCGCACGCGCCGATCGCTTCTACGCCGCATTGCCGATCGATGCCTACGCCGCGACCGACGAAGGCGAGTTCTTCTCCGTCAGCAGCGAGGCGTTCTTCGTGACGCCGCAGAGCTTGAAGGATGTTTATCCGAACTGGTATGCGCTTCTCGCCGCTTACTACCGGCAGGACCCGCTGGCATGAGCGCTGCCGTCACACGATCTGCGCCGCCACGACCTGCACCTCGACGAGATACTCGGGTTTCGCGAGCTTCGCCTCGACGGTCGCGCGCGGGGGTGTCGCGCCGGGTACCACCCATTCGTCCCACGCGCGATTCATGTCGGCGTAGTGCTTGATGCTCGCCAGATAGACCGTCGCCGACAGGATGTGCCGCTTGTCGCTGCCGGCCTCGGCCAGCAGACGGTCGATGTGATCGAGCACTTCCTGCATCTGGCTGAACGCGCTGCTGCTGGTCTTCTCGGCGATCTGGCCCGCGAGGTAGATCGTGCCGTTGAAGATCACGGCCTCCGACAGGCGGGGACCGACATGCAGGCGTTCGATACGGGAGACATCGGTCATGGTCACAGCCCTCTCAACAGGAAGTCCTTGGCGATCGCGATCTGGTCGTCGTGCATGAAGGTCGGCGCGTGGCCCACGTCGGCGATCGTGACGAGCTCCGCACGTGGTCCGCGTTGTGCCATCTCGGCATGGGTCGCCGCGGACAACAGGTCCGAATGTTCGCCGCGGACCGACAGCACCGGGCAACGGATCGCGTCGTACAGATGCCACAGCAGCGTGTCGGTCTCCGGGATCGTCTTGAACGGGACCGCGAGCGCAGGATCGTAGTGCCTGATCCACGCGTCGCCGTCCTTGCGCATCACGACTTCGGTCAGGAATCGCCACTCGGCATCGGTGTGTTCGCCGAACGGTGCGGTGATCCTGCGGATGTAGGCTTCCGCGTCGTCGATCGTCGCGAAGCGCGGCGTCTCGCCGACGTAGCTGCCGATGCGTGCGAGCGCGGCCGCGCCGAGGACCGGCCCCGCGTCGTTGAGGACCATCCGCTCGATCGGCGAGTCGGGCAGCGACGCGAGCACCATGCCGATCAGTGCGCCCATCGACGTGCCGAACCAGTGGACGGTCTTCGCGTTCAGCCGCGCGAGCAGTGTCACCATGTCGCCGACGTAGGTCGGCAATTGATAGAGCATCGGATCGCGCAGCCAGCCGCTGCGGCCGCGACCGGCGACGTCGGGACAGACCACGCGGTATTCGGACGAGACGGCCTGCGCGAAGGAATCGAAGTCGTTCGAGATGCGTGTCAGGCCGTGGACGCAGACCAGCACGCGGTCGTTGGCAGGATCGCCCCACTCGCGGTAGGCCATCCGGTGAAGGCCGGCCGACGTGATGCATTGCACGTCGGCGAGACGAACCTGCTGGGATTGCGGCATGCGGAACTTCCTCGGAGTTGGTGACTGACGCATCCATGTTAGCGCCTCGTCCCAGCCATCGGCGACGGTCGCCACCGTGTTTCACATCGGTGAAGGAGCCGATAGGACGCGTCCTGAATTTCTCGATAACGATGCGGATTGGCCGCAACGCGCCATTAAACTCGCTCCGCTCCTGAGCCCGGGCATCGGGCGGTAACTCCCTTCTCCCGCCATGAAAACCTTCGACATCGATTGCAAGCTCGTCTATGTAGTCAACGGGCCTGCAGAATTCTTCTTCCAGATCGAGGCCGCTCGCATCCCCGAGCACACGATTCTCTCCGAATCGTTTGACGTCTCGCCGTCGATCGCGGTGCCGCGTGAATATCTTCCGCCGAACTCGCACAACCGTTCTCTGCGCGTCCACGCAGATTTCGGCACGACCTCCATCGTCTATCGGGCGCGTGTCGTCCGGCGCTTCGAAGAGCCCGATCACGATGCCCGCGAACTGACGATCGCCGAGTTGCCAGACGAGGTCATGCAATACCTGCTGCCGACGCGCTATTGCGAGTCCGACGTGCTGTCCGGCATGGCCCAGCGCACGTTCGGTCATCTGCCGCAGGGCTACAGCCGGGTCGAGGCGATCGTCTCGTGGATCCGCGAACACATCTTCTATCAGATCGGCCAGTCGGATGTGACGACTACGGCGCGCGACGTCCTCGCGAACCGCGTCGGCGTCTGCCGCGATTTCGCGCACGTCGGCATCACGATGTGCCGCGCGCTGAACATTCCGGCACGCTTCGTCGTCGGGTATGTCCAGTTCGAGGAGCCGCCGCCGGACTTCCACGCGATCTTCGAGGCTTACCTGGGCGGCAAGTGGATCCTGTTCGATCCGACCGGACTCGCGCCGGTGGAGAACGTGGTCCGCATCGCGTCGGGGCCCGATGCGATGGACGTGGCGTTCGCGACGATCTACGGTCCGGCGCGGATGACGGATATCCAGCCGAACATCTCCGAGGTGCTGCCGATAGACCACGGGCAGCGCGATGCGGCGAAGCAGGTCGAAGAGAGCGCTTCGCTCGCGGCCTGAGCGGGGAAGTTGCCTGGTATGTCGGTGCGAACGGGTGTGGCGAACCGCTTCCGCCGAGCATCGGATCGTTCGACCTTCCTCGACGGTAGATCCCTCCTTGGTCGGGATGACAGTTACCTCGTAGGTCGTTCCGACCGGATGCGAGAAACCTCTTCCGCGAAGCAGGGGCCCGCACGTCATGCTCGGGACGATCACGTCCCTGTCGGGACGCCGGTTGCCTGGTCGGCGTCAGACAGCGGACAGTTTGCCGCTCCGACTCCGGCGGTCAGCGACGCGTTCAGTTCGATTGCGATGACTCATCGGCGTCCTGCGCCAGCGTCTGGATCTCTTCGGGCGGCAACGGGGCGATCTCGGTCTCGAAGTCGTGCGGCAGGCTCGCGCGAAGCGGCGCGGCACGCGGCAACGTGGCTTCGGAGCCCGTCCGGTACTGGCTGCCGGCCATCCGCGTCGGCTCGGTCGATACGTCGCCGAGCGATCCCGATGTGTCCCAGGCGGGCGCGGGAATTTCCTGGAAGATCTGCTTCATCCGCTCGCCCCACGTGTCGTGGATCATGCGGAAATAGTGGTTGTTCGCATCGACCATCGCGAAGCGCGTGACCGCGAAGCGTCCGGTCTCGTAGCACAGCAGGTCGAGCGGCAGGCCGACCGACAGGTTGGAACGCATCGTCGAGTCCATCGATACCAGCGCGCACTTGACCCCTTCGTCGAGCGTCGACTTCGGCGTAATCATCCGGTCGAGCACCGGCTTGCCGTACTTGGATTCGCCGATCTGGAAGTAGGGTGCCTCGGCCAGCGCTTCGATGAAGTTGCCGGCCGAATAGATCAGGAACAGGCGGCATTGTTCGCCCTTGATCTGCCCGCCGCAGATGATGCTCATCGTGAAGTCGAGGCCGGCGTCTTCGAGTGCCGCCGCATCGCGCGCCCGGACTGCACGAACGGCGTCGCCGACGACGCGTGCGACCTCGAACATGCTCTTCGCGTTCCATATGCTGATGCCTTCGGCATCGCGCGTCTCCGACACCAGTTGCCGCACGGCCTGCCCCGCAGCGAGATTTCCCGAAGTCATCAGCGTGATCATTCGTTCGCCGGGGCGTTCATAGACCGTCAGCTTGCGGAACGTGCTGACGTGGTCGACCCCCGCATTGGTTCGTGAATCGGCCAGAAAGACGAGCCCTTCGTCGAGCCGCATCGCAACACAGTAAGTCATGGCACTCCGCCCCGCATCAGAAAAAAGCAGGGCGTGATTCTATCGCGCGAGGCATTCGAACACGCGGCATGACGGCGCGACAGTGCGTAGTGATTGCTGTATCGTCGCGGCCATTATTTTTAGGGATGGCTTGCACGTCGTAGGCAGCGGCGCGCAACGAAAAAACGATCATGAATCTCTCATTCGTCAATCAGGCACCCGACAGCCCCTGGGCCACCTATCTTTCGCAGGTCGACCGCGTGCTGCCTTACCTCGGCGATCTCGCGCGATGGTCGGAGACGCTGAAGCGTCCGAAGCGCGCGCTGATCGTCGACATCCCGATCGAACTCGACAACGGCACGGTCTCGCACTTCGAAGGCTTTCGCGTACAGCACAATCTGTCGCGCGGACCGGGCAAGGGCGGCGTGCGCTTCCATCCGGACGTCACGCTCGAAGAGGTGATGGCCCTGTCGGCGTGGATGACCGTGAAGTGCGCCGCCGTGAACCTGCCATACGGCGGGGCGAAGGGAGGCATCCGTGTCGAACCGAAGGCGCTGTCGCTGAAGGAACTCGAGAAGCTCACGCGTCGCTACACCAGTGAGATCGGCCTGATCATCGGGCCGCATTCGGACATCCCCGCGCCGGACGTCAACACCAACGCGCAGATCATGGCGTGGATGATGGACACCTACTCGATGAACACCGGTGCCACCGCGACCGGCGTCGTCACCGGCAAGCCGATCGAGCTGGGCGGATCGCTCGGTCGGGTCAAGGCGACCGGTCGTGGCGTATTCGTCGTAGGCCGCGAAACCGCGCGGCGGATGAACGTGCAGATCGACGGCGCGCGGATTGCGGTACAGGGCTTCGGCAACGTCGGATCGTCAGCCGCGGAACTGTTCGTCGGCAGCGGCTCGAAGCTGGTCGCCGTACAGGACCACACCGGCACCGTCTACAACCCGAACGGGCTCGACATCGGCGGCCTGGTCGCCGAGGTCGAGGCGCGCGGCGGCATCGGTGAGTTCAAGGGCGGCGACAAGATCGCGTCCGAAGACTTCTGGAACGTCGAGACCGACATCCTGATCCCTGCGGCACTCGAGAGCGTGATCACGCGCGAACGTGCGCAGCGGATCAAGACGAAGATGGTGCTCGAAGGTGCCAACGGTCCGACCACGCCCGACGGCGACCTGATCCTCGGTGAGCGCGGCATCATGGTCGTGCCCGACGTGATCGCGAATGCCGGCGGCGTCACGGTCTCGTATTTCGAATGGGTGCAGGACTTCAGCTCGTTCTTCTGGAGCGAGGACGAGATCAACGTGCGGCTCGACAAGATCATGGTCGACGCGTTCAAGCGCATCTGGGAGATGAGCGAACTGCACAGGATCCCGTTGCGGACCGCGGCGTTCGTGGTCGCCTGCACGCGTGTGCTGCAGGCGCGCGAGAAGCGCGGCCTGTATCCATGATCGCCTGACCCGACTCGGCGCACCACGACCATGACCATGCAGGAAACCCGACGTGTCGTCATCGCGACGCGTGAAAGCAGGCTGGCGCTGTGGCAGGCCGAACACGTCCAGGCAGCGCTGCGTCGCGCGCATCCCGGTATCGACGTCGTGATCGACGGGATGACGACCCAGGGCGATCGCGTCCTCGACAAGACGCTGTCGAAGATAGGCGGCAAGGGGCTGTTCGTCAAGGAACTCGAGACCGCGCTACTCGACGGCAGCGCTGACATCGCGGTGCATTCGCTGAAGGACGTGCCGATGTCGCTGGCACCGGGCCTTCGCCTCGGTGCGATCATGGAACGCGAAGACGCGCGTGATGCGTTCGTCTCCAATCGCTTTGCGTCGCCCGACGACTTGCCGGACGGCGCCGTCATCGGCACGGCCAGTCTGCGCCGTGAGTCGCAGTTCCGCGCGGCCTACCCGCATGTGACCGTCGTCCCGGCCCGCGGCAACGTCGGCACCCGACTCGACAAACTCGATCGAGGTGACTTCGACGCGATGCTGCTCGCGACCGCGGGCCTGCTTCGGCTAGGCCTCCAATCCCGGATTCGCTTGCGGATGGATCCTTCCCTGAGCCTGCCGTCGCCAGGTCAGGGCGCCGTTGCGATCGAGATCGCCGATCACCGCGACGACCTGATGGCGCTGCTCGCGCCGCTGCACGACCGGCGCACCTCGCTCGCCGTGCTGGCCGAACGGGCGGTGTCCCGCACGCTCGGCGGCAACTGCACGATGCCGCTCGGCGCCTACGCGACCTGGACGTCCGACGATCATCTCGAACTGTCGGCCGTTCTCGGGCGACCCGACGGCACGCTGCTGATGAGCGTGTCCGAGACAGCGCTGGTCGCTGCCGGCGACGACGAGGTCGACGACGCCGAAGAACTCGGGCGACACATCGGCGAACTGTTGATCGGGCAGGGCGCCCTGAGCGTGATCGAATCGCTTTGAACGGGACGTCGGGCGCGCCGGCCGTCGACCGACGGGCGACGCTGTTCGTCACGCGGCCCGAACGCGACGCAGGTACGCTGATCGCCGCATTGCGCGGCCTCGGCCGCACGGTCGTCTCGATGCCGGTCATCGCGATCGAGCCGGTTGCCGATCCCGCGCGGCTCGCACGGACTATGGCGCATCTCGAGACCTACGGCCTGGTCGTGTTCGTAAGCCCCAATGCGATCCGGCAGGCCCTCGCACATCGCGCGGCCCCATGGCCGTCCGACGTCACGATCGGCGTCATGGGGCCCGGCAGCGTCGACGTGCTACGCGGACTCGGCATCGACGCGCCGCGCGTCCGTGTCGTGCGCCCGGCGGCGCTACAAGGCGGCGGGCCCGGTGAACGCTTCGATTCCGAAGGCTTGTTCGTCGCGCTCGAAGAGACCATCGGCCTGAAACATGATTTTGCCGGCAGCGTGCTGATCCTGCGCGGCAACGGCGGCCGTGCCTGGTTCGCCGAACGCCTGCAGTCGCTCGGGATCGCTGTCGATCAGGTCGAGGCCTACCGTCGGGTGCGCCCCGAAGCGGACGCCGGCGCTGCCGAGGCGCTCGACCGGCTGTTCGCATCTGGGGACCCGGTCGCGTTCGTCGTCACGAGTTCGGAAGGCGTCGACAACCTGCTCGAGATCGTCGAACGGTCGCTGATGAAGACCTCCCTCGTGTCGCCGGCGCGTGTCCGCGCGTGGCTGTTCGGCTGCGCGATTGTGGCGCCGCATCCACGGATCGCCGAAAGGGCGCGAGAAAGCGGCTTCTCGCGGGTTTCGCTGTGCGCGTCGGGCGATCGCGGCATTGTTGCCGCGATAGAATGACAGGCGTGTCGAGCACTCCTCCGCTTCCCCTTCCCAGCACGTACGCGTCGGCCGTCGTGATCCCCGCGATCGACCCCGCACAGATCCAGGCCGCCGACGAACTGCGTCGGCTGCGCCGCTCGGTGATGCTGTGGATGATCCTCGGCTTCGGCTTCGTGCTGGTGATCGGGATCGCGCTGTGGTTTCTCGCCGCGAACCGTCTCGATCGCAGCGAACGCGAGTTCGCCCGCCGCATCCAGGAAGACAGCATCGCGAGCCGGTCCGCGCAGTCGGCCGCACGGCAGGCCCAGGACCAGGCGATCGCGAATACGGCCAAGCTCGGGGCGATCGAGGCGCGCGTCTCCGATTCGCAGAGCCAGCAGGCGTCGCTCGAACAACTCTATGCGGACCTCGCACGCACCCGCGACGACTGGGCACTCGCCGAGGTCGAGCAGATCCTCGCGGTCGCGTCCGAGCAGCTTCAGCTCGCCGGCAACGTGCAGGGCGCGATCATCGCGCTGCAGAACGCGGACCAGCGCGTCGCGCGGACCGAGCGGCCGCAGTTCATCGTGCTGCGTCGCGCGATCGCGAAGGACCTGGAAAGACTCAAAGCGCTGCCGTCGGTCGATATCGCCGGCAACGCCTTGCGGCTCGACAGCATCGTCGGCATGGTCGACAGCCTGCCGCTGCTGTCCGACGAGCGACCCGCGCCGCGCCCGCGGCTCGACGCGGTTCCGCTCGATCGCAGCGTCAGGCCGGACGGGTCGGCCGTCGGCGGGTGGTACGAGCGCGTGCAGGATCAGTTGCGTTACCTCGGCGCCGAGATCTGGCAGCGCTTCGGCCAGCTCGTGCGGGTCCGCGAAGTAACCGAGCCCGACGCGCTGCTGCTCGCGCCGACGCAGGCCTATTTCGTCCGCGAGAACCTCAAGCTGCGGCTGCTGAATGCGCGGCTCGCGTTGCTCGCGCGCCAGGAATCCACCTATCGCGCCGACCTGCTGCATGCGCAGGAAGCGCTGCAGAAATACTTCGATCTGCGCTCGCGTCAGACGCTGGCCGCGCTCGCGCTGCTCAGGCAGGTGCAAAGCGCGAACACCGTCGTCGAGATGCCCACGCTGACCGAGAGCCTCACGGCCGCGCGCAACGTCAAGGGCCAGCGATGAACCGCGGGTCACGTCGCATCACGGACCGCCAGTCGTGAAGATCGCATGCGCTTCTTCCTGATCGGCGTCGTCGTCTTCGCGGCGGCAGTCGGGCTCGCGCTCGCGCTGAGCACCGACCCCGGCAACGTGGTGGTGTTCTACCCGCCGTTTCGCATCGACCTGTCGCTCAACCTGTTCCTGCTGATCGAGGTCGTGCTGTTCGTCGTGCTGTACGCGCTGATCCGCATCGCGAAGAAGACCGTACAGATGCCGCAGCGCGTCGCGCTGTATCGCCAGCGGCAAAGCGAGAAGCGCGCATCGCGCGCGTTGCGCGGCGCACTTCAGGCGCACTTCGAAGGCCGCTACGGACATGCGGAGCGCGAGGCCGACCGCAGCCGCGAAGACGACGACGCCGATCAGGAAGAAGCGCATGCGATCTTCACGGCTTGCATTCGGTCGAGCGACAGCGCCCGCGGTTCATCGCTGGCCCTTCACGTTGCGTGCGGCCGTGAGGCTCTCGGTCAGCGTGGGAATCTCGACGACGGTGTTCGCGCTCTG
>JBDTIS010000168.1:0-6649 GCA_039936235.1 Burkholderiaceae bacterium | reverse complement strand
GCGAACGACGCGGCGTTGAAGGCCGGTGTCGCGACAGGCATCCAGTTCGCCGACATCACCGCCGACGGCGTGCTCGACGCGGTCCGCAAGGCCGTGAACCTGTACCACATGCCGGAGGTCTGGCGCCGGATGCAACGAGCCGGCATGGCCGCTGATGTCGGCTGGGGCAACTCGGCGGCCGCCTACGCCGCGCTGTATCTCGCACTCGTTGCGTGAGTGCAAGGGGTGAGGCAACGCGACGAACTGCGCGCGACCTTGCCCCACGAACCTCGGACATCGACTGAATCCGACGTTTTCGACCATCCCGCGTAGTCCCGCGGACGGTTGATGACGGAGCGATCAGCCTTCGTCCGAAGCAGGGCCGTCCTCATCGCGCGAAGAATCGCACCTCGTTCCCCGAAGCACGACAGCGGCATTCCGGCACGTCGAACACGGGGAGACCGGGGACGGGGCATGGCGACACTGGTGGACGAGAACAACAGGAAGACCGACGGCGTCGAACAACGGATCGCGATGCGATTGCGCGATGCCGACGTTGGCGCACCGGTCGCCGAGGTGATGCGCGACCTGATGGCCGCCGGCCTGGACCACATCCCGTTGCCGGGACACGGCGCCACCCTGAAGCGCTGGCAGGCGCTCGAGCGCGTCGCGCGACATGACCTGGGGCTGGTGAAACTCTACGAGGGTCACACCGATGCGCTGGCGATCCTGCAGGAGATAGACGTGCATCCGCCGTCGTCTGCCGCAACGTTGCGCGCCGTCTGGGCGTCCGAAGCGCGCGCCGAGCCCATGACGATCCGCAGTGTCGAAGGGACTCGCGCGATCATCGGCGGACGCAAGTCGTGGTGCTCGGGCGCACGCGTCGTCGACGAGGGACTGATGACGGCGGTCGATCCGACCGGCAAGCGTTGGCTCGTCGCCGTAAAGCTTTCAGCGGCCGGTATCACGATCGACGAGACGCGCTGGAACGCCGTCGGCATGCGCGGGTCGGCCAGCTTCGACGTCGTCTGTGACGGTGTCGATGCACGCGTCGTCGGCGCTTCGGGTGCCTACCTCGAACGCCGCGGCTTCTGGCACGGCGGCGCGGGCATCGCGGCTTGCTGGTTCGGCGCGGCCGCCTCCATCGGCGCCCGCGTACGCGACCTGCAGCGAGGCCGCGACGATGTCCATGCGCTCGCGCATCTCGGTGCCATCGACGCGACGCTGGCCTCCGGTGCCGCGTTGCTGCGTGAGGCGGCAGCGGCGATCGACCTTGCTCCCGGTCGCGATGCGATGCGGATCGCGCTGCGCGCGCGCGGCGCCGTCTCCGATGTGTGCGAAGGGGTGATCCATCACGCGATGCGCGCGATCGGTGCCGGGCCTCTGTGCAACGAGGCGGACCTCGCACAGCGCGTGGCGGACCTGCCGATCTTTATCCGGCAGTCGCGCGCCGAACACGATCAGGTCGCTCAGGCGCGCGCCCTGCTCGCCGACGAACGCGAGATGCGCGACGTCGGTTGGGCCCTCTGAACATGCCGACCGGAATCCCTTCTCATTCACCGTCGCGACGCCGGATCGCGGGCCACGGCACCGACGAGCAGACCTGGCAGCGCTCGGCGGCGTTCGGACAGATGGTCGATGACGACGTGGCGCTGTGGGCCGAACGCTACCGTCGCATCTGGCTGCTCGCGCCGCATCCTGACGATGAGATCCTCGCTCTCGGCGGCAGTCTCGCGCGACTGTCCGCGCTCGATGCAGACCTGCGGATCGTCTCCGTGACCGACGGCGAAGCAAGCCACGTCAATTCTTCGACATGGCCGCCCGAGCGCCTCGCGAAAGTGCGGCCGATCGAAACGCAGCGCGGTCTTGTGAAGTTGGGCATCGAAGCCGAAGTCATCCGTTTGGGATTTCCGGACGGAAGAATCGGTGCGCATCGCGAAGAACTTCTGAAGATGCTGGTCGAAGGAATCGAAGAGACCGACCTGCTGCTGTCGACCTGCCGCTTCGACGGGCACCCCGATCACGAGGCCTGCGGCGACGTTGCGGAACTGGTGGCCGAACTGACCGGTGCGACCGTCTTCGAGTATCCGGTGTGGATGTGGCACTGGGCCTCGCCGGACGAGCAGGTCATCCCGTGGGCGCGCGCGCGACGCATCCCGCTCGGCGCCGACATCGTCAGCCGCAAGAGAGACGCGATCGATCAGTTCGAGAGCCAGATCACGCCGGACGGGGCACACGAAGCGGTGCTACCGCCCCACGTCTTGCCACGCTTCCTGCGCCCGTTCGAGGTGGTCTTCAAATGACCGCGGCGGTATCTGATCAGATGGCGCCGTTCGAAGACCTCTATCGCAACGCGTCCGATCCGTGGGGCACCCGGACCCGCTGGTATGAAAGGCGCAAGCGTTCGCTGCTGCTGGCCGCGTTGCCGGCGGAGCGCTACGGAAGCATCTACGAAGCCGGCTGCGGCACGGGCCACATCAGCGTCGAATTGGCGGCGCGTTGCGACACGTTGCTGGCCAGCGACGGCAGCACGGCCGCGCTTGCTGGCGCGTCCGAGGTGCTCGCCGACCAGGCGAACGCCGAAGTCGCCCGCCACACGCTGCCTGCCGACTGGCCTCAGCGCCGCTTCGACCTGATCGTCCTCAGCGAGATCCTGTACTTCGTCGACGAGGCGGCATGCCGCACGATCGCGGCTGCGGCGCGTCGCAGCGCGGGAGACGCCGGCACGGTCGTCGCCTGCGACTGGCGCGCCGAGATCGATGGGCACGGCCACAGTGGCGATGCCGTGCATCGCCGTTTCGACGCCGCGCTGAACCTGCCGAAAGTCTTCGAATACATCGACGACGACTTCATCCTCACCGGGTGGAGTGCCGATGAGCGATCGGTCGCGGCACGCGAAGGCAGCCGGCCATGAGTCGGTATGTGGACAAGGGGACCGCTTGCGGTGCGATTGGCGTCGTGATTCCAGCGCACAACGAAGAGGAACTGATCGCGGACTGCCTCCGGGCCGTCGACGCGGCGGCCCACGAGCCATCGCTCGCGGACGTGGCCGTGCACGTCGTCGTCGTGTGCGACGCGTGCACCGACCGCACCGTCGAGATCGTCGAGTCGCTCGGGCACGTCGCGCTGATCTCCACCGCCCGCAACGTCGGTCTCGCGCGTTCCCTCGGCGCGGAAGCCGTCCTCGCGCGCGGCGCCGACTGGCTCGCGTTCACCGACGCCGACACGGTGGTCTGCAGGCGCTGGCTGACGGCACAGATCGGGCTGCGCAGCGATGTCGTCTGCGGAACCATCGGCGTGGACGACTGGGACGTCTACGGCGATGCGATGCGACTCCACTTCGAGCAGACCTATCGCGACGAGGACGGACATCGCCACATCCACGGCGCGAATCTGGGCATCTCCGCGCGCGCCTATCGCAGCGTGGGCGGCTTCGCGAATCTCGAGAACAGCGAGGATGTGGCGATCGTCGACGCGCTGGAGCGGGCCGGCGCGCATATCGCGTGGAGCGCCGCGCCGCGCGTCGTCACCAGCGCCCGCGCGTGCTACCGGGCGACGGCCGGCTTCGGGGCGACGCTCGCGTCGGTCGCAGCGGCGGCGGCGAGGATCGCGATTCCCGCGGACGTCGGCGACACCCGCGCGATGTAGCCGGGTCGGTCGCCGCGGATGCAGCCATATCCGGTCGTGCGCATCGTAGTCGGCGTTCCCGGCATCGTCCGCCTTTCGCGGTCCCGGTTGCGCAGGTAGCGCACCCGGCCGACCGTCGCGATCCTGAGCAGGAAGATGTTGCTGACCACGAACACGATGTTGTCGAGCAGCCGGCTGTAGATCACGAAGCCGGCCGACGCGGCGAACCGGCCGATGAACAACCGCTTTCGACAGGCCTGCGGTGGATCGTTGCCTGTACCGGCTTCACCCCTGTCGGCCCTCGGTCGCGACGAGAGTCGCCGCACTGATGCAGCCGATCAGATCCTTCATGAGGTCGTCAGGACAAGACCGGATGCAGGAACTGATGGATGGCCTGCACGACGACCGATCCCTCGCCGACCCCCGACGCGACCCGCTTGACCGACCCCGACCGCACGTCGCCGACCGCGAAAATGCCGTCACGCGTCGTCGCGTATGGCGACGCGAGCGGAACGCCGTCGCCGTCGCGTCCGGTGATCACGAAGCCGCGATCGTCGAGGTCGAGGCAGCCCGCGAGCCATTCGGTATTGGGCTCCGCGCCGATCATCACGAACAGGTTCGCGATCGCGTGGCTGCTCTCGACACCGCTCTTGTCGTCGAGCCACGTGACGCCGTCGAGGTAACGGTCGCCGACCAGTCGCGTGATCGTCGTGCGCGTGTGCAGCGTGATCCGCGGCGACGACAGGATGCGCTGGACCAGGTAGTCGGACATCGTCGCGGCGAGGCCTTCGGAGCGCACCAGTACGTGGACGTGGCCGGCCTCGCGCGACAGGAACACCGCGGCCTGGCCGGCCGAATTGCCGCCGCCGACGACGATGACCTCTTCGCCGCCGCACAGCCGCGACTCCATCGCGGTCGCAGCGTAGTGGATGCCGTGTCCTTCGAAGCGTTCGTAGTCCGGCACGTCCAGCTTCCGATAACGCGCACCGGTTGCGATCACGATGGCCGATGCCGAGATCGTCTGGTCGTCTTCCAGACGGATACGGTACGGGCGGGTGTCGCAATCGAGGCCAACGACCATCCGAGAGATCGCGAGACGGGCGCCGAACTTCTGGGCCTGCGCCTGCGCGCGTCCGGCCAGCGCCTGGCCCGAGATGCCGGTCGGGAAGCCGAGGTAGTTCTCGATCTTCGACGAGGTGCCCGCCTGCCCGCCCGGCGCCATCCCTTCGACGACCAGCGTGACGAGCCCTTCGGACGCGGCATACACGGCGGCCGCGAGACCCGCCGGTCCTGCGCCGACGACCGCGACGTCGTAGACCTTGGCCGGATCGTAGGACTCGGTCAGACCGAGCGAGTCGGCCAGCGACGCATTGCTCGGATTGCGAAAGACCTGATGGTCCGGCGTGATGACGACCGGCAACTGGTCGGCTTCGATCTCGAAGCATGCGAGGAAACCGCCGGCGTCGGCATCGGTCTCGACATCGAGAAGCCGATGCGGATAGGCGTTGCGCATCATGAAGCGCTGCAGCCGCAACGTGTCGCCGGCATGGCCCGCGCCGATCAGCACGACGCCACCGGACCCATGGCGGATGATGCCGACGCGCCGCAGGATGAAGGCCCGCATGATGATCTCGCTGACATCGGCTTCGCTCGACACCATGCGGCGGAACGCGAGCGGCGCAATGCGCACGACGAGACTGTCTTCGGCCGCCTTCCCGGAGACCAGGATGCGGCGGTTGTTGAACAGGTCCATCTCGCCGGTGAACTGGCGCTCGCCGTGGACGTGGATCACCCGCGGCACGCCGTGCGTGTCGAGATCGATGATCTCGATCGCGCCTCTGAGCACGAAGAAGAAATCGACGCCGCGCTGGCCGCGATCGAACACGTGCTCCCCGCGCGCGAGATGAACTTCGTCGCCGTAGCTCGCCACGCGTGCAGCCATCTCCTGGCTCAGCTGCGGAAAGGTCTGCGCTTCGCGGGCGAACGGATCGGTGGCTTCCAGGGCGGGTTCGGGCGTCATCGGGCGTTCTCGGGGTATGCATCCATGCCGTTGGAGGGGTCGTCGGCGCGCGGCGCGTTTGTTGTGGATGCTAACAAAGCGGGTGACAGACACAGCGCCGTGACATCGTCTGATGCTAGCGAGGCACCCGACTGTGCATGACGCGATCGGCTCGATCCGTGGGAAACGGCCTCGAGGCCCTGCGAACGAAAGAACGCGATCAGCTCAGGAGCCCGGCCCTGTCACACGTCGCCACGGAACATGTAATAGCGGGTAAGCATCGTTGACGGACATCGACCGCAAGACCCACATTGACGTGGGCCGTGTCGATAACGCGGCGTACCTGGCGCCGCTCCGGCGCAATCGCAGCGAAAGACGATACATGGCCTTCGATCGACATCCGACTGCAACGACCGCCCCGCCTTCGCGTATCGACTCGCACGTGCGGTCACTGGCCGCGGCGCTGGTCGCCTCGTTGCTCGCAGCCTGCGGTGGTGGAGGCGGATCGAACGACTCGCCGCCTGCCATCGTGCCGCCGCCAGTCGCGGCGACGCCCGCGCCTCCCCCGATCGGCAGCAGCGATGCGGAACGGCTGATCGACCAGGCCGCCTTCGGTCCGACTGAAGCCGACATGGCCGTCGTGCAGTCGCAGGGCGCCGCTGCTTGGGTCGATGCGCAAATCGCCACACCGACAACCGGCTATGCGGCGATCGCCTACGTCGACCCGAACAGCGCGGTCGGATGTCCGACCGGGGCAGTGTCGACCTGCTATCGCGACAACTACACGCCGTTCCCTATCCAGCTGCAATTCTTCCGCAACGCGGCCGTCGGCGCAGATCAACTGCGCCAGCGGGTGGCGCTCGCGTATTCGCAGATCTTCGTGATCTCAGGCATCGACATCCAGGAGACCTACGGAATGCGCGCGTACCAGCAGATGCTGCTCGACGACGCGTTCGCCAACTACCGGACGCTGATCGAACACGTCACGCTGCATCCGGCGATGGGCGACTACCTCGACATGGTCAACAACAACAAGCCGACGGC
>JBDTIS010000167.1:0-26818 GCA_039936235.1 Burkholderiaceae bacterium | reverse complement strand
AGCGCTACGAATCCGGCGTGCTGCGCGATCCGATCACGATCCCGCCGTCGATGAAGATCCGCGACGTGATCGCGCTGACGCATCAGCACGGCATATCGGGCTTTCCGGTCGTCGAGGGACGCAAGGTGGTCGGCATCATCACGAATCGCGACCTGCGTTTCGAAGAAGAACTGGACGCCGAGGTCCGCGAGAAGATGACGCCGCGCGAGAAGCTCGTCACGGTCGGCGAAGGCGCTACGCTGGAAGAGGCCAAGCGCCTGATGAACCGCCATCGGCTCGAGCGCGTGGTCGTCGTCAACGACGCGTTCGAGTTGCGCGGCCTGATCACCGTCAAGGATATCCAGAAGGCCGTCGAACATCCGAGCGCGTCGAAGGACGAGCAGGGCAAGCTGCGCGTCGGGGCGGGCCTGGGTATCGGCGCGGACACCGACGAGCGGGCCGAACTGCTGGCCGCTGCGGGCGTCGACGTCTTCGTCATCGACACGGCGCACGGGCACAGCGCTAATGTGCTCGCGAAGGTCAAGGCAATCAAGACGATGTACCCGAACATCCAGGTGATCGGCGGCAACATCGCGACCGGCGCCGCGGCCAAGGCGCTGGCCGACCACGGTGCCGACGGCGTCAAGGTCGGCATCGGTCCGGGTTCGATCTGTACCACGCGTATCGTCGCTGGCGTCGGCGTGCCGCAGATCACCGCGATCGACAATGTCGCCAGAGCACTCGAAGGCACCGGCATCCCGGTCATCGCCGATGGCGGCATCCGCTACTCGGGCGACATCTCGAAGGCCATCGCGGCCGGCGCGTCCAGCGTGATGATGGGCAGCATGTTCGCCGGCACCGAAGAGGCGCCCGGCGAGGTCATCCTGTTCCAGGGGCGCTCGTACAAGGAATATCGCGGGATGGGATCGGTGGGGGCGATGAGCGAAGGCTCGGCCGACCGCTATTTCCAGGACCCGGGCAACAACATAGACAAGTTCGTCCCCGAGGGCATCGAAGGCCGCGTGCCGTACAAGGGGTCCGTCGCAGCCATCCTGTACCAGCTCGTCGGCGGTCTGCGACAGAGCATGGGGTATTGCGGCTGCACCACCATCGACGACCTGCGCAACAACGCCGAATTCGTCGAGATCACCTCGGCCGGCATCCGCGAATCGCATGTCCACGACGTGCAGATCGTCAAGGAAGCGCCTAACTACCGGGTCGAGTGAACGCTGCCGGACCAATCAGTCGTGAGCGATTCGATTTCGAACGGTAGCGCGGCGCGCGGCGCGCCGCGGCAGGCGGCCATGCCGTTCATCATGCTAGTCGTGCTGATCGACATGCTGTCGATCGGCATCATCGTGCCGGTACTGCCTTCGCTGGTCGGCCGCTTCACGGCGGACCCCGCGGCGCAGACCTACTGGTACGGCGTCGTCACTTTCGCGTTCGCGCTGACCAGCTTCTTCTTCGCGCCGATCCTCGGCGCGCTGTCGGACGCCTACGGGCGCAGGCCGGTGCTGCTGCTCGGTTTCTGCGGGCTGGCTATCAACTTCTTCGCGACCGCTGCCGCCACCGCGATGTGGATGCTGATCGCGTCGCGCGTCATCGGCGGCGCGATGCAGGCCAACGCATCGGTCGCCAACGCCTACGTGGCCGATATCACCCCACCCGAGCAGCGCGCCAAACGCTTCGGACTGCTCGGCGCGATGTTCGGGATCGGTTTCATTCTGGGTCCGGTGATCGGCGGACTGCTCGGAGGCATCGACCTGCATCTGCCGTTCATCGTGGCCGGCTGCCTGTCGCTGGTGAACCTGGTCTACGGCGTGATCGTGCTGCCGGAGTCGCTGCCCGCGACCAGCCGCCGTCCGTTCGACGGGAAGCGCGTCAATCCCTTCGCGTCGTTGAAGAGCCTCGTGGCGCTCGAGCATTCGTGGTGGCTGATCGGCGTGCTGGCGTGTTCGGCCCTGGCGCAGTACACGCTGTACACGACGTGGGTGCTGTACACGACCTTCCGTTTCGGCTGGGGCCCGACGCAGAACGGCTATTCGCTGTTCGCAGTGGGTGTCGTGGCGGCGCTGGTGCAGGGACTGTTGCTCGGTCGCCTGCTGAAGCGCTACGGCCTCCGTCAACTCGCCGTCGGCGGACTGATCTCGTCGTCGCTGACCTATTTCGCATTCGGGCTGGTCACCGAAGGGTGGATGCTCTACATCGTCATCGTCTGCGGCTTTCTCGGCAATGTCGTCGGCGCGGTCATGCAGAGCTTCGTCTCGGCTGCGACGGACGAGACGCGCCAGGGCCAGACGATGGGCGCCGTGAGCGCGCTGAACAGCCTGATGGCAGTGATCGCGCCGATGTTCGCGGCGCCCATCCTGGCGCTCGTGTCGCAGCGGCCCGCCGGCGACTGGCGCCTCGGCACACCGATGTTCTTCTGCGCGCTGCTGCAGGGCGCGGCACTGCTGATCGCCGTCTCGCATTTCCGTCGGACGGCTCCACCGGAGGCCGCGCTCGCGGCGCGTTGATGCATTCCAAGATCCTGATCCTCGACTTCGGCTCGCAGGTCACGCAGCTGATCGCCCGACGCATCCGCGAGGCGAAGGTCTTCTGCGAGGTTCATGCGAGCGATGTCGACGACGCGTTCATTCGCGACTACGCGGCCGACGGCACGCTCAAGGGCGTGATCCTGTCCGGCAGCCACGCCAGTACCTACGAGGACAAGGATCTGCGCGCACCGCAGGCGGTGTTCGAACTCGGCGTGCCGGTGCTCGGCATCTGCTACGGGATGTTCGCGATGACCGTGCAACTCGGCGGCGAGGTCGAGCCGAGCACGCTCCGCGAGTTCGGATTCGCCGAGGTCCGCGCGCATGGACACACGGCGCTGCTGGACGGCATCGCCGACCACGAGACGACCGAAGGTCACGGCATGCTGAAGGTCTGGATGAGCCACGGCGACAAGGTCACCGCGATGCCGCCCGGCTTCGCGCTGATGGCCTCCACGCCCAGCTGCCCGATCGCCGGCATCGCCGACGAGGCGCGCCGCTTCTACGGCGTGCAGTTCCATCCGGAGGTCACGCACACCGTGCAGGGCAGGGCGATCCTCGACCGCTTCGTGATCGATCTGTGCGGCGCGCGGCCCGACTGGGTGATGCGGGACTACGTCGAGGAGGCCGTCGCATCGGTGAGGGCGCAGGTCGGCGGCGACGAGGTGATCCTCGGGCTCTCGGGCGGCGTCGACTCGTCGGTGGCCGCGGCGCTGATCCATCGCGCGATCGGCGACCAGCTCACCTGCGTCTTCGTCGACCACGGGTTGCTGCGGCTCGGTGAAGGCGACGAGGTGATGCGGACCTTCTCCGATCACCTCGGCGTGAAGGTGATTCACGTCGATGCGAGCGAGGTATTTCTCGGCAGGCTCGAAGGGATCACCGACCCGGAAGCGAAGCGCAAGATCATCGGTCGCGAGTTCGTCGAGGTGTTCCAGGCCGAGTCCGCCAAGCTGCCGAACGCGAAGTGGCTCGCACAGGGCACCATCTACCCGGACGTGATTGAATCCGCGTCGAACAAGGTCGGCAGTGCGAAGAAGGCCACGACGATCAAGAGCCACCACAATGTCGGCGGCCTGCCGGACACATTGCATCTGAAGCTGCTGGAGCCGCTGCGCGAACTTTTCAAGGACGAGGTCCGTGAACTCGGCGTGGCACTCGGGTTGCCGCGCGAGATGGTCTACCGCCATCCGTTCCCGGGACCGGGGCTCGGCGTACGCATCCTCGGCGAAGTCAGGCGGGAGTACGCCGAGCTGCTGCAACGGGCCGACGCGATCTTCATCGAGGAGCTACGCGCGACCCCGTTTGTGCCGGCCATCGGCACGGCGGCCGAAGAGCACCTGCGCAACTGGTACGACGCGACGTCGCAGGCGTTCGCGGTTTTCCTTCCGGTCAAGTCGGTCGGCGTGATGGGAGACGGCCGCACCTACGAATGGGTGGTCGCGTTGCGGGCGGTGCAGACCACCGACTTCATGACGGCGCACTGGGCGCCGCTGCCGCACGACCTGCTCGCGAAGGTTTCGAACCGCATCATCAACGAGGTGCGAGGAATCAATCGGGTGGTGTACGACATCAGCGGGAAGCCGCCGGCGACGATCGAGTGGGAGTAGCCCCGCTTCCGGCGGTGGCAACCGGTCGTCGAAGTCGCGTCTGACGAAGATCCCCCAGCAGGGAGGCTGCCACCGCTTCTTCGGCGATGGCCAGGCCGTGGCGTTGCATGGCCGGAGCCAATGCAGCGTCCCACGATGCCGAGACATCCGCTCCCGCCAGATCGCGTTGCGTGTGCGGCGCGCTCGTCGCAGCGTTTTCGTAGTCCACAGCTGACAAGCGCCACGGTTTCGCGCCCCAGACGCGCATCACGTGGTTCGCGATCTGTATTCCGGGCCAGTCGAAATCGCCGTGGTAGCGCAAGCGTGCGCCGGCCTTGACCAGCTGGGAGAGCAGGGTGCGCTGCGCCGCCGCGGGCATACCGTCGGTGCAGACCAATGGGGCGCAGTGCGCGCCCAGGTGGTCGGCGGCGATGGCGAGCAAGTTGGGGTTCTCGCACACGAAGACGACCTGCTGGTCCACGGTCCAGAGCGGCGGCGTGCGCAGCAGCCGGCGCAGCGACAGATAGTTTGGTTCGCCCGCTGTGCCGACCGTCGTCTCGCTCGTCTGCATCGGGAGGTTAAGGAACAGGGCAGGCCGCGCCAGTGCGTTGACCAGCACGCCGGCGCGCGCCCAGAGGTCGCGGGCACGCTCGTCGGGTGCCCGTTCGGGCGTTTTGTCGGCGGACTCGCCGGCATGGTTGGCGCCCGGCCGTGATCGTTCGAATCGACGCCAGGCGGCGAGCACCAGCGCCGCCGTGCCCTGGCCACTGTCCAGCGCGTGCGCGTTGCCCAGGACCTCCGCGGCGAGTTGGGCGCGCGCCATGCCACCGGCCGGCAGGCGGCGCAGCACCGCGCCGGCACGTTCGAGCAGGCGCTGCGCCTGCGCAAGGTCATTTCGTGCGAGGCGCTTCAACAAGCCGACCGCCGCGCTTGCGTGCAGATAGTCGACGAGGGCCGGATGTTCGCAGCCGGCCACCACGGCGGACCAGCCTGCCTGATTCACTGCGCGTGCCGAAGCCAGGTGCACTATGGGACCTTCGAGCTGTTCCAGCGCCTCCCGCAATGAAGCCGCGATACCGGCACCGCGCAGCGCCGCGTCGAGCGACGCGATGTCGATCTGCATCGACTTCGCGTCGCGCGGCGGCCGTCCGGTCAGCAGCGACAGCGCCTCATGTTCGGGCCGGCTCAAGGCACCGAGGCGCAAAATTCCAGGCGGCGTGCCGGGCTGCGTGGCCTCGAAATGGCGTCGCAGGCGCCGCCGCAGCGCTGCCAGATCGTCGTCGCCGAGCAGCTTGTGCAAACGCGGATCCGGTCCAGGCTTCATGCCGGCGCAAACCTTCTGTCCGGATCGTCCTCGCGCCGTTTGGCCCGCCCGTCCCAGGTCCAGCGCGAAACGAACACCGCGTCGACCCCTTCGCGCCGCTGCAGCTGGCAGATCGACACGCCGGGCAGTTCGGCGTAGCACGCCCATTCACGTTCGCTGGTGATCACGAAGTCGAGGTCGAACTCCTTGATCAGGCCCATGCAGTGCGCGCGTGCCGCGTCGTCGATGCCGGCGAAGGCTTCGTCCAGCAGCATCAGGCGCGGCGCGAGCGGGTTGCTGCCCTGACTGTAGAAACTGGCGACCGCAGCGAAGAGCGGCACCGTCAGACCCAATGCCCGTTCGCCGCTTGAGGCGGGCCCGGACAGCTTGCGCCATTGACCATCCTGCATGCGCTCGACACGGAAGCGGTGCCACCGGCGGTAGTCGAGCGCACGCGCCAGTTGATCCACCAGGCTACCGCTGCCGTCTCCCGCATGCATCCCTGCGTCCGAATCAGCGCGCTCGCGCTCGGCGCTGATGCGTTGCTGCAGCATGGTGCCGACGACGCGCCGGTCCTCGTCCGACCATAGGTCGGCGCTGGTGTTGAGCAGCCGTTGGCGTGCTGCGGCCAGCCCCACCGGCGCGCCTTCGTCTTCGCCCAGCGGCTGCCATTGCAGGCGGTAGCGCACGCCGGTCGAGGTGGGCCGCTTGTGCAGTTCCTTGTTGATGGCCTGCACCTGCGTTTCGGCCGCACGGAGCAGGCGCTGCACTTCGGAGGCGATCTCGGCCTTCAGGTAATTTTCCAGCACCGCGCTTTCCTTGGCGGTCAGCAGTTCTCCGCGCTGGTGGATGTCGTCGTCGAGTTGCAGCTTGAGTCGATCGGGGCGCTCAGGGCGGTTGTGAAAAATGATGTGCACGACGAAACCCCAGTCGTTGGGTTCGGCCGGCGCCTGGTGGCCCAGCGCGCTCAGCGCGCGCTGCAGTTCCTGAAGGTCCTCGGTGATCTGTCGTTGCACGCGGGTCCAACCCGCTTCGTCGTCCTGGATGTGGACCAGCGACTGTTCGATGCGGCGCGCCAGCGTCAACGCGGGGTCTATGGTCCAGGCGCTGCGCAGGTCGGGCAGTTCGATGTCGGGTAGCGCCGACGACAGGAGGCTGCTGTCGGCGAAGTGCTGCAACCGCGCGACCGCCGTGGCGCGCGCCTCGTTGCGCTGGCGCAGCACGTCGTCGGCGGTATCGGCCCTGGCGCTTTCGCGTGCGCGCGCTTCGCCGGCCAGGCGACGCGCTTCGGTGGCCGCCCGCTGGGCCTTGTCGGCCTGGTCCAGGGCCAGTCGCGTCTGGGCCAGTTGCTCGCGGAGGCCATCGACCTGCGCACCGACGGTTTCGCGCAACACGTCGAAACGTGCTTGCGTCACTTCGGCTTCGACGCGGATGGCGGTCAGCCTTTCCTCGCGTTCCTGCAACTGTGCCAGCGCCTCGGCTTCACGCGCGCGTTGCAGCAGCTGTTCGGGCTGCGCGCGCCGCCATTCCTGCGCCGCCTGCTGCAGCCGGTATTGCGCGTCGTTGAAGCCTTGCAGCGCCGCTTCGGCACCGGTCAGCGCGTCGGCCGCTGCCGGCAGCTGCATGTCGATGGCATCGCGCTGCAAGATCAGGCGTGCGGCCTGCTCGGCCTGTTCGGCGTCGCGGCAGTGGGTCTCCGCGTTATCCAGCCGCGAGCGCGCGGCCTGGCATTCGCGTGCGCTGGTGCTGGCGGTCAACAAGGCCAGTCGCAGCGCTTGTTCCGACGGGGCGTCCCGCCATTCCTGGTCGGCCTGCCGGCGCTCGGCATCGAGTTGCGCCAGGCCCAGCGCCACCACTGCGCTATCGACCGCCAGGCTTTCTAGTCGCTGCGCGATGGCTTCCAGGCGCAGCAGGCGAGCCGTCGCGCGCGCGGCATGGCCGATGTATTCGGCCTGCGGCTTGCGCCAGGCACCGGCCAGCGTTCCCAGGCGGTAGCGGCCATCCGGCGCGACCCAGGCTTCGGCAGCGTCGTTCGCGTCGCCGCAGGCCACGCTGCCCAGCAGGTGGGCGATGGTTGCGGCCGGCACCGGCGCTTCAACGGCCCCGTCGCCGCGCAGCCAGCCCGCCAGCGTTGTGCCGGGCAACGGCCGACGTCGGGCCCACTGGCTGTCGAGCCAGGGAGGCGGGCCGTCGTCACCGGTGAGCAGCGCGCCGTCGGGGGTGACCCAGGCGTCGAGCAGGCCCGAGGCCTCGAGCGCGGCCTCCAGGCCGGCACGTTCCCGGGCTTCGACGTGGTCATGGAAATCGACCAGTTGCCACAATGGCGCGCCGACAAGCTGGCTGCGGCTGTCGGCAGCGCGCGTGTGGGGCGCGGATGGCACCGCATCGCGCCCGGCCTGCAGGTCTGCGCGCTCGTCCTCCAGTGCTGCACGCTCACCCTGCAGCGTGTCGCTCTGGGTGCGTTGTGCGACTTCCTGCGCCGCATGGCGCAGGTTGGCTTGCTGTTGGGCGGCCTGCAGCGCTTGCCGAGCCGGATTGTCGCCGTCGGCGTGCAGCACCCAGTCGCAGAGGCCTTGTAGCGCTTCGTCGCCGTCCAGGCGCAGCTGCGTCAAGGTTGCCATGTGCTCGGACCAGGCCTCGACCAATGCCTGCCCACCTTCCTCGACCGCAGTGTCCGCCGCGCTGCGGCGCTCCGCCGCGTTTTCCAGTTCCGCCTGACGCTCGCGCTGTGCTTCCTGCCGCTGCGCCAGCGCCTGGCCGGCCTGCTGGAGTTCGCGGTGACGGCGTTGCATCAGCGCGAGCTGGTCGCGGCGCGTCGCCACTGCATTGCGCAGCATGGCCGTGGCGGCATCGAACTCTCGCAAAGCCGATTCGGCCAGCACGGCTGGCGGCAGCGCAGCCAGTGCGTTGTCATGCAGCGCTGCCGACACGCCGGCACCGTCGGCGTGCTCGGCGGCTTCGCGACGCACGGCCAGCAGCGTCTCCTCTGCTTGTGACGCGCGCTGCGCGGCTTGCCCGCTGATCTGCTGTTCACGCTGCCAACGATGGCGTGACTGCGCGCAATCGGCTTGCTCCGTCTTCACCGCCGCCGCGCGTTTGGCGGCATCGTTCTGCGCACGCTCGAGCCGGTTTGCGTCCTGGTTGATCGGGTCGGACTGCAGCGTCTCAAGCCGCGTGCGTCGTGCTGCCGCAGTGCGCTCGGCCTGTTCGTCTTCCTGCTTCGCCAGCGCCTCCGCGGCATGCGCGGTTTGCAGTCCGGCGTGCGCCTGGGCGCGTACCTGACTGGCGTTGTCGAAGTCGGTCTGCGCCTGGCGGAGTTCGCGCGCCTGGCGCCGCGTCAGCATGCCGGCATAGACGCGATAGCGCTGGTCGAAACGGTCCACCGCCTTGGCCAGGCCCTTCAGTTCGTCGAGCTGGCGGCGGTCTTCCTCCAGCTGGTTGAGGGCCTCGGCGACGTCGGTCAGCAGCTCCTGCGGCATCGGCGGCAAAGCTTCGCTCAGCGCATGCGACAGCCCGGCTTCATCGGGCTTCTTCGATAGCTGCGGTTGGCGCAGCTGGATCAACGTGTCCATCAGCGCCTCGTAACGCCGCGTGCCGAGGTGGAACAGGCGGTCATCGACGGCGCGCCGGTAGCTTTCCGCCGTCGGAAAGACCTGGCCGCGGCCTTCGATGGCCTCGCGCAGCCGCTCGCGGGTCAGCACCACCCGCTGGTCGCTGGTCAGCCAGAAGTCGCGGCCGATGCGCTGCTCGTGGCCGTCTGCGCCTTCCAGCATGAAGAACCAGCTATCGACCTGGGCACGCGCCGCCACCGCCGACAGGCCCGCACCCAGCGTCAGGTAGCGCGGCGTACCGTCTTCCGCCAGGCGCCCGAACTCGATCCATGCGTAGCCGATGCGCCGCGGATAGCTGTTCAGCAACAGGTTCCATGCCATCTTCTTGCTGGCGTCGCCGTCGGGTTCGATGCGTGACGAACGCAGTTGCGCATCGAACAGGAAAGGCAGGGTCAGCGACAGCACTTTGGACTTGCCGGTGCCGTTGTTGCCTCGCAGCAGCAGGTGGCCGTCGCGGAACCAGAACTCCTCGCTGTCGTAGTGAAAAAGCTCGACCAGCCCCCAAACGCAGCGGCTGCCAGCGTGTGCGCTGCGGCTCGGGTAAGGCGGGGCGTTCAGGGCCGGGCGAGATGATGTCGAACACGTCGGCTGTCATGGGTCAGAAAAGCGAGGCGTGGCTCAGGTGGCTGCGGGCCGGCTGTACGTCCGCGTCGCCCAGTGCGAAGCGGGCGATCGCCGGCAGCGCACGCAGGCGGCCATGGTCGCGCACGATGAGTTGGAGTTTCTGCAGCCGTTCGATGGCGGTCTGCGCCAGTTCGCGTTCCGCCCCGGGCTCGCGCGCCGATTTGCGCCAATAGCGGCCGTAGCGTTCGGTGGCGTCGCGCACGAAGGCGGCGACCGCGTCGTCGGTGGTCACCGCGTCCGCGCCATCGCTGCGTGCCCGACCGGCCAGGTGTTCGGCGACCAGCAGCGTCACATGCGCGGCGGTTCCTTCGGCTGGCATCGATACGTCGGTCAGCGTGCCGGCTTCATCGGTCAGCGCCAGGCCTTCAGCGCGTTGCTCGGGGGCGAGGCCGGTGGCGTCGCACAGGCGTGCCGCCATCACGCCACGCTGGTTGGCGAAGTAGGCCAGCGTCTCGGCGTCCAGCGCGTCGGTGTAGACCACCGGGTCGTCCAGCAGACGGCGCGCCAGCGTGTGACGCAAGGCCGTGCGGCGGCCTTCGTCGCTGTCGGCCACGTGCTCGGTGGCGAGCGCCTGCAGCCGCTCGGTGATGGTCACCGGCGCGTCGCCGGCGGCCCAGCTCGATGGCCCGCGCACGGAAGCCATCATGCCGGCCAGCATGCGACGCTGGATGTCGTACAGCGCGTCGGACTGCGGCCCGCTGCTGCTGTCCTGTACGAACCCGTCTTCGTCGCCGGCCACGCGCTGCAGGACGCCCAGGTCCAGCATGCGGCGGCAAACGGCCACCAGTTCGCGCCGCTCGCTGGCGCTGCGCAGCGTGAAATTGAACTGGCGCGCCTCGAGCGCAGGTTCCGCCGCCAGTTCCATCACGCGCTCGCCCAACACATGCAGCGTGATCTGCGGGTCCGCGCGTTCCAGCACGGCGCAGGCCAGGCAGAGCAGCACGTAACGGCGGCGGTCGAAGTCCGGCAGACCGCGCGTGGCATCCATGAGATCGGCGGGGCGTTTGTAGAGCCTGGCGCCTTCGCGCTCCACCTGCAGAACCCAGCCGGCCTCGCGCGCGAACCAGTCGCGCAGCTTTTCAGCCTGGCGGCGCACGACCGGGAAGTCTTCGTGCGCGGGACCCATCAGCGGTTGCATCAGCAAGGCGCGCAAGCCGATGCGGAACTCGTCGCGCTGCTGGCGCGCCTGCAACTCGCCGATGCGCCGGCTGCCCGTGGCCTGACGGGTCGCCATCACTCGTACGCCGTCAGCGGCGTGATCGTCAGATGATGGTCGCGCCCTGCGAACACCCCGGCTGGTGTGACGATGCGTGCCAGGCTACCGCGGGCCAGCGGTTCGAGCCGGATGTGTAGGAGCCCGTCGCCGGTCTGGCGCTCGACCGCCGCCTCCGGCCCCGACTGTTCGGCCAGCGCCTCGGCCAACAGAGTCAGGAACAGGCCGAATGCATGCGTGTCGAGGGCACCCAGCTCGGACAGCAGCGTCACGCGGCCGCTGGCCAGGCGCCGTCTGGCTTCTTCGACCTGGCGTGATTCCTCGGCCAGCTGGCCGGCCATTCGGGCGCGCTCTTCGCTGCGATCGCGCACCTTCGCCAAGGGCCCGCGTGGCGCGGCCTCGCCGTATTCGCGCAGCCGCGGATTGATCTGCAGCGGTGGCGCATCGGCCCAGCGCGTGCTGGCGGGCAGGTCGTCGTCGGCCTGCGGGTTGAGCGAAAAATGCCGCGCCGGGTTGAGCGCAAACGCCGCGCGCGCGAGCCGGTGGGCTTCGGCTTGGTCGGCGCAGGCCGCGAACCAGTCGGCCAGCAGACGAAAGTCGGCCGAACGGTCGCTGCGGCCACTGCGGCGCTCGTTGATCGCCGCAATCGCGCCCAGCAGCTGCGGGATCGCGGACCGCGCCCGTGCGCGCAGCAACTCGGCCTGCGGCGGCTCCTGGCCCGTTTGCAGGAACCAGCCTCGCAAGCCTTTCCAGCGCTCGCGCCACGCCTGCCAGCGACGGAACTTCTCGTCGGCCCGGTCTTGCGCGTCGCCCGGCGCGGCGTCGCTCGCTTCTCGCTCCGCGACCAGCAGCAGAACCGGGTCGATGCGGGGCCCCAGCGCTTGCACCAGGCGCGCAATGGCGTCCGAGCGCCGCACCAGGTCGCCCATGAAACGCTCGAGGTAATCGATCAGCCGGCGCTTGTAGCCGACCACCGCAGTGGCTTCGACCTGCTGCAGTTCGATGTTGCGCGCCACGCCGGCCATGATGGCCTGCGCGTTGTCGGCCAGGCCTTCGAAGACACGCACCAGGTCGCGCAGAACCTCGTGCACCTTGGCGACGTCGGGGCCAGCGTCCGCGTCGATCAGGATGCCCAGTGCCTGCAGCCGGCTGGCGATGTCTTCCAGCGCGACGGTCTGCAGTTCGGCGCGGCGCTGCAGGGTCTGAAAGAAAACCGCCAGCGCCGCTTCGACCGCTTCGCCGCCCTGCGACAGCCGATAGAGGAACCGGGCGCGGTAGAAGTCATTGAGCGTGGAGACGCGCGCAGTGTCGGGCTGCGATTGCAGGTTGCCCCATTCGGCCAGTTGCGACAGCGCCGCGTTGACTTCTTCGATGCGCGGCGGGCCCGCAGGCCACTGCGCTTCGGCCAACACCTCATCGGGACGCAGCTGCAGGCGATACTGCCGTTTGGCGGCGGCAAACACGTCCATGATGCCGCGGTAGAAGACAACCTTGTCGGCGCTGACGTGCCGGAACAGCTCGGCAGGGTCGTTAACGGCAGTCACGAGGCCGCCTCCTTCGGTGTGTCTTCAGGCAGCGCATGCTGACCGGAGCTTGGAGTCCGGTGTGAGGTGACGGGCAGCGTGACGCGGGCGTCGAAAATCGAGAGTCAGCACAATGCTGGTGGACAGCCGGATACCTTGTATTCGGCTCGCTTGATATCGCTCTGCGAAAAGTCGAATCCCTTGAACAGCAAGGGCTCGCCGGTCGCCTTGGCGAGCGCATAAGAGAAGCAATCGCCGAAGTCGAGCCCCGCCGGATGCCGTCCCTTGCCGAAGCGCCGGAACGCGTCGACGGCGAGTTCGACATGCTCGGGCCCGAAGGGGACCATCTCGACCGCGCCTCGCGCGCAGAAGTCGCGCAAGTCCTGCAGCCGGCCTTCTCCTGTGCGGCACAGCACGACCATGCCGGTCTCGAGCATCGTGGGCGCACTGACCAGGCGCGTATCTGCGGCGCTAATCGCTTCGATGAAGGAGCGACGTTCGGGCTCCCCGACCATGACGGCGATCACGGTTTCGGGGTCTTTGAGGCTGAGTGCCATCCGTGCAGCATGTATAGAAATTTTGCACCATTCTATAACTGCGAGATCGCCCATGGCCATGTAGATCCGTCCAGCCGCTGATGAATCGGACGCCGCTGCATCGCCTGCGATCGACTTGCCTTGCGGTGACCTGCTGGCTCCGTACGACAAGCATAGCGATGTCGGCTTGAGCGCGGCGTCGAGAAAGTGCCCGCGAACGCGCATGGTTCGGGAGCTCTTCGGCGTCGATTTCGATGCGACTAATAGGAAAAACTATTGGATCGAATTGGACGAGTCCATCGAAAGGCCAGCGGCGGGCGATGATTCGCGCTCAGATAAGTGGTCGGCCTGCAAACGCGCAATCCTGCGTAATCATCGGCCTCTGCCGGGCGCGACGCCCGGTTCATTGCCTGGTTCAATGCGCACCTTCTTGCCCGGGTACCAAACGAGCGTGCCACGCTCAAACCTGGACATCAAGCCGAAGCCGTCGGCGGTCGGTACCTCGTCCGTGAGCGGGTAGCCGAAGCGCCGGACGCCACCTTCAGCGAGAAAAACGCGTCGTATCTCGCCGCGCACGATGTACGCGCCAGCTTTCGGAGATGCATAGATCGACGATACGATGCGCATCTTCTTCTGTGTCTCTGCGTCGTTGCACATGGGCACGACGATCATCACGTCTGACGGGAGACTGATGTTGCCGTATCCACCGCCGACCACGTCCTGGACGAAATCCGCATGCGCGCCTTCTGCAGGCGGCTCACCGGCGATACCGGTACCGCGCTCGACCGGCGCCCCAAGGGTGCCGTCCGCACCGCCGCTGAAGAGCCAGCGCTGTTTGATTGCCTCGGTGCGCGTCAGCCCGCGTAACGGATCACGCCACCTCGGTAACGGCCTGGCTGCGAGACCGTACACCTGAAAGTGGCCCACGCTCGGTAGAAAGACGCGCCCATCGGCGATCGTCGGCGAATTGAATTTCGCGAATGCGGCTTGGTCGACACCGGCGTTACTCCAGAGCACGCGCAGCGTCGTCGCATCGAATGCATACAGGATGGCATTGGATGCCGGGCCCCACTGACCGTCGAGTTGCTGGACGACGGTCCAGACGACGCCATTTTTTGTCCTCGATGCGGACAGCGAACTGAAGCCGCCGGGCATGCCGTCGTGACCGGGGCGGATCATCGCGACTTTGGCCGGAACCGCACTCAGCGTTCCTGTCGTCGGGTCATATGCGAATGCTTTCAGATAGTCTTTCTCGGCCATCTTGTAGACCGTGCCACTGTTCGCGCCCGTGGCCCAATACACCGGACCGCCGTGTATGTTCGGACCGTACGACTCGCCCTTCGGATATAGCGCGGGATCTATCCAGCAATGTTGATCCTTGTTGGCGACGTGTCCGACCGGTGAGTCGAGCGCGCACTTCGTCGAGTACACCGGAGGTGCGTTGTACGGATAAGCGCCCGGTCCGAAGTGGAAGCTGTTGAAGAAGGCCTGGAAGCTCGTCGTGCCGTCGCTCAGATTCGACTGCGGCAGCACATAGAAAGCCCCATCCTTGCCGCCACCGACGAGCTTGCCGCCTGGCAGCAGCATCGGCCCGCCGGAGCCGAGATCGGTGTCGCCATTACGCAGATCACCCGCGTTAGTCGGCTGGAATCGGGCTGCGAACGTGAGCGACGTCGCGGTGCTCGTGAGTTTGACGAACGCGTCGCCGTTGTGCAGCACGCCGCTGCCGCCGATGTCATTACCCGTTTGGTAGAAGATCGCCGAACCGTCTTCGTTGCCGGCCAATCCATTCCCCGACGCCCACACGCCCATGCCGCCCTCACCGGGTGCGAGCGAATTCGTGAACGCGCCTGCCGGCGCGAAGTCGCTGGCGCGGTAGCCGATTATCCAGCCTCGGTACGGCTCGCCGGGACAAGACGCGTCGCAGGTGTAAGTGCCGTAGCCGAGGTAGACGTTGCCGCCCTGCAGCAGCAGGCCGGGGCGCTGGCGTTGGCAGGTGGGGTTGAACCGAATGGTCGTGCCGCTGAGCGACGCACTGCCGCCGACGACCACACTGTTGAGGTCGGCACCGGTCGCGATGTCGAGCGAGTGAAGCACATCGACACCCATCCCGTGCGTGCCATGCTGGTCGCGCGCGACGACGTACATGCGGCCGGCAGAAACGTCGATTACCGGTGTGCTGGTGACGCCGACGACCGGTGGATCAGTCTCGCCACAAATGTCGCCGATATGCGGCAGGCCGATAGCGCGCCGCCAGATCGCTTTCGTCGATTCGCCGCCGGAAACGATGTCGGCCGATGCGTCGTCCGCGTCGAAGGCGTAGACAATGTCTTGGGAAGTGGCGATATAAACCAGATTCCTGAAGATGGCACCGGCAGGGCCAGCGTTGGCTGTCTTCACCCCGTGCACGTAGAGCGGCTGCGCCAAGATCGTGCCGAGCACGGCACGGTCGTAAAGCAAGCCGAACTTGGGACCGCTCACGCTGCTCGGGGTCAGCGTCGTTTCGGCAAGCTGCGCACCCTGGCGCGCGTTGTCGTTGTGCTGGGTGACGACGTTCTGCGCGAAGCAATTGACAATCAGCGGTGCCGACATCACCGAGTGGGCCCCGATGTATTCGATAACCTGCACGATGTCGCCGTTGGCAAAGGTTGCAGGCGGCGCGATGTCGAGCGGCACATCGCCAGGCGCTGCGCCGCCATACCCTGCGACGGCGTTGTTGACCAACAAAACCAAGGTGGCGTTGATCGTCGTATCGCGGACCGTGACGCTCGGCTGGCGCGGGCAGATGGGTCCAAGCAGGGTGGGCGGCGGGATCTTGTCCGTCGGCACCACGGGTTTCGACGGCGGACTGGGACTGCAAAGATCTTGCTCCGCTGAAACCCCGGACGCGGGTGGCACCGCCGCGATCCGCGGGTTGACCGACATCCAGTTGGTTTCTCCCGTTGCCAGGCCGCCGCCAATCGGGCCGCTTTGGAAAGCCTTGAGCACCGAGCCTGTAAAAAGCGCATGAGCCGTAATCGCATCGTTGCCGACGATCGGCTTATCGAGAGTCGGTGCCAGTAAGGGAACGGGTTCCGGCTGCACCGGCGGCTTGACGAGCGCCTCGGGGCTCTTGACTCCCGTGCACGCACTTTGCTGCGCGCTGATCGAATGGCCGCCGACGAGCGGCGACGTCACGACCGGAGCCCAGTTGCTACCCCACAGATTTGGCGTCGCACCATTGCCGATGGAGCTGCCTGCCGTGGCGTCGCGAACGTCCACGGTGACCCCGGGGATCAGCGTTTGCACCGGGACCACCCGTCCGCACGCGTAGATCCTGGGGTCGATCGTTGGCGCCGGCAGTGTTGCGGGCATCTTGCCCACGGTCATGGGGGGCACGGACGGACTGCTGCTGACGCCGTTGACGGTTTGGATGGCGGTGATCTTGTCGCCCGTATGCAGTGGCGCCACGAGCTTGACCGACACGAAACCGAAGTCGGTCGCGACCGGACCGGCGACAATGGTCGAGCCATTGAAGACGGTGATCTTCGCCTTCGGAACGAACGAGTCGACGTAGACACTCATCGAACACTCGTTGGTGAGCGCGACGTGAGGCGGCGACAGCACCGATCCGTTCCGACCCTGGATCGGCCAGTGCTGGTCTATGAAGACCTTGTCGTCCTGTGCATCGGCAGCTCGGGCGAACACAACTTCCAAAATACAAACGAGGAGTACGGAAAGAATGCGGCGCAGACCTCTCGCAGCATCGAGATGGGGTCCCCTACGTCGAGGGTGCAGCGACGCAGCATCAGCTCTGACTGAGAAATCGATAGCGGAGTCGCTTGCCGGATTCATTGGCCCTCCCCACGACGTCCTGACGGCAGGCACGTGCCTGCTTCCTGTCAGCCTTCGTCATCGTGTCGGTATCCCATGCCCCGAAGTCAATGTGATGCACCGGCCTGGTCGACGGCTCCTCGAACACGCGCACGGAAACAGGCCGCGCTCGGACGAGGCGCCCGGTTGACGACGTCGGCCTCGCCGAAGGCGATGCGGGCCATGGCGTGCAGCGGCTGGCTGCGCAGCCGGGATAGGTAAGCTGCGCCTCTGGACGCCATTCAGCGGGCATTCGACGCGACCCACTTCATCGCCGACAACCGGAAGACGACATGACCGAAAACGCGCACGACTTGCAGACCGAAGAGCGGCCTCCCGACCGCCTGGCGGCCGATCCCGCGAGCCCGTATTACGAGCGCTCCGCCTTCGAGCGCGGTATCGGGATCCGCTTCAACGGCATCGAGAAAACCACCGTAGAGGAGTACAGCGTCAGCGAAGGCTGGATACGCGTGGCCGCCGGCAAGGCGCGCGATCGCCACGGCCGGCCGATCCTGCTGAAGCTCAAGGGCGAGGTCGTCGCGTATTTCCTCGACCCGCCGCCACCCGCATGAGCGACGACACATCCGAAGTCCCCGAAGTCGTCAACGAGGCTCGCCTGTGGCGCGACGACGGCTGGACTGCGCGTGTCATCAAGAACGACGACGACGAAGGCTGGGCGGTCGAGATGATCAAGGACGGCGAGCCGGAGCCGGCGCTCGTCGGTCCGTGGACCATGGGCCGCGACAAGAAGAACCCCAAGCCGCTCGACGGCGCGGCTTTCCGCACGCTGGTGAAGACCGCCGCCGAGGTGCTGCGTCGTCACGAGCAACAGTCGGCGGCCGAGATGCATCGGTCCGTGACCGTGACTGCGGGTCAGGGCCGCATCACGGTCAGGCTCGACATCGTCGCGGACGACGACGAACCGTATGCCGACCTCAGCGCGTTCGACGGGACCGGCGACGAACTCGCGCGCGTCCGTGTGGCGCCGGGGTTCAAGTTGAACGCCCAGACTGCTTCGACCTGGATCGACAACGAGTTCCGTCGGCCCGCATGAAGTGGAAGAGGACCCGACGTCCCGACAAAGGACGGACCTGAGCCGCATTGAAGACAGATGCTTCTGCGCCGGGATGACGACGCCAAGCTAGCGAGTGGCGTCGTCGTCGAGTGCGCGCGCCGTCAGCCACAGCCGCACATCGAACTCGAGCTGGTGATAGGCCGGCTCCATGTGCGTGCACAGCGCGTAGAAAGCCTTGCCGTGGTCGCGCTCCTTCGTGTGTGCGAGTTCGTGGACCACGATCATCTTCAGGAACGGTTCCGGCGCCTGCTTGAAAATGCTCGCGACGCGGATCTCACGCTTGGTCTTCAGCTTCGCGCCTTGCACGCGCGAGACGGTCGTGTGCGTGCCCAGCGCGTGACGGATCACGTGCAGCGTCGAGTCGTATCGCACCTTGGCCAGCGGCGTCGCGTTGCGCAGGTAGCGCGTCTTCAGGTCGTCGACGTAGGCGTGAAGAGCACGATCGTCGGACACCGCATGCGTGCCGGGATAACGCGCGTTCAACGATTCGGAGAGACGACCCGCCGCGATCAGCGCGCGCACCCGGGACAGCAGTTCGGGGGCGTACCCGGTCAGGTACTTCATGGCTCGTCGCGACGGATCTCGCGCAGCATGAACAGGTACAGGCTCTCGACCTTGTCGCGTGCCCACGGCGTGCGGCGCAGGAACTTGAGGCTCGACTTGATCGACGGGTCGACGAGGAAGCAGCGGACCGCGATCTTCTCGCCGAGGCCGGACCAACCGTAACGCGCGACGAGCGCCTGCACGATGGCTTCGAGGGTGAGGCCGTGCAGTGGGTCGCGCGACGATGGCGCAGGCGGTTCGGGCGTGGACATGGCGGCATTTTCGCTCGTCCGCGACAAAGCGGCCGACCGCGCATCTTCGATAGACTCGCGACCCTGCGTTCCGATCCGTCAAAGCGCCCGTCCACCCACGTTGACCAACCCGACATTCGAGCTCGAAACCAGCGCATGCGCCTGACCGCCGGCGGCGGCCGTCGGGCGCCGTCGCTGCTGGCCGTCTTCGCAGTGGCCGCGCTCGGCATCGCGCTGTTTTCGGTGATGGACGCGGTGATGAAAGGCCTGGTCCTCGCGATCGGCGCATACACCGCGCTGTTGTGGCGCAACCTGGCTGGCACGGTAATCAGCGGCGCGCTCTACTTCGCGCGGCCGCGCCGGTCGATGAAAACGCGCGCGACGCTGAAGGTTCACGTCCTGCGGGCGGTGGTGTCGACCGTGATGGCTCTCTGCTTCTTCTGGGGACTCGCGCGGATGCCGATGGCGCAGGCGGTCGCGCTGACCTTCATCGCGCCGCTGCTGTCGCTGTTCCTGTCGGCGATGCTGCTCGGCGAACGGATCGAGCGGACGACCGTCGTGGCGTCGTCGATCGCGTTCGCCGGCGTCGCTGTGATCCTGTTCGGCCAGTGGCGGGCGGACCTGGATACTGCAGCGCTGGAGGGTGCGATCGCGGTGCTGTGTTCCGCGTTGTTCTACGCGTTCAACATCGTGCTGATGCGTCGCCAGGCGCTGGTCGCGGAACCGCTCGAGGTCGCCTTCTCGCAGAGCGCGATCGTGACACTGCTGCTGGCCGTCGGCGGACCCTTCTTCGCGACCTTTCCGGCCGCGCGCCACGTCCCGATGCTCTTGCTCGGCGCGGTCCTCGCCGTCCTGTCGCTGCTGTCGCTCGCGTGGGCCTATGCGCGTAGCGACGCGAGCCATCTGTCGACCAGCGAGTACACGTCGTTCGTATGGGCCTCATTGCTGGGGTGGCTCGTGTTCGACGAACGCGTCACCCCGTTCACGCTCGCCGGTGCCACGTTGATCGTGACGGGATGCGTCCTCGCGGCCCGCTTCAGGCCGGTGGCTCCGATCGCGGACCTCGATGCGGGCCGATAGCGAAGACGGCGGTCTATGCCGCGAACGACGCCTTGACGTTCGAGCCGCCCAGCACGTTCCGGTCCACCAGCGCCTGCAACGACGGCGTCGCCGCGATCTCACCGAGCCCGAAGCGCGTGAAGTTCGCTTCGGTGAAGACGTTCCTGGACAGCAGAGGATTCGTCAGCGCCTGCGTGAACGCATCGCTGGCCACCATCGTGTTCAGAAGCAGCCCGAAGAGGGCGCCGTCCTTCGACTCCTCGGCCATCAGCCCGACGAACAGCTCGACCTGGTCGATATCGCGATACAGCGCCTTCAGCGCCCCCTTCACCTTGTCGTCGCTGGTCAGGTCGTCCCACCCGGCAAGACGCGCGAGGCCGAAGCGTGCGCGGTACGCGTTGAATCCCTGGACGCGGAAATCGCGACCCATCTTCAGCGTCGCGTCTTCGGCCGGCAACAGGAATTTCGGCGTGTTGAAGAGGGCGATCTCGCCGGCCACCTCATGGCTCGCACCGTCGATGATCGTCTCGATGCCGAGCTGTTCGAGCAGCACGTTGTTGGTCTGGAAGTCGGTCGGGCCGTAGGTCTTGCCGGCGATCGTGACCGCGTCGGGGATTAGCCCGTGCCAGCGATACAGCATGTCGAACTCGATCGCCATCCAGTTCGTCCGGTACCAGCTCTGATCTTCGGCGTAACTGTTGTCGAGCACGAAGATGTCGTGGCCCGCGATATGGTTGATGTAGTCCTCGACCACGATCCGCAACAGCATCACGATGTTGATGATGCGAGCGGTCTGGAACACGCGCTCGTCGTCCCAGCCCGCGTTCAGTGTCGCGAGGTTGGCGGCGAGGCGGTTGTGCTCGCGCACGAACAGCGTGCTCATCACCACGTAGCCGATCGACGAATTGCCGCGCTCGAGTCCGGTCGCGTACAGCCGTGCCTTGCGTTCGGTCGGGATCTTCTGCTGCTCCACGATCCAGTCGAGCGTGCCGTTGACGACCTGCGGCAGCCGTGCGTACTTCGCCTTCGGCTGCAACGACCCGTCGGCCGCGGTCTCGTAAAGCGGATCGAGGTATTCCTGGTCGCCGATGATCTGGCTGTTCAGAAGACCGCCGTGGCCGGTGCGCAGCATTCGTGTCACGTCTTCGGTCAGCCCGTAGATCTGGCACAGGTCGATCTCGTGATTCGACGTGTTTCGTCGCCGGTCGACCGGTGCGGTGCGCAGGAAGCTGTCGGTGAACCACTGCGCGAAGTAAGCGAACAGCAGGCTCGATCGATCGGTCTTCATCGGGCCGTCGCCGCGATCGAAGAGCGCCGTCACGGGGCCCGGCTTGCCGGTCACCGGGTCAGCGATGTTCGCGGGTAGCGCGTCGACGTCCGCCTGCGGCAGCGGTGGCAGATGCCGGCTCGAGAAGCTGCGGTCGGTCAGCCCGGGCCACGAGACGTAGTCGCAGACCGGCCCCTGGACGTCCGCGGCGGCGGGTTTGGCGATGTTCGACCACAGACTCATGGCCAGCGGCCGGGGCGGCGTGGACATTGCCACCTGGTCGACGGCGAGGCGGCTGATCGCCTTGCGGATCGGGGAACTGTCGGAACCGGCGGCTCCGATTGCGGCATCGAATACGCTCATCGTCTGCACCTTCCATGCGAAAGGGACTGCGACTCCAGGGCCCCGGGTGGACCGGAAGCGGGATTCGATTATCGACACGGCGCGTCGGTTTGTACAAGCGCGATCCGCCGCGACGGCAAGGACGCGCAGCGCGATCTGGCGATAATGACCGGCCTCCTACCGAATGCCGCGTCGGACCCTGCATGTCGACTCTTCCGCTGAGCCATCACGAAATCGTCGGGCTGATCGAGCCTTTCTCGCGTCGCGGGCGCCACGCCGATCTCGCTGCCAGCGATCGGCTCGAACGACGGCTGCTGTTCAAGCCGCGCGACCATGCCGGCGACGACGCCGCGCTGCCGGCCCATCGCGAAGTCCTGCAGCTCGATGCGGCAACTGGCGGCCGCAACCGGCTGACGCGCACGCTCGTCACGACGGAAGGCCTGCAGTCCGCCCTGCGCGTGGAAGGCGATGACCCGGCGGTGCTGCTCGCGCGGATCGAAGCCGTGCCCCATGCGCTGCAACTGCGAAGCGGAACGGGATACCGGATGGCGCTAGACCTCGGCGTCGACGCGTCTTCTGGCCGCGTGACCTTGACCGGCGGCAGCGCGCGGGCCGGCGGACTGCTGCTCACGATGAAGATGCCGACGTCCGGCAGCCGGCGCGCCGACGTCGTGCTGTCGACGGCCATCGACGACACCATCGAGCTGCCCGACGATCTGCTGGCCGTCCTCGGTCGCGACTGGTCGCGGCTCGATCCGTGGATCGAACGCACGATCCGCCGCTGGAGCGGCAGCGTCCGCGTTCGCGACGATGCGGCACGCAAACTGGAACACGCGGCCGGCCACGTCGCAGAGGTACTGGCCGAGTCACCGCCACAGTTCCACGAGCGTTTCGCCATGGCCCGCTGGCTGTTCGCGTTCCGCCGGTCGATCCCGATGCTGGTCTGCGTCGCGCTGATCGTCGGCGCGCTGTTCTTCACGCGCGCCGGGCTGTCGCAGGACTCGGTCGTGCGAATGCTGATCTTCAACGCGCCGCCGCTGATGCTGGTGGCGTTCTTCTGCATGCGCGAGCTGCCGCGCATCGAATGGCCGCGCAGGCCGCGACGCTGGACCGCGGCAGCCTGGCGACCCGCCTCGATCGGATAGCACATGGCCGGCAACCCGATGAACATCCCGCCGGTGTCGATCGCCGCCGCGAAGGCCGCGCTGATCGAGCAGTACGGCGACCCCACGCTGCGCCGGCGCGCGTCGATGCTGTGGGGCACGCGCGGCGTCGGCAAGTCGTCGATCGTGCGGCAGGTCGCACGACACTTCGGTGTGCCGCTGGTCGACCTGCGGCTGACGACGATCGAACCGGTCGACATCCGCGGCGCCATCTATGCCGACGACGTGCTCGCCAAGACCGTGTGGTTTCCCCCCGAATTCCTTCCATCGCCCGACCAGCCGGACGGCATCCTGTTCCTCGACGAGCTGACCGCGGCCGATCAGCGGCTGCAGATCTCGGCGTACTCGCTGATCCTCGATCGACGCGTCGGCCACTATGTGCTGCCCGACGGCTGGCAGGTGATCGCGGCCGGCAACGCGAGCTTCCACGGCGCGGTGTCGCACGACATGGGCACGGCGCTGGCCGACCGCATGTTCCATTTCAACGTACAGACCGTCATCGATGCGTTCCTCGCGCACGCGATCGCGATGGACTTCGCGCCGGAAGTCATGGCCTATCTGCGCGTGCGCCCGGACAAGCTCGACGACACGCAGTCGCAGCTCGCGCACGACTATCTCGTCGGCGCGAGTCCGCGCGGCTGGGAAGACGTCTCGAACATCCTCAAGTCGAACCTCAGCGAGGCGGCGCGACGGCTGTTCGTGCAGGGTCGCGTCGGCGCCGCGAACGCGGCGGAGTTCTTCGGTGTACTGCGCGAGTTGCGTGCCGGTGCCGACGTGCTGCGACTGATTTCCGCGCGACGCGGCGACGAGACCGCATCGCTGTTGCCGTCGACGCTCGACGGGTTGTACGGGATGGTCTACGGACTGCTCGCAGCCGCGGTCGACGAACGGACGATGGTCCGAGCAATGGAGATCGTCGACCAGTTGCCCGATACACGCGGCGAGGTGGCGCTACCGATCCGCGAGTCGCAGACGCTCGCGATGGAGTTGCTGCTGCAGAAGGCGCTCGAGCGAGGCCTCGAGGTCGCGGTGCTCGACAGCGCTGCCTATCGTCGCTATGTCGACCGGCGCCGCGTCGAACACGCCGATGCCTGACGGCGACGCGATCCATCGCCATCGCGGGACGCGTGCGATCCAGCGGCTCGTGGAATTCGCGCCGTCGACCGGCGGACTCGCGTTGTGGGTCCGGCACGAGGACGTCGCGGACGGCCCGCTGATCGCGACCGACGGAACGACGATCCGCTACGGGACGGGCTTCGAAGCCCTGGCGATCGACCTGCAGGCCGGGCTCGTCGCGCACGAGGTGTTGCACATCGCACTGCGTCATGCGCATCGCTACGTCGGGCAGCAGCACCTGCGCGGCGACGTCGACCTGCGACTGTTCAACATCTGCGCCGACGCGATCGTCAACAGCACGCTCGGTCATCTCGGATGGTTGAGGCTGCCGGCCGGATCGGTGTTCGTCGAACAGCTGCTCGTTCGCGCGCTCGACATTCGGGTCGGCGTCGACCAAGCGTTGCTCGCATGGGATGTCGAGAGCCTGTATCGCGCGATCGACGACCGCCGTTTCGCGCAGGGGGGACGGCGCGGCGCGGGCAGCAGCCACGGCGCGGCGAACGACGGACGCGACGGTGCCGGCGGCGGCGCCGAGCTACGAGATGGAACGAAGGCGGCGGCGGCGCGATCTCTGGGCGCCGCCGTCGTGTTCGACCTGATGCCGGCGCCTGACTCGCAGACGGCCCCGGAGCGCGAGGCCGACCAGACGCGCATGTGGAACGAGCGCCTCCTTCGCGCCCATGCGAGCGACGGCGACTTCTCGCTGCTGCGTGTGCTGATCGCCGACCTGCCGCAGATCCGCACGCCGTGGGAGCAGGTGCTGCGTACGCAGCTGGCGCGGGCGCTGTCGCATCGTCCGGCGCTGTCCTGGTCGCGACCGACGCGCTCGTACATCGCGAACCAGGGTCGTGCAGGCCCGCGACGGCGGATGCCCTGGGAGCCCGGCTTCGGGGGTCCACAGTCCGTGCCGCGACTGGCCGTGATCGTCGACGTGTCGGGCTCGATCGACGATGACCTGATGGGCCGGTTCGCCACGGAGATCGAGGCGATCACGCGACGACTCGAGGCCGGACTGGTGATCGTGATCGGCGACGATCGCGTGCGCCGCGTGACGCGCTTCGAACCGGGCCGCAGCGACCTGCGCGACATCGCGTTCGACGGCGGTGGCCGCACCGACTTCACGCCGCTGCTCGAGGAAGCGGACCGTCATCGTCCGGACCTGGCGATCGTGCTGACCGATCTCGATGGACTTGCCGGCTACAAGCCGGCCTGCCCGGTGCTGTGGGCGGTACCGGAATCGCATCGCGACGCAATGCAGCCGTTCGGTCGCCTGCTCGTGCTCCGCTAGCGCGGCGCTTCGCCGCTGGCGATGTGTGCCTCGCGCAGGTCCTTCTTGAGGATCTTCCCGATCGCGCTGCGCGGCAACTCGTCGATGAGGTCGAGCCGCGCGAGTCGCTGCGTCTTGCCGACGCGACCGTTCGCCCAGGCCATCAGTCCGGCGGCCGTGTCGTGCATCCCTTCGCGGACGACGACGAACGCGATCGGCGTCTCGCCCCAGGCTTCCGACGGGACGCCGACCACGGCGACGTCGGCCACCGCTGCGTGCGCGCGCAATACCGCCTCGAGGTCGCTCGGATAGATGTTGAAGCCGCCGCTGATGATCATGTCCTTCTTGCGATCCATCAATACGAGGAAGCCGTCCGCGTCGAAGCGTCCGACGTCGCCGGTGCGGATGAAGCGCTTGCCGTCCGGATCGAACCACTCGGCCTCGCGCGTTTTCGCCGCCTGCCTGTGATATCCGCTCATCATCCCCGCCGAGTGGCCGACCACCTCGCCGGTCGATCCCGGCGGCAACTCCACGCCGGCATCGTCGATCAGGCGGATGTCATGGCCGTCGGCCGGCCGGCCGACGGTGTGCAGCTTGTCGGGGTTTTCGTGGGCCAGCAGCATGCAGGTGCCGCCGCCTTCGGTCATTCCGTAGAACTCCACGAGCCCGCCGGGCCAGCGCGCAAGGACGTCCGCCTTCAGCGCGGCAGCGAACGGCGCGCTGGTGCAGAACTTCATGTGGAAGGAACGCAGGTCGAAGGCGTCGAAGTCCGGCAGCGCCATGATGCGGCGGTACTGCACCGGCACCAGCATCGTGTGGGTGACCGCGTGGTGCTGCGCGAGCGCCACGTAGGCCGCCGCATCGAACTTCGCCATCAGGATCACCGTGCCGCCGAACGCGATCGTCGGGAAGAAGACGACCAGCGTCGTGTTCGAGTACAGCGGGGTCGCCAGCAACGTGACGCCGTCCGGGCTGTAGCCGTATTGGTTGCCGCGCATCACATGGGTCCAGCGCATGCCGTGCGACTGGACGATTCCTTTCGGCTGACCGGTCGTGCCGGACGAATAGATGATGTTGAACGGCCAGTCAGGCCGAACGTCGACCGGTCGCGGCGTCGCGCCTTCGGGCATCAGCCAGTCGTCGAAGGCCCGACCGGGACCGCCTGCGTCCAGCGCGATCGATACGACGTCGTCGCGCGTGACGCCGCCGAGCACCGCGGCGGCGGCTTCGTCGACGAACAACAGCGCAGCCTGCGCATCGTCGAGCATCGATGCAAAGCTGGCGGTGGTGACCGACGACGCGAGCGGCGCGACCACGATACCGGCGCGCAGTGCGCCGAGATACAGCGCAGCGTAGCGTACCGACGTGCTCGCGCAGATCGCGATCGCGTCGTCGGGCCGCAGCCCGTCGCGTTGCAGCGACGCGGCGATGCGATCCATCAGCCCATCCAGCGCCGCGTAGTCGAGTACGTCGTCGCCCTGCATCAGCGCGACATGGTCGGGTCGTTCGCGCGCGTGATCGCGGACGCGATCGGCGATGACCTGAAACGGCAGGGCGGGCGGAGCGGTGAAGGCTAGATCGGCGCTGGTCTGCATGGGGGAGGCGAAGCTTGCGTGAACAGGTTCCTTACCTTAAAGTAAGGAATAGGGGAAACCCGGGATATCGATGATGGCGATTGCGACATTGACAAGCAAGGGTCAGATCACGGTCCCGGCCGCAGTCCGTAACGCGCTCGGCGTCACCGCCGGCGACCGCGTCGAGTTCGTCGAGGTCGCGCCCGGCCGTTTCGAGATGATCGCAGGAACGAAGCCGGTCACCGCGCTGAAGGGCATGTTCGGCAAGCCGCGCAAGGCCGTCACGATCGAGCAGATGAACGCGGCGATCGCGCGCCGTGGTGCATCGGCGCGATGACCGGCCTCGATACCAACGTCATCGTCCGCTACATCATGCAGGACGACCCGAGACAGTCGC